>CANKHJ010000005.1 GCA_947481635.1 Bradyrhizobiaceae bacterium
CCGGAAGTGCGGACCCGGCGCTATCTGCCCGTGATGAGCGCGGTTGTGATCCGGACCCGCTACTAGTCTGTCACGGCGCAGCCTCAGGCTTCTTTGATCTAGAGAAACAGGCGCTCGCCACAAAACGCGTCGTGTTAGTTTGACAGCCCGTGCTTCGCCAGCACGGCGCGCACCGCTTCGACCAGCTGAGCTTCCGGCACCTTCTGCTGCGCCTCGGCCTGCTTCTGCAGATACTCTTCGCGATCCTTGATCGCGGTGAGGCTCGCGCCCAGCACCAGATCCTTGATCTGAATCACGCCCTCGGCCTTCTCGTCCGAGCCCTGGATCACGACGCAGGGCGCGTTGCGCTTGTCGGCATATTTGAGCTGGTTGCCCATGTTCTTCGGATTGCCGAGATAGAGCTCGGCGCGGATCTTCGCGTTGCGCAAAGCCCCGACCATGGCCTGATAATCGGCGACCCGATCACGGTCGAACACCGTGACCACCACCGGACCGGTTGCAGGCTTGGTGTCCAGCTTGCCGATCAAGGTCAGCGCGGCCTGCAACCGCGACACGCCGATCGAGAATCCCGTCGCAGGCACCGGCTCGCCCCGGAAGCGCGACACCAGCCCGTCATAACGCCCGCCGCCGCCGACCGAACCGAAACGCACCGGCCGTCCCTTGTCATCCTTGGTGTCGAGCAGCAATTCAACTTCGTAGACCGGGCCGGTGTAATATTCGAGCCCGCGCACGACCGACGGATCAATGAGGATGCGATCTTCGCCGTAGCCGGCCGCCTTGGTCAGTTCCGCAATGCCGAAGAGCTCCGCTGCGCCCTGCTCGGCCAGCAGCATCAGTTGAGCGATGGTCGTCTTGTTGTCGCCGGACGGCACTGAAATCGACGCGATAATGCGCGCGCTGGATTCCGGCGAGAGCCCGGCGCCCTTGGTAAAATCTCCGCTGTCGTCTTTGCGCCCTTCGCCGAGCAACTGACGCACGCCCTCGACACCGAGGCGATCGAGCTTGTCGATCGCGCGCAGCACGGTGAGACGCTTTCCCGCATTCGCGTCGCCTGCGAGACCGACGGATTCGAGAACGCCGTCGAGCACCTTGCGATTATTCACCTTCACAACGTAGCTGCCGCGCGGAATGCCGAGCGCTTCCATCGTGTCCGCAGCCATCATGCAGATTTCGGCATCCGCGGCGGGCGAAGCGCTTCCCACCGTGTCGGCATCGAACTGCATGAATTGGCGGAACCGTCCCGGCCCCGGCTTCTCGTTGCGGAACACATAGCCACTGCGATAGCTGCGATACGGCAGCACAAAATCAGCGGTGCCGATCTTCTCCGCGACATAGCGCGCGAGCGGCGCGGTGAGATCGTAGCGCAGCGAGAGCCATTGTTCGTCGTCGTCCTGAAACGAGAATACGCCTTCGTTCGGACGATCCTGATCGGGCAGGAATTTGCCGAGCGCGTCGGTGTATTCGATCGCCGGCGTCTCCACCGGCTCGAAGCCGTAGAGTTCATAGACCTGCTGGATGGTCTCGATCATGCGGCGCGTCGCCGCGATCTCAGCCGGGCCGCGATCAGCCAGCCCGCGCGGCAGGCGCGCCTTCAGCTTGTTGGTCTTGTCGGCCATCGCCGGTCTCGCCGCTTTGTGGGATGGCGCGGGTGGTAGCAGCCGCACCGGAGGCGGGCAAGCTGCGCCGCCCGGCGCGCATCCCTGGAGATGGCGAAAATCACCGCTGTGCGCTTGACCGTTCGCGGCGGCTGATCCAAGGGACCGCATGGCCTCCGTTCCCGCACGTGGCAAGTTCCTCGACCGCGCGCTGGTCGCGGCGCAGGTGCGTCCGGGCCGGGTGATCGCCTGGGTGCTCGGGCTGCATGTCGTGGTCTGGACCCTGCTGCCGATCCTGCTCGGCGGAAACCTGCAACTCGACGTGGTCGAGGGACTGGCGCTCGGCAAGGAGTGGCAGCTCGGCTACTTCAAGCACCCGCCGCTGCCCTGGTGGCTGGCCGACCTGTCCTATCGCCTGACCGGCGAAGTGCGCGCCGTCGCGCTGCTCGGTCCGCTGGCAAGCGCGGCCTGCATTTACGTGGTCTGGCGCTTTGCGCGCGAGATGGTGGACGAACGCCGCGCGCTGATCGCGGCGCTAGCGCTCGAAGGGCTACACTTCCTCAGCATTTCCGGAATCAAGTTCAATCACGACGTGCTGCAGCTGCCGTTCTGGGCGCTGACCGGCTGGTTCTTCTATCGCGGCGTGATGTCGGGACGGGCGGGCGACTGGCTCCTGTCGGGCGCGTTCCTGGCGCTGGCGTTCTGGTCGAAATACACCGCTTTCGCGCTCGCGGCGACGCTCGGCCTCATCCTTCTGATCGACCCCATTTCACGGCGCGCGTGGCGCACGCCGGGGCCGTATCTGATGACAGCCGCGTTCCTGATCGTGCTCGGGCCAAATCTGTGGTGGCTGATCGAGTCCGACTTTCAGCCGTTGCGCTATGTCGAGGGCCGCGCCATCACGGCGGCTCATTGGTACCAGTTCCTGACCTTCCCGCTCGGCTGGATCGCGAGCCAGGCTGCGTTCATCTCTCCGGCGCTGCTCTTGATCGCGCTGGCCTATTTCGGCGCGAGCCGCGCGCGTCCGGATTCCGACCGGACGGCTTTGCGCATCGTCAGCGCATTGGCGTTCGGGCCGTTTGTCATCATCACGCTGCTCGCCGCTTTGCTCGGACGCACGCTGGTCGCCTCGTGGGGTTATCCGCTCTGGATCTTCGCGACGCTCGCCGCCGTGATGTGGCTCGGTCCGGTCGCTGGCCGCGAGCGGTTGCGGCGTTTCGCCATCGTCTTCCTCGTCGTGTTCGCCGCCTTTCCGATCGGTTATCTCGCCTCCGAGCTGTTCGAGCCGTTCGTGCGTGACCGCGCCAAGGGCACCGAGTTCCCAGGACGCCTGCTGGCGGACACCGTGACGCGCGACTGGCGCACCCGCACCGGCACGCCGTTGCGCTATGTCAGCGGCGCCGATTACGGCACCACCGGGGCCGGCGAATTCGCGGCCAACAATGTCGCGGTCTATTCGCCGGACCGCCCGCATGTGCTGGTCCATGGCGATCCGAAGCTCAGCCCCTGGATCGACATGGCCGACTTCGAGCGGCGCGGCGCGGTTTTTGTGTGGCAGCAGCGCCGCGATGAGCCCGGCATGCCGCCCGCCTTGCGCAGCGCCTTCCCGCGCGCGGAATTGCAGCCGTCACTGGTGCTGCCGCGCCAGACGCTCAATCCGCGGGTCCGCCCGGAGCGGATCGGCTATGCGATCATGCCGCCGAAGCCGTGATTGAGGCGCCGTCATTCCGGGCCGGCCTCACGGGAACGCGGGATTGCCCGCCTTAACCCTGCGGCAGGATCACATCGCCATTCGCTTGCGCGCCCCGCGGCGGTCATGAACATTGTGGGCGGCAGCGGCGAATCAGCCGCGGGGCATCGGACCGGACCATGTCGCGCATCGGCGCCATCTTTGTTGCGATCTGCATGGTGTTGATCGCCGGCTCGACCGGCGCGGTGGCGCTGCTCGGCTTCGGCATCGATCTCTGGCAGGCCGCGTTGGTTGCGGTCGTCGTCCTGGTGCTTTTGTCGCTCGGCAATATGGTGACCACGCGCCTGGGCGACCGTGGCGTGGTCGGCGACCATATCGCGGACCTTTCGCGCTCCGGCTCTGACATCGCGCGCCAGATGGCGGCACTCGACCGCCGGCTGTCGGCGATGGAGGGCAAGGTCGACGCCGCAGTGGCGCGCACCCGTGCCGCAACCGATCCGCTCGGCGTCGAACTCGGCGAGCTCAGCAATCTGGTCAAGCAACTGGCGGAATCGGTCGCCGCGCAGGATCGGCTAGCGCAGGAACGCGCTCACCAGTCCGCGACCCAGCCGCCGGTTCAAGCGTCCGTCCCGGCGTCGATCGAGCCATCGGTTCAATCGTCGATTCAATTGCCCTTGCCGACGTCGCTCCCGGGCGCCGATTTCGTGGAGATCGAGCCGACCATTCAGTCCGCTTCGGCGCCCGCGACCGGTTCCGCAACCGAGCGGCTGGTGAGCAGCTTGCGCGACGCGATCGAGAGCAACCGCATCGATCTCTACCTGCAGCCGATTGTCACGCTGCCGCAGCGCAAGGTGCGCTATTACGAGGCGCTGTCGCGGCTGCGCGGCGACAATGGCGACGCCATCCCAGCCGCGGATTTTGTGCCGGCCGCCGAAGACGCCGGCCTGATGCCGAAGATCGACAATCTCGCGGTGTTCCGCTGCGTCCAGATCGTGCGCCGCCTGCTGCTGAAGAATCGCGAAGTTGGGCTGTTCTGCAATCTTTCGGCAGCGACCCTCACCGATGCCACGGTGTTTCCGCAACTGGTCGAGTTTCTCGAAGCGAACCGCGCCATCGCGCCGTCGCTGGTGCTGGAATTCAGGCATGCGGTCTGGCGCACGATGGGGCCGAGGGAGCACGAGGCGCTGGCGACGCTGGCACAGCACGGTTACCGTTTCTCGATCGACAATGTCACCGATCTCGGCTTGCAGCCGCGCGACCTCGCCGACCGCCATGTGAAATTCATCAAGGTGCCGGGCAACCTGTTGCTCAACCGCAGCGGCATCGCGCCATCGAGCGATATCCATCCAGCCGACCTGTCCGACCTGATGCTGCGTTTCGGCATCGACCTGATCGGCGACAAGATCGAAACCGAGCCGATGGCGATCGACCTGCTAGACTGCGACTTGCGTTACGGCCAGGGCTTCCTGTTCTCGCCGCCGCGGCCGGTGCGCGCCGACGCGCTGCAAGGCGTCTCCGAGCCCGCGCCGCCGGTCGAGACCGCCGCCCTGCCCAAGCAGCCGGCGCCGGTCGCGCGCTCAGGCCTGGCCCAGCTTGCAACGGCCGTCATCGCGCGCCATTAAGCGGCGACGTTCTGACTATCCTCCGACAGATTGAGTTTCATGCCGACGGTTCTCGAACACTTTGAATCCATCGCCGGGCGATATGACGTCCTGCTCTGCGACGTCTGGGGCGTGGTGCATAACGGCGTGCGTCCATTCGCGGGCGCGTGTGATGCACTGGCGCGCTTCCGCAAGAACGGAGGCGCGGTGGTGCTGATCACCAACGCGCCGCGGCCCGGTCCGCACGTCATCAAGCAGGTCGGTGACGTCGGCGTGGCGCGCGACGTATTCGACGACGTGGCGAGTTCCGGCGACGTGACTCAATCCGTGATCCGGGAACGCAAGGGTCAGACCGTGTTCCATATCGGGCCGGAGCGCGATCTGCCGATCTTCACCGAACTGGATGTCGCGCTGGTCGCGGCGGAGCAGGCCGATTATGTCGTCTGCACCGGGCTGTTCGACGACACCAAAGAAACGCCGGAGGACTACGCACCGCTGCTGGCCAGGCTCAAACAGCGCGGGCTGTTCATGCTGTGCGGCAATCCGGACGTCGTGGTCTCGCGGGGCAACGACCTGATCTATTGCGCCGGCGCGCTGGCCGATGCCTATGCCGCAATCGGCGGCGAGGTGTTCTATGCGGGCAAGCCGCATCGCCCGATCTATGACATGGCCTTGGCCAAGGCCGAGCAGGTGCGCGGCCGCAAACCCGATCATAAGCGCATCCTGGCGATCGGTGACTCGATCCGCACCGACCTGATCGGCGCGAACGCCGCCGGTCTCGATTTCCTGTTCATCCGCGCCGGCATTCACGCAGAGGAATTCGCCGATCCGGCCGTGTTCGCGCGCGCTCTCGCCGAGGCGGGCGCCGAGCCGATCGCGGTGATGCAGGAACTACGCTAAAACGATTGCGCCAGCCGGCGTCGAACGAACGAACTCCGCTAAGCTGCGGCGTTCGACTCCGCTTCCTGTTCGAACACCGTCTCGATCTTGCTCTGCAAGGTCTGGGCGTTGAACGGCTTCACGATGTAATTGTTCACGCCGGCCTTCTTGGCCGCGATGACGTTCTCGGTCTTGGACTCGGCCGTGACCATGATGAACGGCAAATGGGCCAGCAGCGGATCGGCCCGGACCTGGATCAGCAGGTCATAGCCGCTCATCGGCTCCATGTTCCAATCGGAGATCACCAGCCCGTATTTCTTTTCGCGCAGGCGCACCAGGGCCGAGGTGCCGTCATTGGCGTCATCGATATTGTCGAAGCCGATCTGCTTCAACAGGTTCCGGATGATACGCAGCATCGTGTTGTAGTCATCGACCACGAGCACCTGCATCGATAGATCGACGTTCATGATCCGCTCCGACCTGCGACGACCAGCGCCGCCTTTCCAGTAACGGCCATCCGGGTCGCTCTCCCCGCCCCAATCGCGGGACACTAGCCAACGCTCTTGAACAATCAGTTAACCTCGCCATAGCCGCCGGCGATTGGCGATTAGGCTATGCTGGGCGCAGACATGCTGCGCGCCACATTCAGGGAACGGCCATGGCCATTGCTTACCGGCGGGAAGACGACCTCGGCGCCGCCGCCTTCATCGACATCCTGGAGCGGTCCGGGCTGGCGGAGCGCCGGCCGGTGGGCAATCCGGAGCGGATCGCGAAAATGCTGCGTCATGCCAACCTGATCGTCAGCGCCCGGGACGGCGACCGGCTGGTCGGCGTGTCGCGCGCGCTCTCGGATTTCGCCTATTGCTGCTACCTGTCCGACCTCGCGGTTGACCGCGACTACCAGGGGCAGGGTATCGGGACACGGCTGATCGCCGAGACCCATGCCGCCGCCGGGCCGGACTCGATGTGTCTGCTGCTCTCGGCGCCGGACGCACTGGGCTTCTACCGGGCGATCGGGATGCCGAAATCCGAGGTCGCTTTCATGTATCCTCGGACGGAGCCAACCAGTTGAACTCGCCAGCGGCTGTTTCTATAGGGATCACCCCGGCTGATAATCCCACATGACCGAGATGAACGCACCGACGAGGCCATTCACTCTGGCGAGCGGCGAGGCCGCAGCGCCGGAGCTGCGCGGCGCGGTCGTGACCATCGGCAATTTCGACGGCGTTCACCTCGGCCATCGCGCTGCCGTGGCGGCGGCGCGGGCGCGCGGCGACGCCACCGGCCGCCCCGCGGCGGCGCTGACCTTCGAGCCGCATCCGCGCAGCTTCTTCCGTCCCACCGAGCCGCTATTCCGGCTGTCCGACGCGCCGACCAAGGTGCGCCTGCTCGCCGCGACCGGCCTCGACGGCGTGATCGTGCTCGATTTCAAGGAGAAGCTGGCGGCGCTGTCGGCTGAGGACTTCGTGCAGCAGATCCTGGTCGAGCGCTTCGCGATCACCGGCGCCATGATCGGCCACGACTTCAATTTCGGAAACAAGCGCACCGGCACGCCGGCTTTCCTCGCCGAACGTGGCGAGAAACATGGTTTCTCGGTCGAGGTGGTGCCGCATTATGCGATCGACGGACGGCCGGTCTCGTCCGGCGCGATCCGCAATGCGCTGACGCTGGGGAAGATCGACGACGCCACCGCGATGCTCGGCTATCCGTGGTTCGTGACCGGCGAAGTGGTGCATGGCGAGAAGCGCGGCCGCGACCTCGGCTTTCCCACCGCGAATATCCGGGTCGATCCCGCCTGCGGCCTGCGGCACGGCATCTATGCCGTCCGCGTGCGCTTCGACGGCCACCTGTATGACGGCGTCGCGAGCTTCGGCCGCCGGCCGACATTCGACAATGGCCCGGTGCTGCTGGAAGTCGTGCTGTTCGATTTCGAAGGCGACCTCTACGGCAAGACGCTCGACGTCGCGTTCATCGCCTGGGTCCGCGAGGAGCTGAAATTCGACAGCGTCGAGGCGCTGATCGTACAGATGAAACAAGACAGCCAGTTTTCGCGCAATGCTCTGAAGCAGAATACCGGCAGCTTCCCGCCGCTCGCGCCGCTGCCTTAAGCCTCAGGTTCCTTATTGCGCGCGTGATGACGCGCCCATTCCTTGCCCAGGGTTGCGGCCAGGAAACCCGCGGCGGCGATCGGCACGATGCGCTTGAGGCCCATGAAGGACAGCACCTGCACGCCCATCGCGAGCATCTTCGGGTCCATCCATGACACCGCGGAATGCTGACGGGCCGTCGCCGCCAGCGTGAGTTCGGCCCGCGCCCGATCGATATTGCGGCCGCGCGTCAGCACCAGCGCCAGCAGCGATATGATCGCCAGCGCCAGAAAGATTCCAGCGATGATCAGCGCAGCGGTCACTGAATCATAGCGCTGCGATAGCCAGACGAATGCGGCGATCAGAAAGAATACGACGGCGATGACCGTCGAAATCCACGTGACGATCGCGAATATGACGATGGCGCTGCTGAAGCCGGTCTTGAGCCTCAGCTTCAGCAGCTGTTCGTTGATCAGCCCCTTGATCATCTGATGCGCCTATAGCGTTTTCGAGCGAAGTGGATGCCGGTTCGCGTGAAGAAAACGCGTCAGAGCAAGAAGCGAGAGCCCCGCAAGGCCGGGGCTCTGAAGGGCGATCAGCGCCGCCAGATCGCGCCAAGCAGGAAGCCGAGGCCGAGCGTGATCGCCAGCGTGGTGTAAGGCCGGGTCTCGATCGATTCGTCGATCGCGTCGGTGAAAGTGTCAGCGACTTCGCCGACCGCCTCACGCGCTTCGCCGGCGACACCTTCGACGCTCGAGCGCGCCGACTGATAAACCGTGTTGCCCTTGGCTGCGAGGATCGCCGCCACCTGCTCGGCGAGGCGGGTCATATCGCCACCGAGTGCGCTCAGATCGGCGCCGATATCGCTCTGGGCATCGGAGGCCGCCTTGTTGACGTCGCGTGCCGTGTCTTTCACGGCGTCCTTGATGCTGCTGGTACGATCCGACATGTAACACTCCGAATTTTGGGGGAAGAAGCCCGCGCCGCCTTAACCCGCGCTTCCACCAAAAGTTCCATTCACTCCGGGAGCTTCGTGTCGGTCGACGGAAACAGGTGATTCATCGTCACCAGGGCGATGATCGAGAGCGGAACGGCGAGAAACGCGCCCATTGGGCCCCAGAGCCAGGTCCAGAATGCCAGCGACAGAAACACCATCATCGGATTGAGCGTGAGCTTGCGCCCCATCACGGCCGGGGTGATGAAATGCCCCTCGATGGTCGTAAGCGCAATGAAAGCCGCCGGCGCCGCCAAGGCATGACTGAGCGAATCGAACGTCACCATGCCGACGCCGAGCAGGACCAGCGCCATCATGCCTGGGCCGACATAGGGCAGGAAATTCAGGATCGCGGCGAGCACGCCGAAGATCACAGGATTCGGAAAGCCGAACAGCCAGGCGCCGACGCCGACCGCGACGCCGAGCACGACATTGATCATCGTGAAGACCGACAGGTAGCCGGTGAGATTATGCTCGATGTCGTTCACGATGCGCAGCAGGCGCAGCTTGGCCTCGCGCTCCGGAAACAGCATCACCAGGCGGCGCCGGAATTCCTGCTGGCCGATCAAGTAGAAAATCAGCGTGCCGAAGAAAATCAGGGTCTGGCCCGCGGCCGGGGTGACGAAGGCGACAACCGGCGCCACCAATTCCACATTACCAGTGTCGACCCGCACCGCATCGCCCATGAACAGCTTCTGCATCTCCTGCAATGCGGCCAGCGGCCGGTCCAGGACATAGAGCTTCTGGCGGATCGCCGCGCCGATCTCGGGCGCGCGGCCGATCCATTCGGAGATCGGATTCGCGACCAGCGTCGCGCCCAGCGCCACAACACCCAGGATGACAATCCCAATCATCAAAGCGCTGATCACCGGGGCAACGCCGCGCCGCGACAGCCCCCGCACCAGCGGCGTCATTGTCGTCCCGACCACGATCGCGGCAAACACCGGCAGCAGGATCGCCTTGGCGAGATACAACGTCATGCCCAGCGACAGCACGAACAGACCGATGATGGAGACCTGCGCCGACCACGCCATCGCGTCGTCGACCCGCTCGACCGGTTTCGGATCGTTAATGGCGAGCTGGTACTTTTTCTCGCGGCGCCCGAACAGGAAGTCCACGGCAATCTCCGTCAGGTATTCTGGCCATCCGCTCTGGCTTTGGTACGGACGAGACGAATGAGGACGGAGCCAGCCGGGTTGAACGCCCGGTGGAGGCGGCGAGTTCCATCAAACCGGGTGGCGGGCGGCGAAGTCCCCTTCCGCGCCAAAGCTTTTGCGGCGCGGTGTGCGATCTGCTAGGAAACGACCATGATGGTGTGCACCGCGATATCCCGCGTTTTCGGGCAGGCCGCTCGGCCAATTACTGGCCCGGCCTCCGCCTGACCGAAAGGTCGGCTGAGAACCGGGACCGCCGAAACTCTTTCGCCACCTCAATCCTGGTAAATATCCGTCATGTCCGACGCCGCCCGCGATTACAGCGAGACTCTGTTCCTACCCAAGACCGATTTCCCGATGCGCGCGGGGCTGCCGCAGCGCGAGCCGGAAATCCTGGCCCGCTGGGAAAAGCTCGGCCTCTACCGAAGGCTGCGTGAGGCCGGCCAGGGACGGCCGCGCTTCGTGCTGCACGATGGACCGCCTTACGCCAACGGCAACATCCATATCGGCCACGCCCTCAACAAGATCCTCAAGGACGTCGTGACGCGCAGCCAGCAGATGCTCGGCTTCGACTCCAATTACGTCCCGGGCTGGGACTGCCACGGCCTGCCGATCGAATGGAAGATCGAGGAAGAATACCGCGCCAAGGGCAAGAACAAGGACGCGGTGCCGATCAACGAATTCCGCCGCGAGTGCCGCGCCTTCGCGCAAAACTGGATCGAGGTCCAGCGCGAAGAGTTCAAGCGGCTCGGCGTCGAGGGCGACTGGTCCCACCCCTACACCACGATGAATTTCGCGGCCGAAGCGCAGATCGCGCGCGAGCTGATGAAGTTCGCCGCCAATGGCACGCTCTATCGCGGCTCCAAGCCGGTGATGTGGTCGGTGGTCGAGAAGACCGCGCTCGCCGAGGCCGAAGTCGAATACGAAGACCATGTCTCCGACACGGTATGGGTGAAGTTTCCGGTGATCGCCGGGCCGCCAGCGCTGGCCGGCGCGTCGGTGGTGATCTGGACCACGACTCCGTGGACGCTGCCGGGCAACCGCGCGATCAGCTTCTCGTCGCGAATCTCCTATGGTCTCTACGTGGTGAAGGACGCTCCGGCCGGCAACTGGGCCAACCCGGGCGACCGCTTCATCGTGGCCGACGCGCTCGCCTTCGAGGTGATGAAGCAGGCCAAGGTCCTGGCCTATGAGAAGAACGCCGAAGTCGACGCCGCGACCATCGTCCAACTGGTCTGCGCGCATCCGCTGCGCGGTACGATCGAGGGTTACGGTTTCGGCGTTCCGCTGCTCGACGGCGATCATGTGACCGACGACACCGGCACCGGCTTCGTCCACACAGCGCCCGGCCACGGCCGCGAGGATTTCGACATCTGGACCTCGAACGCCCGCGCGTTGGCAGCGCGCGGCGTCAACATCGCGATCCCCTATACCGTCGACGAGAATGGCGCGCTGACCGCGCAGGCACCGGGCTTCACCGGCAAACGCGTACTCACCGACAAGGGCGAGAAGGGCGACGCGAACGAGGCGGTGATCAAGGCGCTCGTTGCAGCCGGCAACATTGTCTCGCGCGGCCGCCTCAAGCATCAATATCCGCATTCGTGGCGCTCGAAAAAGCCGGTGATCTTCCGCAATACCCCGCAATGGTTCATCGCGATGGACAAGCCGATCGCGGGACCGGATGGCGCCGCCGCGGCAAAGGATACGCTGCGCGCGCGCGCGCTGGCGGCGATCAAGGTGACGCGCTGGGTGCCGCCGCAGGGCGAGAACCGCATCACGGGCATGATCGAGTCCAAGCCCGATTGGGTGATCTCGCGCCAGCGCGCCTGGGGCGTACCGATCGCGGTGTTCGTGCGCGAAATGGGCGACGGCAACGTCGAAATCCTGCGCGACGAGGCCGTGAACCAGCACATCACCGACGCATTCGAAACCGAAGGCGCCGATGCCTGGTATGCCGAGGGCGCGCGCGAGCGCTTCCTCGGCTCGCTCGGCAACGAGGACTGGAAGAAGGTCGACGACATTCTCGATGTCTGGTTCGATTCCGGCTCGACGCACGCCTTCGTGCTGGAAGACGCGCAGCATTTTCCGGGGTTGGCCGGCATCAAGCGCAAGAATGCCGGCGGCGCGGATACCGTGATGTATCTCGAAGGCTCCGACCAGCATCGCGGCTGGTTTCATTCCTCGCTGATCGAGAGCTGCGGCACGCGCGGCATCGCGCCTTACGACGTGGTGCTGACCCACGGCTTCGTGCTCGACGAGGCCGGGCGCAAGATGTCGAAGTCGCTCGGCAACGTGGTCGCACCGCAGGACGTGATCAAGAATTCCGGCGCCGACATCCTGCGCATGTGGGTCTGCGCCTCGGACTATGCCGACGACCTGCGCATCGGTCCGGAAATCCTCAAGGGGACGATCGAGACCTATCGCAAGCTGCGCAACACCATCCGCTGGATGCTCGGAAGCCTGGCGCATTTCGAGGAGGTCGACCGCGTTCCACACGACAAGATGCCGGAGCTTGAGCGGCTGATGCTGCACCGACTGCTGGAAGTCGACGGCGTCGTGCGGCAGGCCTATGCCGACTTCGACTACAAGCGCATCTTCGCGACGCTGAACACATTCCTCACCGTCGACCTCTCGGCGTTCTATTTCGATATCCGCAAGGACACGCTGTATTGCGATCCGATCTCGTCGGTGAAGCGCAAGGCGAGCCTGACGGTGATCGACCAGGTGTTCAGCGCCACCGTCGCCTGGCTGGCGCCGCTGCTCTGCTTCACCGCCGAGGAAGCCTGGCAGGAGCGCAACAAGTCAGCAGAAGGCTCGGTCCATCTGGAGCAATTCCCCGACCTGCCCGCGTCCTGGCGCAACGATGAACTGGCCGAGAAATGGCGCAAGGTGCGGCTGGTGCGCCGCGCCGTCACCGGCGCACTCGAGATCGAACGCGCCGCCAAGCGCGTCGGCTCCTCGCTTGAGGCGGCGCCGATCGTCTATGTGTCCGACCTCGATCTGTTCGGCGCTCTGGTCGATGTCGACCTCGCCGAGATCTGCATCACCTCCGGCGCAACCCTGGTCGAGGGCGACGGGCCGCTCGACGCCTTCAAGCTTCCAGAGGTTCCCGGCGTCGCGGTCGAGCCGCGGCGGGCCGAGGGCCGCAAATGCGCGCGCTCCTGGAAGATTTCCCCGGCCGTCGGCCTCGACCCGCAATATCCGGATGTCACCCCGCGCGACGCCCAGGCTTTGCGCGAATGGGACGTCTGGTACAAGGCGGCGGAGTAGCCGGACATGGCAATTCAGGCGCCAACGCGGTTTCTGTGGGGGCCCCTGACGGGGGCCGGCCTGGCGACCGCCGCCGCCTGCACGGTCGCGGACCAGGCGTTGAAATTGTGGCTGCTGTTCGGGTTCGACCTGGGAGACAAGGGCCGGGTCCCTGTGACGCCGTTCCTCGACCTGATCCTGATCTGGAACAAGGGCATCAGCTACGGCCTGTTCCAGCAGGACAGTGCGCTCGGCCAATGGGCGCTGTTTTCGGTCAAAGTGATCGCCGTGGCGCTGCTCTGGATCTGGCTGGCGCGGGCCGAAACCCGGCTGACAGCCTTGTCGCTCGGCCTGATTGTGGGCGGGGCGATCGGAAACGCCATCGACCAGGTGCTCCATGGGGCGGTGGCCGATTTCGTGCTGCTGCACCTCACAACGGCCTCCTGGAGCTTCCGGTGGTACGTTTTTAACCTCGCCGATGTAGCCATCGTTGCCGGGGTCGCGGCCCTCCTGTATGAATCCCTGCTGGCCGGGCGCGCCGTAAAAGCGCCCTGAATTGCCGGCAAAAGTCCCTGCTTCGGCAGGCCTTGTTCTCAAGTTCTTTGGTCTGGTCCTGATGTGCGTCATTGACGGGGGTACCATGCTCGGCACGGTTTCTCGGAAGTCCCAACTCCTTCGCGTCGCCTTTGCCGGCTTTTTGGCGGTGGCGGTCGTGAGCAGCATGGGCATCGGCAAGGCTTTCGCCGCCGACGAGGATGAAGACACCTTTGAGCAGGGCCTGATCCGCCAATTCATGCGCGGCCTCGGCCTGAAGGACAGCAAGCAGACCGGCATCGCCTATCAGGAGCGCGCCCCGCTGGTGGTGCCGCCGTCGCGGGATTTGCCGCTCCCGGAGACCGTGGCGGCCTCAACCAAGGACCCGGCCTGGCCGGTGGATCCTGACGTGAGCAAGCGTGCGGCTGCCAAGAAGCGCGCCGCGGCGGAAGCCCGCAAAGGCTCCACCACCATCGAGGATTCGATGCGTCCGTTACGTCCGGACGAACTGGCGAGCCGCAGCGCTGATCGCCGCGTCCCTGGCAATACGCCCGCCAATACCCAGACCGGCGCCTATCCCGATCCTGGCCGCCCGCTGAGCCCGGACGAATTGACGGCCAAGGGTGGAAGCAGCGGCGGGCTGTTCGGCCTCGGCACATTGTGGAACAAGATCGGTCCGGCCAAGGACGAATACGCGACGTTCAATGGCGAGCCGTCGCGGAATACGCTCACCGCGCCGCCCTCCGGCTATCGGACGCCCTCCTCCGCGCAACCTTACGGCGTCGTCGTCACCACCGATCCGAACGCAAAGGCCAATGCCATGCTGAAGGATAGAGCGGTCGGCGAAGTCGGCAATCCGCAGTGATTGCAACCGCGTTGGCGCGCGGTTGCGCTTCGTTTCTCGCGCTCTCGATCTGCACATCGGCGGCTCTGGCCGCGGGCGGACCGGCGGTCTCTCATTTCACGCTCGCGAACGGGCTCGAAGTGGTGGTGATTCCCGACCGCCGCGCGCCGGTCGTCACCCACATGGTGTGGTATCGCGTCGGCTCGGCCGACGAGACGGCCGGCAAGACCGGCCTCGCGCATTTTCTCGAACACCTGCGGTTCAAGGGCACCGAGAAGAAGCCGGGAAACTTGTTCTCGCAGACCGTGGCCACCATCGGCGGCCAGGAAAACGCTTTCACCTCAAGCGACTATACCGGCTATTTCCAGCGCGTTCCGAAAGAGCGGCTGAAGCTGCTGATGGAATTCGAATCCGATCGCATGACCGGACTGGTGCTCACCGACGCGGTGGTGAAGCCCGAGCTCGACGTGGTGCTGGAAGAAGAAAACTCACGCGTCGCCAACAACCCCGGCGCGCGATTGAGCCAGCAGGTCACGGCGGCGCTCTATCTCAATCATCCCTATGGGCGGCCGGTGATCGGCTGGCGCAATGAGATCGAAAAGCTGACCCGCGCCGATGCGCTGGAATTCTACAAACGCTTCTACACCCCGAATAATGCGATCCTGATCGTGGCCGGCGACGTCGATGCCGGCGAGGTCAAGACGATGGTCGACGAGACCTATGGCAAGGTCGCCCGGACCACCGAGATCGCGCCGCGCCAGCGGCCGATGGAGCCCGAGCAGGTCGCGCCGCGCACGGTGACCTTCGCCGATCCGCGCGTCACCCAGCCGAGCGTGCAACGCCAATATCTCGTGCCGTCATCGACTACGGCGGCGCCGGGCGAGAGCGAAGCGCTCGACGTGCTCGCCCATGTGCTCGGCGGCGGCCAGAATAGCCGGCTCTATCGCGCGCTGGTGCTGGACAAGAAGATCGCGCTCAGTTCGAGCGCCTGGTACCAGGGCACAGCGCTCGATTACGGCACGATGGGCGTCTCCGGCGTTCCCAAGGAAGGCGTGACCCTCGCGCAGGTCGAGGACGCGATTGATGGGATCCTCGCCGAAGTCATCGCGAACGGCGTCACCGACGAAGAGATGAAGCGTTCCAAGGACCGCCTGGTCGCCGACGCGGTCTACGCGCAGGACAGCCAGTCGACGCTGGCGCGCTGGTACGGCGCGGCGCTCACCACCGGTCTCACCGTCGAGGCGGTCAAGGCCTGGCCCGACCGCATCAAGGCCGTCACCACCACCGCGATCAAGGACGCCGCCGGCAAGTGGTTCGACAAGCGCCGCTCCGTCACCGGCTATCTGATCAAGGACGCGCCGCGTCCCGGAGAGAAGCGCTCATGATCCTTCGCACGCTGTTCGCGGCCGTAGCATTCACCCTCGCCGCGCTGCCGGCGCAGGCCACCAACATCGAGCGGATTGTTTCGCCGGGCGGCATCGAAGCCTGGGTGGTGCGCGACTCCACCGTCCCGCTGATCACCGTCGATTTCTCCTTCATGGGCGGGTCGAGTCAGGACCCCGACGACCGCGGCGGCACCGCCAGCATCATGACCTCGATGATCGACGAAGGTGCCGGCGAGCTCGACGCCAAGGCGTTCCAGGAGCGGCTCGAGAACAAGGCAATCGAATTCAACATGCGCGCCGGGCGCGACTCGGTGCGCGGCAACCTGCGTACCCTCGCCGAGAACAAGGACGAAGCCTTCGAATTGCTCCGGCTCGCGCTCAATCAGCCGCGCTTCGACCCCGAGCCGCTGGAGCGCATCCGCGCCCAGGTGCTGTCCGGACTGCGCCGCGAGACCACCAGCCCGAACGAAATCGCCAGCAAGCGCTGGTGGCAGACCGCCTATCCCGGTCACCCCTATGGCCGCCCGTCCAGCGGCACGCCGGACTCCGTCGCCGCGATCACGCCCGACGATCTGCGCACCTATTCGAAAAAGATTCTCGCGCGCGACAATCTGAAGATCGGCATCGTCGGCGACATCGACGTGCCGACCATCCACAAGCTGCTCGACCAGGTGTTCGGCGGCCTTCCGGTCAAGGCCAACCTGCGCGGCATCCCGAATGTACCGCCGCAAGGCGTCGGCAAGCGCCTCACCGCGCAGCTCGACGTGCCACAATCGGTGGTGATGTTCGGCGGCCCGGGCATCGCCCGCAAGGACCCGGACTTCATGGCCGCCTATGTGGCCAATCACATCCTCGGCGGCGGCTCGTTCTCGTCGCGGCTCTATCGCGAAGTGCGCGAAGTCCGCGGGCTCGCCTATTCGGTCTATACCAGCCTCTCCTGGATGCAGAATTCCGCGATCTTCTTTGGCTCGACCGCGACGCGGGCCGACCGCACGTTGCAGGCGATCGAGCTGATCGAAGCCGAAATCAAGCGCATCGCCAATGAAGGGCCGACCGAAAAGGAACTCGCCGAGGCGAAGTCCTATCTCTCGAGCTCGTTCGCGCTCGGTCTCGACACCTCCGGCAAGATCGCGGGACAGCTCGTGCAGATGCAACTTGACGATCTCGGCATCGATTACATCGATCGGCGCGCGGCCCTGATCGACGCCGTCACGCTCGACGCCGCCAAGCGCGCCGCCAAGCGCCTGTTCGACGGCGGCCTGCTGATCAGCGTGGTCGGCAAACCGGACGCGGTTGCGGCCGTCGGTCCGGCGAACTAACTATCCATCACCATCGGGTTGGCGCTCTTCGCGTCTCAGGATGACGGCTTAATCCGGGAGACTTCGATGCCATTCGTGCAGTCGATCGAGAATGCGCGCGAAGAGCGCATTGGTGCCGAAGGCGTTTCGCGCGGCACGCTCGACCTCGCGCTGCGGCGCGCCGGAGAGGCGCTCGACTGGTTGCGCGCGCGCCACGCCGATAACGGTCTCCGTCTGTTGCGACTCCCGTCCGAACAAGGCGATCTCGCCGGCATCACCGCGGCGGCGCAAAAGCTGAAACGGGGCGCGACCGACATCGTGATCCTCGGCACCGGCGGTTCGAGCCTCGGCGGCCAGACTCTGGCACAGCTCGCGGGCCATGCGGTCCCCGGCCTCGGCGTCTTGCGCGATCCGCCGCGCCTGCATTTCATGGATAATCTCGATGCCGCGACCTACGGCGCGCTGCTCGAAAAGCTGCCGCTCAAGACCACGCGATTCATTGCGATCTCGAAATCCGGTGGCACCGCCGAAACGCTGATGCAGGCGGCCGCCGCGCTCGCCGCGGTGAAAGCAGCGAAGCTCGATGTCGCCTCGTTCTTCCTCGTCCTCTCCGAGCCGCAAAAGCCCGGCAAGCCGAACGGCCTGCGCGCGCTATTCGCCGGCCACGCCGTCGCGACGCTTGAGCACGACACCGGCGTCGGGGGACGCTATTCCGCCCTGACCAATGTCGGACTGCTCCCGGCCGCGATCCTCGGCCTCGACATCGGCGCGATCCGCGCCGGCGCCGCGACGGCGCTTGCACCGGTGCTCGACAAACGCCCGGCCGCTGAAGTGCCCGCGGCGCTCGGCGCGGCTTTGTCGGTGGCGCTCGCCGACACGCGGCACAAATCAATCTCGGTCGTGATGGCCTATGCCGACAAGCTCGAGCGCTTCGCCCGCTGGTACGTGCAGCTCTGGGCCGAGAGCCTCGGCAAGGACGGGAAAGGCACCACCCCGCTCGGCGCGCTCGGCCCGGTCGACCAGCACAGCCAGGTGCAGCTTTTCATCGCCGGGCCGCGCGACAAGATGTTCACGATCATCACCGTCGGCGCGAAGGGCAAGGGTCCGGCGATCCCGGCAGACCTCGCGGCGTTGTGCGGCGAGCCGGATTTCGCCGGCAAGACCATCGGCGATCTGGTCGACGCCGAAGGCCGCGCCACCGCCGACACACTCGCGAAGAACGGCCGCCCAGTCCGCACGATCCATATCGAGACACTCGATGAGGCGAGCCTCGGCGAGTTGCTGATGCATTTCATGCTTGAGACGATCATCGCCGGCCGCATGCTCGGCGTCGATCCGTTCGACCAGCCGGCGGTGGAAGAAGGCAAGGTGCTGGCGAAGCAGTATCTGACCGGCGGGTAATATCTAAGCCGCCGTCACAGAATACGGGCGGCGCCGCGTCGGCGAAACGTGCTAAGCGGCGGGCGCTGAACCGCAAAGCTCGTCGCCCATGATTCGCATCACCAATTCCGTCTCGATCGGTGAGGACGAACTCCACGAGGAGTTCATCCGTTCATCAGGACCGGGCGGGCAGAACGTCAACAAGCTCTCGACCGCCGTGCAATTGCGCTTCGACCTGCGTGGCTCGCCGTCGATCCCCTATGGCATGCGCGAGCGCGCCGAGGCGCTGGCGGGCTCGCGGCTGACCAAGGACGGCGTGCTGATCATCACGGCGCAGCGCCATCGGACTCAGGAGCGCAACCGAGCCGACGCGCTGGAGCGGCTGGTCGAATTGCTGCAGGAGGCAGCGGTGCCGCCCAAGCCGCGCCGCAAGACCCGGCCGACCAAGGCCTCGAAGGAACGCCGCCTTGAAGGCAAGAAACGGCGTGGCGATATCAAGGGGCTGCGCCGGACCAAACCTGGCGGCGACTGATACAATCGAGCGATTCTGGAACCCCACCAACATGCCCGTCCGCCAGCTCAGCGAAGCCGTCGTCAACCGCATCGCCGCGGGCGAGGTGATTGAGCGCCCGGCCAGCGTGGTGAAGGAACTGGCCGAGAATGCGATCGATGCCGGCGCGACGCGCGTCGAGATCGCGATCGACGGCGGCGGCCGCCGGCTGATCCGGGTCTCGGACGACGGCTTCGGCATGACGCATGCCGACCTCGACCTCGCGGTCGAGCGGCACGCGACCTCCAAGCTCGCCGAGGACGACCTGCTCGACATCCGCACGCTGGGGTTTCGCGGCGAGGCACTGCCGTCGATCGGTTCGGTGGCGCGGCTCTCGATCACGACGCGCCATGCCGGCGAGCCGCATGCCTGGGCGCTGTCGGTCGATGCCGGCGAACGCAGCGAGATCAAGCCGGCGGCGCTGGCGGCGGGCACGCGCGTCGAAGTGCGCGACCTGTTCTTCGCGACACCGGCGCGGCTGAAATTCCTCAAGAGCGATCGCGCCGAAAGCGAAGCGATCCGCGACGTGGTGCGCCGCCTTGCAATGAGCCGGCCGGAGGTCGCCTTTACCTTCCTGGAGGAAGGCCGCAGCCCGGTCACCTGGGCCGCGGCGCTGCCGGGCGCGCATGGACAGCTGGCGCGGCTCGCCGACATCCTCGGCGCCGACTTCCGCGAAAACGCGGTCGAGTTCGACCAGGGCCGCGAGGGATTGCGCATTCAGGGCTTCGCCGCGCTGCCGACGCTGACGCGCGCCAATTCGCTCGGACAATATCTGTTCGTCAACGGCCGGCCGGTGCGCGACAAGCTACTGATCGGCGCGGTGCGCGGCGCCTATGCCGATTACCTGCCGCGCGACCGCTATCCGCTGCTGGCGGTGTTCATCACGCTCGATCCGCACGAGGTGGACGTGAACGTGCATCCGGCCAAGGCCGAAGTGCGGTTCCGCGATCCGGGCCTGGTGCGCAGCCTGCTGGTGCGCTCATTGCAGGAAGCGTTGATGCGCGACGGCCAGCGCGCCGCCAGCACCGGCGGCAGCGCCACCATCGCCGCGTTCCGGCCGGCGCTTCAGCCGCGGCGCGGCTGGGACTGGCGCCGCTCGACTGCCCGCCCCGATCCGCGTGGCATGCCGCTGGCGACGCGCGGCAATACCGCGTTTGGATTCGCCGAAGTGGCGCAGGCCGCGTTCGACGTCGGAGCACCATCGGCGAACGTCACGCTCCACGAGCCCGCCAGCGCAACGCTCGACCAGCCGCTCGGCGCAGCGCGCGCGCAGGTGCATGAGAATTACATCGTGGCGCAGACCCGCGACGGGCTGGTGATCGTCGACCAGCACGCGGCGCATGAGCGCATCGTCTATGAGCGGCTCAAGGCCGCGCTCGACAAGACCGGCGTCGCGCGCCAGATCCTGCTGATCCCCGAGATCGTCGAACTCGACGAGGCCGATGCCGAGCGGCTCGCCGCGCGCGCCGGCGAATTGCTGCGCTTCGGCCTGGCGATCGAAGCCTTCGGCGCCGGCGCGATCGCGGTGCGCGAGACGCCATCGCTGCTCGGCGAGGTTGATGCGCGCGCGCTGCTCACCGATCTCGCGCAGCACATGGCCGAATGGGACGAGGCGCTACCGCTGGAGCGGCGGCTGCTGCATGTGTCCGCGACGATGGCCTGTCACGGCTCGGTGCGCTCCGGCCGCCGACTCAAGGCCGAGGAGATGAACGCGCTGCTGCGCGAGATGGAAGTCACGCCGAATTCCGGCCAGTGCAACCACGGGCGGCCGACGTATGTTGAATTGAAGCTGACGGATATCGAGCGGTTGTTCGGACGGACGTAACTGCGTGCCTCCGCGATTTCAGGCGGCGCTCAGCTTCAAAAACGTAAATTCAGTATCGTCATACGCACGCCGCTCGATCTCCTCGAACCCATTCGGCGTCTTGAACGCGCCGGTAGTTTCCTCGACCACTATCAACGTATCCGGCCTCAGCCAGCCGCCATCGCGCGCCGATGTCAGAGCCTGCTCAGCCAGTCCCTTGCCATAAGGCGGATCGAGGAACACCAGCGAGAACGGTTCGAGCGGCGCCACCGGGCCGAGCTTCACGGCGTCGCGGCGGAAGATGCGCGTGACGCCGCCCAATCCCAGCGTTTCGACATTGTCGCGCAGCAACGCGCGCGCTTCGGCGCCGTCATCGACGAACAGCGTGAAGGCCGCGCCGCGCGAGATCGCTTCGATGCCGAGTGCGCCGGTGCCGGCGAAGAGATCGAGCACGCGCGCATCGGCGACCGGATCGCCATAGCCATGGATCAGGATATTGAACAGCGATTCGCGCAGCCGGTCGGCGGTCGGTCGGATCGCCTGCGACTTCGGTGCGGCGAGCGCGCGACCGCGCAGACGTCCGCCGACCACGCGCATCAGCTATCCCGCTTGCCGTGATAGGGCCGCTTGCCCTTGCGCTCACGCCGCGCCGCTGCCGGCGCACCGATTCGCTCGACCGAGACGCGGCGCTGCTTGCGGTCGACAACGACGCCGTGCTTCGGCCGCTTGCCCGCCTTGCCGCCCTTGGACCGCTCGTCGCCGGAGGGCTTGGCGCGCATCACATGCTGCTTCGGACGAAACGCCTCCTTGCGCGGCGCATCGCCGTCGGGGCGCGTGTCGCGGCCGCCGGCCTTGCCGGGATCCTCCGTGCGATTGCGTTCGAAACGACTGCGTTCCCCTGCCGCGCGCGCGTGTGGCTTGCGGCCTTCATCGACTCGCGGCGGGGCGGGGTCACGTGATTCAGCTCGTCGCGGCGGACGCGTGGGCTCACGAAACTCGTCGCGCCGTGGCGGACGCGCGCCACTGGGCCGGGCATCTGACCTGCGCGCATCGCCCTCGCGGGACGGGCGCGCCTCAAAATCGCGTGGCGGCGGCGCCGGCTTCGGCACCTCGCGTTCGGTGATCGGCCCGGAGAAATCCGCATCCGAGCGCGCGACCACCTTGTCGCCAAGCTGCTCGCGCAGCACGCGGGTTGGAATCTCCTCGACTCCGCCGTCTTTCAATTCGCCGAGTTGGAACGGACCAAACGACACCCGGATCAGGCGGTTCACCGATAGCCCGAGATGCTCGATGACGTTGCGCACCTCGCGATTCTTGCCCTCGCGGATCGCGAAAGTGAGCCACGAATTGGCGCCCTGCTCGCGGTCCACGCTGGCGTCGATCTCGCCATAGCGGATGCCGTTGACCGTGACGCCGTTGCGCAGCCCATTGAGCTGCTCCTGGGTCACGCGCCCATGCGCGCGCACGCGATAGCGCCGCAGCCAGCCGGTCTCAGGCAATTCGAGCACCCGGGCGAGACCGCCATCATTGGTCAGCAGCAGCAGGCCTTCGGTATTCAGGTCGAGCCGGCCGACGCTGATCAACCGCGGCAGGTTCTTCGGCAGCGCCTCGAAAATGGTCGGGCGGCGTTCCGGATCGGCATGCGTGGTCACCAGGCCGCGCGGCTTGTTGTAGAGGAACAGCCGGGTCCGCTCGCGCGCCGGTAATGGCTTGCCGTCCACCGTGATCTTGTCGGTCGGGCCGACATCGAGTGCCGGCGAGGTGATTTTCGCCCCATTTACCGTCACCCGCCCGGTCTCGATCAGGGTTTCGGCCTCGCGCCGCGACGCGACGCCGGCGCGGGCCATCACCTTGGCGATACGGTCACCCGCCTTTGGGGCGCCGGGCTTGCCGGACATATCGGGCTTGTCGCTTTTTTTGGCCATGGCCGCTTATAAGGCGGTGGAGCCCCGGGACAAGCCCGGGTCGTGCCGGAGCCTGCATGCCCTCCTTCATGGATCTCGCATTCGAGGACGCCCGCGCCGCCGAAGCGGCCGGCGAAGTGCCGGTCGGCTGCGTGATCCTGCGCGGCGGTGCGGTGATCGCGCGTGCCGGAAACCGCACCCTGCGCGACCGCGACCCGACCGCGCATGCCGAATTGCTCGCGATCCGGTCCGCGACGGCGGCGATCGACTCCGAGCGGCTGACCGACTGCGATCTCTACGTCACGCTGGAGCCCTGCACGATGTGCGCGGCGGCGATCTCCTTCGCGCGCATCCGGCGGGTCTATTTCGGCGCGCTCGATCCGAAGGGCGGCGCGGTCGAGAGCGGGGTGCGTTTCTTCTCGTCGCCGACCTGCCATCACCGGCCCGAGGTCTATGGCGGGATCAACGAGACCGAGGCGGCGGCCTTATTACGGAATTTTTTCGCCGCTCGCCGCTAGAGCGCGATCACGCACCGGCATTGCGCGCGAAGCGCCACGCGGTCTCGGCGAGCGGGCGCACCCGTTCGGCCTGCGCGGCGGCATGCTCGCTGGTGGCGGTGCCATCGCGCACCCGGCCAGCGATGCCTTGCATGATCGCGGCCAGCCGGAAGAAATTATAAGCGAGATAGACATCGAGAGTGGGACGCGGATCGAGCCCGGTGCGCGCGACATAGTCGGCGACATAAACCGCGCGCTGCGGCAGGCCAAGCGCGGCGAGGTCGCTGCCGACCAGCGTGCCGAAGGCCGCGGTGTCGGAAGGCGGCATGTCCCATTGCATCAGGTGATAGGCGAAGTCGGCCAGCGGATCGCCGAGCGTCGACAATTCCCAGTCGAGCACCGCGATCACGCGCGGCGCATCGGAAGCGAAGATGAGATTGTCGACGCGGAAATCGCCATGCACCAGCCGCACCGGCGCGGGCGGCGGCAGATGCGCCGGCAGCCATTCCATCAGCCGCTCCATGTCGTCGATGCGCCCGGTTTCCGAGGTGCGGTATTGCTTCGACCAGCGGTCGACCTGGCGCGCGACGTAATTTTCGCCGCGGCCGTAGTCACCGAGACCAATCACGGCGGGATCGAAGGTATGCATCCGCGCCAGCGTTGCATTCATCGCATCGTAGAATCCGGCACGCGCGTCGCGCGCAAAGCCCGGCAGGCTCGGCTCCCACAGCACGCGGCCATCGACATGCGCCATCAGGTAGAACGGCGTGCCTACGATACTGTCATCGGCACACATCAGCAGTGGCGCCGCGACCGGAAAGCCTTGCGCCTGCAGTGCCGAGATCACGCGAAACTCGCGGTCCACCGCATGCGCCGACGGCAACAGCTTGCCGGGTGGCTTGCGCCGGAGCACGAAGCGGCGCGCCGGCGTCTCGAGCAAATAGGTGGGATTCGATTGCCCGCCCTTGAATTGACGGACGGTGAGCGGACCGGCAAAGCCCGGAAGATTGGCGGCGAGATATTGCGATAGCTGTTCGGCATCGAACGCCAGCGCGGGCGCGACCTCGCGCGTGCCGGAGAAGGTGGTTTGTCGGTCGATGCCGGTCATCGCTCCCGTTCTACCGCACGCCGGCCGATATCGCGACGGCAGAAGCCATCCGGCCAGCGCACCCGCTCGACCGCCGCGTAGGCGCGCGCCTGCGCAGCGCCGACCGATGGTCCGCTCGCGGTGACGTTGAGCACGCGTCCGCCATTGGCGAGGATGCGCCCGCCCTCTTCGCGCGTGCCTGCATGGAAAATCTCCACGCCCTCGACCGACGCGGCGGCGTCGAGGCCATCGATCATACTCCCCTTCGCATAAGCACCGGGATAGCCCTTCGCCGCCATCACGACGGTGAGCGCGGCATCGCGCGCCCAGCGGACGTCGAAGTTGCCCAATTCGCCGTCACGCGAGGCGAGCAGCGCCGGCACCAGGTCCGACGTCAGCCGGAGCATCAGCACCTGGGTTTCCGGATCGCCGAAGCGGACATTATATTCGATCAGCTTCGGGCCATCCCGCGTGATCATCAGGCCCGCGAACAATACGCCCTTGAACGGCGCGCCCATCGCACGCATCGCGGCGAGCGTTGGCCGCACGATCTCCTCCATGACGCGGCGGTCGATCTCCGGCGTCACCACCGGCGCCGGCGAATAGGCGCCCATGCCACCGGTATTCGGACCTTTATCGTCATCGAAAACGCGCTTGTGATCCTGCGCCGAGCCGAAGGCGAGTGCGTGCTCGCCGTCGCACAACGCGAAGGACGAAGCCTCTTCGCCTTCGAGGAATTCCTCGATCACCACCTCGGCGCCCGCCGCGCCGAGGTCGCCCGAGAACATCATCTCGATCGCGGCCTCGCCTTCCTCCACCGTCATCGCAACCACCACGCCCTTGCCGGCCGCAAGGCCGTCGGCTTTCACAACGATCGGCGCGCCCTGCGCGCGCAGATAGGCCAAAGCCGGCGCCTCGGCGGTGAAGCGCTGATAGGCCGCGGTTGGAATAGAGTTGGCGCGGCACAGATCCTTGGTGAAACCCTTCGAGCCTTCGAGTTGCGCCGCGATCCGGTTCGGCCCGAACGCCTTGATCCCGGCGGCCTCGAGATCGTCGACGATGCCGGCGCAGAGCGGCCCTTCCGGACCGACCACGACAAAATCGATCTTTTGCGTGCGGCAGAAATCGATCACCGCCGTATGGTCGGCGATATCGAGCGCCACGCATTGCGCCTCGCGCGCGATGCCGGCGTTACCGGGCGCACAGAACAGCTTGGTGACCAGCGGGCTCGCGGCGATCTTCCAGGCCAGCGCGTGCTCGCGGCCGCCGGAACCGAGGATGAGGATGTTCATGGCGCGTGACTAGCGCGATTCCCGTGCCGGAACCATGGACAAGCGGGTTGTCCCCGCTTGCCAAAACTACTCCCTGGGCGCACGAAAACGTCAATATCTATCGCTTCATCCGAATCGCCGCATGACCGATACCGCAATCGACACCCGCGCCAATCTTGCCGAGCTCACCGTCTCCGAGCTTTCGGCGTCGCTCAAGCGCGCCATCGAGGACGGGTTCGGCTATGTCCGGGTGCGTGGCGAAATCGGCAACGTCAAATATCATTCCAGCGGCCACATCTATCTCGACCTGAAGGACGACAAGGCGACGCTGGCCGGCATCATCTGGCGCACCGCCGCGCCGCGCATCAAGGTCAAGCTGGAAGCCGGGCTGGAAGTCGTCGTCACCGGCCGCATCACCACCTATCCGGGCCAGTCGAAATATCAGATCGTGATCGAGACCCTGGCGCCGGCCGGGCTCGGCGCGCTGATGGCGCTGGTCGAGGAGCGCAAGAAGAAACTCACCGCTGAAGGCCTGTTCGATCCGGCGCGCAAGCAATTGCTGCCATTCCTGCCGAACGTGATCGGGGTGATTACCTCGCCGACCGGCGCGGTGATCCGCGACATTCTGCACCGGCTGCAGGACCGCTTCCCGCGCCACGTGCTGGTGTGGCCGGTGAAAGTGCAGGGCGAAGGCTCGGCCGAACAAGTGACCGCCGCGATTAACGGCTTCAACGCCTTGCCAGAAGGCGGCAAGATCCCGCGTCCGGATTTGATCATCGTCGCACGCGGCGGCGGCTCGCTGGAGGATCTCTGGTCATTCAACGAGGAAAACGTCGTACGCGCCGCGGCCGGCAGCATGATCCCGCTGATCTCCGCCATCGGCCACGAGACCGACATCACGCTGATCGATTTCGCATCCGACAAGCGCGCGCCGACGCCGACTGCCGCCGCTGAAATGGCGGTGCCGGTACGCGCCGAGTTGATCGCCGAAATCGATTCGCTGGCGCGGCGCGCCTTGTCCTGCTGGCTGCGCGGCATCGAGAACCGCCGCACTGAATTGCGCGCGGCTTCTCGTGCACTGCCGACGGCGGAAAATCTGCTCGCGATTCCGCGCCAGCGGCTCGACGGCCTGGCGGATCGCCTGCCGCTGGCGTTGCGCGCCAATGCGCAGGTGCATCACACGGTCTATTCCCGCATCGCCGCGCGGCTGACGCCGCGCATGGTCGGCGTGCTGGTCGAGCGCCGGCGCGACCGTTACGAGGCCGCGGCCGGACGGCTCAGCGCCAGCGTGCGCGCCAATGCCGAAGCGCATCGCGCGCGCCTCAGCCGTCATCGCGAGCGCGTCAATGGTTTCGCCGAACGCTCGCGGCGCGCCATCGGGCTGCTGCTCGACAATCGCGATCTTCGCGTGGCGCGCAGCGCGCAATTGCTCTCCGCGCTATCTTACCAGGGCGTGCTGGCGCGCGGCTTCGCGCTGATCCGCGATCCAGATGGCAAGCCGCTGAAGTCGGTCGCGGAGATGCGGCCGGGATTGCCGATCGATATCGAATTGCATGACGGCCGCGCGCAAGCGGTGGTTGGCGGCGCAACCTTGAAAGCCGCGCCAGAGCCGCGGCGGCGCAGGCGCGGCAGCAGCGATCCTGGCCAAGGCAGCCTGTTCGGGACGTAAGCTAACCGTATCAGCGCACGGACGTTGCGCTGCGCGAGTTCCAATCCACAATTTCCGCACGCAGCGCGCGACGGCGCTGTTGCGGTTAATCAACGGCCGCTCCTAACTCTTTTCGTGAGAGTCGCGTTCTCATTCAATCATGCGTTGTGGAAGCGTCACCTTCCGCATGGAACCAAACTCAAAAAGTCGTACGCGCGAACACCCGTACACTCCGGCCAGGCAACAACACCTCGTCCTTTTTGAACGAGACGTGGTTGCGGATCTCGGCGTTGAGCAGATTGTCGCCGACAATGCCGAGCGTGATCTCACGTGGCGCACTGGAGCCAATATCGAATTTGCGGGTATGGCTGAGTTCGGCATTGAGCAAGTCATAGCCGCTGGTCGGCGTTTCGCTTGTCGCAAGATCGTTTTGCGCCGACGCATGCAGCAAGCCAACGCGCGCAAACCAATTCGCATCGCGCCAGGACACGCCACCGCCGACGCGCCACGGTGGAGCGCGCGGGACATTCGACCCGTCTGAAAACGTGGCCCGCACAAACTCATACTGCCCATCGACGCCGAAGGTGCCGCTGCCGAGCGGCGCGACATCGAGCTGCGCCTGCAACTCGACGCCGCGGAACGTGGCGTCGCGTTGCGCATAGAGGATCTGGTTGAACTCGGTTCCGGTGGTGCCGCACGAGGCGAAGTCGCCGTCACACCGATTGCCGGTCAGCGCCTTGAAGATGAAGTTGGAGAACTGGGTGTGATAGGCGGTCGCTTCGAAACGCAACTGCCCTTGCGCCCGGCGCAGGCCGACCTCGAACGACTTGGCCCGCTCGATCGTCAGGTTCGGGTTGCCGATCTCGAAAGTGGCCGTCGCCTCATGCGCGCCGCGCGAGAATAATTCCGGCGCGCGCGGTGCGCGCTCGACATATTGCGCAGTGACGCTGCCGACGATCCCCCACGGCAGATCCTGCAGAAAGCCGATCGATGCGCTCTTCGGCACGAAGCTGAGGCTGGTCGGCGACCCGGCAGGCGCGAAACCGGGGATGTCTCCGATCAGGCTCGGAAAAGCAAAGCCGGTCCCGTCGACGCGCGCCGACTCGATCCGGCCGGCGAGCTGCAGCCGCTGCGTCGGGTTGAACCTCAACTCGTTGAAGATAAAGGCCGCGACGTTGCGTGACTCGTTCGGATCGAACAATCCGCCCTCGCCACCCGGCGCAGCCAATTCCTGCCGGCTGGCCTGCACGCCCATGGCTGTGGTCAGCGCGCCGAAGCGGAGATCGAACGGTGTGAACTGCACCTCCGCGCGGCCTTCCTGGGCGCGGTTGATGAACGACTGCTGCACGCCGTCAAAGCCATTCTCGTTCGCCAGTTCATCGTGTTTGTAGTCGCTGGCGCCGAGCCAGAAACGCACCGCCTCGATCGGCCCCGATGCCGGGCGGAATTCACCCTTGCTGTTCACCTTGGTCTGCTTGAGGTCGATGCGGGTGTTGGTGTCCGCCGCCTCGAGTCCGGGGACGCGATAGACGCTGTTGAATTGTGTCACCGACACGCCGAAGAAGCCGCTATCGAAGACATAGGAACCGCCTATCGACTGGCCGTTCGACGACGACGCGGAGTTCGGCTGCCGGCCGTTCACCTCCGGCGCCGGTGTCGGGGGGAGCCGATAGGGATAGCTTGGAATGCCGTAGTCGGACGTGCGCCTCCCGTGAGCATCGGCATGAAACGCAAAATTGCCGGCGCCGGCATCGAGCGCCACGGACCCATCGACGCCCTGGTCAACGCTGCTGGCTGCGCCGCGCAGCTCAACTTCGAAAGGCCGCATCGGTAGGCCGATCGGAATCCGTTTATTGTCGACATTGACGACACCGCCAATGGCTTGCGAGCCGTAGCGCAATGTCGCTGGACCGCGCACGACATCAATACGTTGTGCCGCCAGCGGATCGATCGGCACCGCGTGGTCTTCACTCAGATCGGAGACATCATTGGTCGCAAGGCCGTTCTCTTGAATGCGGACTCGATAATTGTCGAGACCCCGAATGATTGGGCGGCTGGCCGCGCCAGGCGCGAAACTGGAGCCGGTGATCCCAGGTTTGTTGAACAGAATATCGGCCAGCGTGCCGCCATTGCCGCGCAGCAATTCCTCATGCGGCACCAGCGTCACCGTGGCGAATTGATCGGTGACGATCGGCAGCGTGCCGCTCGGCATCACAACGGCCTCGGCCGGGCGGCGCACCGTGATCGGCGATGTCCCGGTAACCATCGGCAGCATTGTCTGAGCCGCAACGGCTCCTCCCCAGGCGATGGTCAGGCCCGCAACACCAACGACCAGCCGATCCAAACGAGCCGACATCAGACACCCCCACCGGATGCAATGTTATAATATAACATTCATCAGAAGAGACCGGCCTGTCAAGGCTGCTGGCGACACAAGCCGGGAACGCTCACATTCGCCGGCCGGGAACCGAGCGAAGTGGGTTTCGCAGCCGGCGATGAGCGATTATCTTGCGACGCACGCGTGGCCTTGCGCGACTGGCCATGCACGGAGGACCTGGTGCTCAATCGCTATGACCGTTCGACGCCGATGGCCGGAGAGGCCGAGGTCCAATATCTCGATGGGGACTTTCGGGTCATCCGGCCGGGTGCTTTCGTCCGCTGCGCCGTCACCGGCGTGGCGATCCCGCTGGAAGAACTGAAATACTGGAGCGTCGATCTCCAGGAGGCCTATTCCAGCCCCGCGATCGTGATGCAGCGGCATCACCCCGAGCTCTTCAAACCGTAGAGCGGATCACGCTCCGGGCGTCAGCCGCCCCAGCACGAAGGTCCGAAAGCCGGCGGCGTCGTCGAGTGCGAGCGTGACCGGCAGCGCCGTTGCGCGCGCCGCAAGTTGCGCGGTCGCAGGATCGCCGGCGAGGCGCACGATATCCTTCTCGGTGGTGACCAGGGCAAGCCCGTGACGTTCGGCCGCGGCAACGAGGTCGTCGGCCTCGTCGCGCGCGTAACGATGATGATCGGGAAAGCTGCGCTGCTCCTCGACCGCGACGCCCGACTGTCTGAGTGTCGCGAAGAACTTCTCCGGATCCCCGATGCCGGCGAAGGCAAGCACTCTTTGGGCCTTGAGCGTTGATGCCGCCCCAGGATCGGGCGCGAGTCGTCCACGAAACACCCGCAGACCTTTGGCCATGCGCACCACACCCTCAGCCGCATGTCCGTCGCCGATCACCAGCAACGCGTCCGCACGCGCGAATTGCGGCGCGAGCGGCGCGCGCAACGGCCCAGCCGGTACCACCCGTCCATTGCCGATGCCGCGGCGCGCATCGATCACCAGGATCGACAGGTCTTTTTTCACCGATGGATTCTGGAAGCCGTCATCCATCACGATGACGTTCGCGCCGGCCTCGACCGCCGCGACGGCGCCGCGCTCGCGCCTGCGTGCGATGACGGTCGGCGCGGTGCGCGCCAGCAGCAGCGGCTCGTCACCGACGTCGCGCGCAGCGTGGCGCGCGGTGTCGACGATCAGCGGACCCTTGTGCCGCCCACCATAACCGCGGCTCAACAGAAACGGTTTGTAGCCTTCAGCGTCGAGCATGCGCGCGACAGCGATGGCGACCGGTGTCTTGCCCGCGCCGCCGACGGTCGGATTGCCGATACAGATCACCGGCACCGCAGCGCGCACGCCTTTTTGGGTGAGCCTTGAAGCGGCGATCGCGCCATAGAGCGCAGCGAGCGGCGACAGCAGCGCCGCCGCGCGCGAATCCTCGCGCCACCAGAAGGAGGGATCACGCATTGCGCGCGCGGCGCTCGAGCCGCAATTGCATCAGATAGGGCTCAAGCGAACCCAGCGTCCGTTCGAGCGCGCCGGCAAGGCGGGCCACGACTTTATGCGCCGCCTCGGTGGTCGCACGCGCCTCGTCCGGATGAGCGAGCCAGGCGCCGATGCACTCGGCGAGATCATCGGCGCCGGCCACCTGCTGAGCGCCCTGCGAGGATGCGAGCGCCGCGTAAATCTCGGCGAAATTCCACACATGCTGCCCATGCAGCACCGCGGCGCCGAGCTTCACGGCCTCGATCGGATTCTGACCGCCATGGCTCGCCAGCGAACCGCCGACAAACACGATCGGCGCCAGACGATAGACGATGCCGAGTTCGCCGAGCGTGTCGACGATGTAGATGTCGGTGCGCGGATTGGGCAGCCCGCCGCGCGAACGCAGCGCGACGGTGAGACCCGCGGCCACGGCGATCGCCGCGATCTCGTCGCCGCGGTCGGGATGGCGCGGCGCGATCATGGTGAGGAGTTGCGGCGTGGTCTTGCGCAGGCGCTGGTGCGTCGCGACCACGATCTCTTCTTCGCCCGGATGGGTCGAGGTCGCGGCGATGACCGGCCGCGCGCCGAGCGCCTGGCGCAACGCACGCAGCTTATGCTCATCCGCCGGAGGCTGCGGCACGTCGAGCTTGAGATTGCCGGTGGTGGTGATGCGCGGCGCGCCGAGATCGCGATAGCGCTCCGCATGCGCCGGAGATTGCGCCAGGCACAATTCGAAGCGCGACAGCAGCGCGCCGATGGTGCCCGGAAGATAGCGCCACAGATTGAAAGACCGTTCCGAAAGCCGGCCATTGACCAGCAGCATCGGAATGTCACGTTGAGCCGCGGCGATGATCAGGTTCGGCCAGATGTCGGATTCGACGAATAATGCGAGGTCCGGCTTCCAGTGCTCGAGGAAGCGGCGCACAAAACGTGGCGTGTCGAGCGGCACGAATTGATGCACCACGCCGGCCGGCAACCGGCCCGATGCGAGTTGCGCAGAGGTCACCGTGCCCGAGGTGCAAAGCACCGCGAAGTTCTGTTTATGGATCCGCTCGATCAGCGGAATCACCGCCAGCAATTCGCCGACACTGGCCGCATGGATCCAGACCAACGGACCTGCCGGACGCGGCACGCTGCCCTCGCCATAGCGCTCGCGCAGCCGTTCGGGATTTTCCTTGCCGCGCCGCAGCCGTCGCTTGAGGAAGGTACCCGCCAATGGCGTCAGCGCGGCCGACGCCAGCCGATACGCATGCAGCGTGATCGGCAGGCGCTCAGCCACGGGATGCCTGCGCTCCGCCATCGACGATGTCGTAGGCCCGCGCCGTCACGGTGTTGAGCGCGTCTTCGAGTTCTTGACGGACATCTTCGGCGGCAGCCTCATCGGTATCGCGAGCGACCCAGATCGGAAAACCAGCCACCATCGCGATCTGCCCGAATGGCAGGTTGATCGCGGAGCGATCCCAATTCTTGAGTTCCTTGCGGCGGCTGGTCGCCACCGCGATCGGAACGATCGGCCGGCCGGAGTGACGCGCCAAAGCGATGATGCCGGGGCCGGCGACGCGCGCGACCTTCGGCACATCGGCGGTCAATGCGACGCAGTATTTCTGCTCCAGGGCGTCCAGCAATCCGCGGAAACCGGCCACGCCGCCCTTGCGGGTAAAATTCCGGTCATGATCGCCGGAGCCGCGCACCGCACCGATATTGAGGCGTTCAGCGGCAATGGCGTTGATCTCGCCATCGCGATGGCGCGAAATCAGCACCTTGGCCTTGAGATGGGGCGGCTTGAAGAACGGCGTCATGAAATGCTGGCCGTGCCACATGGCAAAGATGAAGGGATTCAGCTGGTCGGCCAGATCGTAGATATTGTCGGGCTCGACCCTAAGCTTGTTGGTCAGCCACACAAGCCGCAAATATTCCGCGAGCACGACGCCTGCGGCGCGCTGTCCCGCGCGCGAACGTGCCACTCGCCTCAGCATCAATGTGTGTCCGAGCCGTTACGGTTCAGGTTGATCGGATCATCTTATCCGAAAAGTCGGTCCCGTCCCGGGATCATGCCCTAGCGCGCCTATGTATCGGTGCCGGGATCGAGCATCCGGTGCATGTGCACGATGAAGTATCGCATATGCGCATTGTCGACGGTTTGCTGCGCCTTTGCCTTCCAGGCGGTATAGGCGGTGGCATAATTCGGAAATATTCCAACAATGTCGAGCTTGGCGAGATCGCGAAACTCGATGCTGTCGAGGTCGGTGAGTTCACCGCCGAATACCAGATGCAACAATTGAGGGCGGGCAGCTGTATCAGCCATGGCAGGTCCTGTAATTTTCATCCCGGATTGAGCCGATCAGGCGAGGCGGACAGCCCCTGCAAGGATCAGGCCGATCAACGCCGCATGACGGGTTCGCCCCGCGGCGACCAGCGCCTCATGCACCGGTTCGGGACGATTATAGACCACGGATTGGCCCGCAAACGTCGTCACCGCACCGCCGGCTTCGTGCACCAAAAGATCGGCCGCGGCAAGGTCCCAGTCATGGCTGTTGCCGGTCGCGAAGGCCATGTCGACAATCCCTTGGGCGACGCGCGTCAGCCGCAACGCCAGCGAGGGAACGCGCGGCAATTGGACAATACCGGGTTCGCTCGTCGCGAGGGTTTCGAGATAGCTGCGCGGCGCGGCGATCCGCGCCGCCGGGAGACCGGCGCCATCCGTCGCACGGATTGGCAGGCCGTTCAGCGTCGCTCCCGCGCCGGCCGTGGCGAGGAATAATTCACCGCTCACCGGCGCGAAAACCGCGGCCAGGATCGGACGCCCCTGCGTCACCAATGCGACCGAGACGACCCATTCAGATTTGCCGCCGAGATAAGCACGGGTGCCGTCGATCGGGTCGACCACCCAGACGAATGGCGCGGCGAGCCGCGCCGGATCGTCGAGCGTCTCTTCGGAGAGCCAGCCGAAGCCGGGCGTCGCGCCCAGCAGCCGCTCATGCAGCAGCGCGTCCACCGCCATGTCGGCTTCGCTGACCGGCGAGCCGCCATCCTTGAACCAGCTCTTCTGCTGGCCGCGAAACGCCGCCAGCGCCAGCGCGCCGGCTTCCTGCACCGACGCGGCCAGAAGCTCCCGATGCCGCACCGCCTCGTGTTGGCGGTCAGCGGCCGGCAACGGTGAGGCCATCGATGCGGACGCTCGGCGAGTTGGTGCCGTGGCGGAATTCGAGATCATTCGCCGGCGTCAGCGAACGGAAAATGTCGTTGAGGTGGCCGGCGATGGTGACTTCGCTCACCGGATAACTCATCTCGCCCTTTTCGATCCAGTAGCCCGAGGCGCCGCGGCTGTAGTCTCCGGTCACGCCGTTAACGCCGCTACCGATCAGATCGGTGATGTAGAAGCCGGTGCCCATCTCCGCGATCATCTGTTCGAGGGAGAGCGGCCCGGCTTCTAGATGCATGTTGGTCGAACCCGGCGACGGCGCCGAAGATACGCCGCGCGAGGCATGTCCGGTGGTCTGCATGTCGAGTTCGCGCGCGGTCGCCGAATCGAGGAACCAGGTGGTGAGCACACCGCCATCGATGATCGCCAGTCGCTTTGCCGCGACGCCTTCGCCGTCGAAGGGCCGCGAGCGCAGACCGCGCGGCCGCAGTGGATCATCGATGATGCGAATGTTGCCGCCGAAAATCTGCTGACCGAGCTTGTCGCGCAGGAAGCTCGACTTGCGTGCGATCGAGGCACCGTTGATCGCGCCCGAGAGGTGGCCGATCAGGCTGCCGGCGACACGCTTGTCGAAGATGACCGGGAATTTCCCGGTGTCGGTCTTGCGCGGATTGACCCGCGCGACCGCGCGTTCGCCGGCATTGCGGCCGACGGTTTCGGCAGGGTCGAGATCGGCGCCGTGGATCGCGACTGAATAATCATAGTCGCGCTCCATCCCGGTGCCTTCGCCGGCGATCGCGGTCATCGACACGCTCTGGCTCGACGACAGATACGCGCCATGGAAGCCATGGCTGGTCACCAGCACCATGCCGCCGATGCCGGCGGATGCGGATGCGCCGCCGGACTTGCTCACGCCTTTGACGGCGAGGCCGGCCTGCTCGGCCGTGCGTGCGCGCGCTTCCATGGTCTCGGTCGACGGGAGATCGGCATCGAGCAGATCGAGATCGGGGATGTTTTTCGCCAGCAGCGCGACGTCGGCGAGGCCGGCATATTTGTCTTCCGGCGCGACCCGCGCCATCGCCACCGCACGCTCCGCCAGCGCGTTGACGTCGGCCTTGATGTCGTTGGTCGATACCACCGCCTGCTTGCGGCCGATGAACACGCGCAGCCCGATATCGTCACCTTCGGACCGCTCGGATTCTTCGATTTCGCCCTCGCGGATCTCGACGCCGGTGGACACGCCGCGAACCGCAACCGCATCGGCGGAATCCGCGCCGGCCTTGCGGGCGGCATCGACCAGACGTTCGGCAAGCTTTGTCAAAGCGGATTGATCAAGCAGCGAGGTCATGAAAACTCACGGGTTTATCGGGGTCAACGACTGGCACCGGACGGCGCGCCACGCAATGGAAATGTGGCTGGAGTCGCGCGCATTCAAGCCGCCCTGGCAATGTCCCTTTAAGCCTACCCCGGGTTAACCGCGCTTCTTAAACGAATTCGGACGGCTTTGAGGCAATGTCTCCCCAACGACCGGGAACACCCGGCGGGATACTGGGGCGTCAAAATGCAGAGCGGCGGGAGCATTCCTGCCGGGTCGGGCCGCGCGTTGCGGCTCGACCCGTATGCCTTACCGGTCCGTTACCAGGCAACGGACAGCCGCGCCGACGAGCGCGTGCGCGATGTCGAATTGCATCGCGAACGGGTGGTGGTGCGGCGCGCGGTGCGCGGCATGCGCATGGCGGTGAATCTTCCAGTCGCCAATTTTCGCGGCATCGCGATCCGGCTGCTGCCGCCCGACGCAGAGCAGGCCGGCGCAGTCGCCGTGATGCTCGAACATCACGACGAGAGCCTGTCGTTACCTCTATTCCTTGCGACCGACGGCCTGGACCTGGTGGCCGAATGGCAATCCTGGGCGCGCGTGCTCGGACTGCCGCTGTTGCTGGTCGATCCCGACGGCTCGTTGCGCCAACCCTTCCCGCATCTCGGCGCGGTGCGTGTCGAAGATCCGCAGCCACGCCGCAGGCGGCGCACCGCACTCAAGCGCCGCCGCCCCTCGATCCTGATGCGGCGCAAACCTGGAATTCCATTGGCCGAGCCGCGTATGCATCGCGACGAGCGCGAGATCATCGCGCGCAACTAGTTCTCGCTGACGATCTAAAAAATCGCGTCCAGCACCAGCGCGGCGAACAGGATCAGACCCGCGTCGCGATTCGACTTGAACAACGCGAGGCACAGCGCCGGATCGTCGATATCCAGGCGCCAGACCTGCCACGCAAGATGCGCCGCGAAGGCGCCAAGCCCGATCGCGAAAATCCAGCCAGCGCCCGCGCTCCACCCGGCCAAGCCGATCAGCACCACGGCGAGAGTGAAAAACAGCGCAAGCATCGGCTTGGTGTTGGCGCCGAACAGTCGCGCGGTGGACTTCACGCCGATCAAGGCGTCGTCCTCGCGATCCTGATGCGCATACATGGTGTCATAGGCGATCACCCAGGCGATCGAGCCGGCATAGAGCAGATAGGCTGGCGCATCGAGGCGGCCGAAGAATGCCGCCCATCCCATCAGCGCGCCCCACGAGAAGGCGAGGCCGAGCACGACCTGCGGCCAATAAGTGAAACGCTTGGCGAAAGGATAGGCCGCGACGATGACCAGCGAGGCAATGCCGGCGCCGATCGCGAAGCCGTTGAACTGCAGCAGCACGATCAAACCGACCAGCGCCTGCAATCCGAGGAAAACGAACGCCGCCTTGACGCTCACCTGCCCCGACGGGATCGGTCGCGAGCGGGTGCGCTCCACCAGCGCGTCGAGGTCCCGGTCGGCGATGTCGTTCCAGGTGCAGCCGGCGCCGCGCATGACGACGGTGCCGATGGCGAACAGAACGATGTGCCAGAAATTCGGCTTTGTGCCGGCGGCGACGGCGGCCAGCGCGGCAGACCACCAGCATGGCAGCAGCAGCAGCCAGGAGCCGATCGGCCGGTCAGCCCGCGCGAGGCGCAGATACGGCCGGGTCCAGGCCGGAGCGAGCCCGTCGACCCAATTGCCGGTCGAGTCCGCGACAGAGCCGTCGGCCCGTCGTCCGGCCTCTGCGGCCGGACCGGTCATCGCGTGACGGGATTGCCGGAGAGGGTGTCGAGCGCCCCGCCCCGCCCGGTGCGGGTGCTGCTGGAATCCGGCACGCGGTTGGTGCCGAGCACCTCACCGAGCGTCGGCGCCTTGGGCGCCGGCGGCCCGGCTGCGGCGTTGCAGGCATTGGTGCGGACCTGCAGCGTCCGCTTCTGGCTGGCCTTCAAGCTGGGCAAGGCGTCGGGCGGGAAGCCGCAGGTCGATCCGTTGGCTTCAATGAATTTGATCATCTTGGTTTCGGATTCGGCGTAGGTCTTCACCAGGCCGCAGACCTCGCCCGGGGTTGCCTTGCGCTGGATCGCGGCCTGGATCGCACCACCGCGCTTTTCGCGCTCCTGATGCAGCGTCATGACCTCCTGGCACTTGGCCGGCGGCCCGCCCGCGGGGGCGCCACCGGGGCCCGGAAAGCCGCCCGGACTGGCCTGGAAGCCGCCGGGCTGTTGCTGGGGCGGCGGCGCAAAGGCCTGTCCCGGAGCCGGGAAATTGCCCTGCGTCTGTTGCTGCTGCTGCTGGGCCTGCGCGGGCGGAGGCGGCGCGATGGATTGGCCGGGGGCCGGGAAATTCTGCCCCTGGGCAGCCGATAGGCCAACCAGGATCAACAGAAAGGCGGCTGGAACGCGGCGGTCGGTCACTGTGTGCTTCATCCCCTCAAGGGTCCGTCGCCGATCAAGTCGGCGTTTCACCGGTGTGGTGATCGACACTTTAGCGCCGGTATATTATCAACCAGTTGAATCCGGCGAGAACGCGGCAAACGCCCGAACCGGCCCCTGTACCTGATGGCCCGCACCGACTTCCGGACCCCCCGCCTGTTCGTCGATACCGCCCTTGGCCTTGGGGCCGCGGTAGCGATCGACAAGCCACAGGCCAATTACCTGCTTAACGTGCTGCGGCTGCGCGACGGCGACGCGGTGCTGGTGTTCAACGGCCGCGACGGCGAATGGCGTAGCACGATTGCCGGCGGAAAGCGCCACGCGACCCTCGCCCTGACCGAGCAGACACGCCCCCAAATCCCGGCCCCCGACCTGCATTACCTGTTCGCGCCGCTGAAACATGCCCGGCTGGACTACATGGTCCAGAAGGCGGTCGAGATGGGTGTCTCGCGGCTGGCCCCGGTGGTGACCCGCCATACCCAGGTGGCGCGGGTCAATCTCGACCGGATGCGCGCCAATGTGGTCGAGGCGGCCGAGCAATGCGGCATCCTGGCGCTGCCGGACATCGTCGAGCCGGCCAGCCTGGACAAGGCGCTGGCGGCCCGCGACCCGGCTCGGCTGCTGATCTTCTGCGACGAGGAGGCGGAGCTTCAGGACCCGGCGGCGGCGCTCGCGGCGCATCCGAAGGGGCCGCTGGCGGTGCTGGTAGGACCGGAGGGAGGCTTTGCCGAGGACGAGCGGACGGCGCTGCTGCGCCAGCCCAATGTGCTGCGGATCGCGCTCGGCCCGCGCATCCTGCGCGCCGATACCGCCGCCGTCGCCGCGCTGACCATGGTGCAGGCGGTGCTGGGCGACTGGCACTAACCGCGATCATGCTGTTTTAACCACAGCATCGGCCCCACCGGGGCGTTGCCGGGGCTGTTAAGGGCTTCCCGGCATAGTCATCGAATAACAGACGGCGCCATGCTAAAGCGCCGCCCCGAACAGGCGTTGGCGATGAGTGGATCAGATCAAACCGGCGGAACCGGACAAGACGCGCGTGCGGAGGCGCTGGTCGCCTCCTACGAGCGCGCCGGCTATCTGCGCGTCACGCCAGCCATCCTGCAGCCGGCCGAGCCGTTCCTCGATCTGTCCGGGGAAGACATCCGCAAGCGGATGTATCTGACCACCGACCCCGCCGGCCATGAATTATGCCTGCGGCCCGACCTCACCATTCCGGTCTCGCGCGACTACCTCGCCTCACCCGCCGCCGGACAGCCGGCTGGATTCTGCTACCTCGGCCCGGTGTTCCGCCACCGGGACAACGGCGCGGCCGAATTCCTCCAGGCCGGCATCGAATCCTTTGGGCGCGGCGACACCGCCGCTGCCGATGCCGAGATGCTGGCGCTCGGGCTTGAGACCACCAGCCACTACGGCATCGAGAGCGCGGAGATCCGTCTCGGCGACGTCGGGCTGTTTTCCGCACTGATCGCGGCGCTCGATCTCGCGCCGGCGTGGAAGCGCCGCTTGGTGAAGGACTTCAACCGCAAGACCAGCCTGGCGCATGACCTCGAACAGCTCACCGTCAGCGCCAAGCGCACGCCGCCGGATTATCAGGGCGTGCTCGCGGCACTCGCTGGCTCAGACCCGAAGGCGGCGCATGCGCTGGTGACGGATCTTCTGTCGATCGCCGGCATCAATGCCGTTGGTGGACGCTCGGTCGGCGAGATCGCCGACCGTTTCCTCGAACAGGCGGCGCTCGGCGCGGCGACCTCGCTGCCGCAGGAGACCCGCGCATTGATCGAACGCTTCCTCGCGATCTCCGGCGATCCCGACACCGCGGCCACCGAATTGCGCGCGCTCGCGCTAGACGCGCGCATCACGCTCGATGCGGCGCTCGATCTGTTCGAAAGCCGCGCCGGATTCCTCGCCGCGCGCGGTGTCGATGTGGCGCGCATCCGCTTCGCCACCGCGTTCGGACGCGGCCTCGACTATTACACCGGCTGCGTATTCGAACTGCATGAGGCGGGCTCGCAGAACGGACCGCTGGTGGCGGGCGGCCGTTACGACGGTCTGCTGCAACGGCTCGGCGGCGCCAAAGCGATTGGCGCTAGACCTATTCCTGCGGTCGGCTTCGCGGTATGGATCGAACGGCTGGGCCAGCTCGGAGGCGCGGCATGAGCGCGCCCTTTATCATCACCGTGCCGTCCAAGGGACGGCTGCAGGAAAACGCGGAAAGCTTCTTCGCCCGCGCCGGGCTCAATCTGGTCAAGCAGGGCGGCGCGCGCGATTATCGCGGCGCGATCGCCGGACTCGACAATGTCGAGGTGGCCTATCTCTCGGCGTCCGAAATCACGTCCCAGCTCGCGCAGGGCGCGGCGCATCTCGGCATTACCGGCGAAGATCTGGTGCGCGAGATGATCGCCGATGCCGATGCGCGCGTCGTGATGATCGACGGCCTCGGCTTCGGCAATGCCAATGTCGTGGTAGCGGTGCCGCAGGCCTGGATCGATGTTCAATCGATGGCCGACCTCGACGATGTCGCGACCGCATTCCGGCTCAAGCGCGATCGCAAGCTGCGGGTTGCGACCAAATATGTGCACCTGACGCGCGCGTTCTTCTCGGCGCATGGCATCATCGATTACCGCATCGTCGAAAGCAGCGGCGCGACCGAGGCCGCACCGGCGGCGGGCACCGCGGAGCTGATCGTCGACATCACCACCACCGGCGCAACGCTCGCCGCGAACGGCCTCAAGATCGTCGATGACGGCGTGATCCTGCGCTCGCAGGCCAATCTCGTCGCTTCACGCGGCGCGAATTGGGACGCCGCCGCGCGTGACACCGCGCGGATGATTCTGGACCGCATCGCGGCGCAGGCGCGCGCGCGCGCCTTCCGCGAGGTGCGCACCCGCTTCGCCGGCTGCGATGACGCCTTATTGGCGCAAGCCAAGGAGAGCTACGGCGTCGAGACGCCCTTCGGTGGTCCGACCTCGTCAGGCATGCTGACGCTGCATTGCCCGCCTGCGCATGTCCACGCGCTCGCCAGCTTTCTGCGCGAGAAGGGTGCACAGGCGGTATCGGTCGCGCCGCTGGAATACGTGTTCGCGCGCGACAACCCGCTATTTGCGAAGCTCGAGGCAGGGTTGGGCTGAGGCCTCGCGCGTGTCGGCGCTAGCGCTTCCGGAACACCACGAAGTTGGTGATCGAGAAATTCACGACGAAGCTCACCAGGATCGCACAGGCCTTGGCGACCCAGACCGGGGCTTCGAGGGACTGCGCGACGAACAGCAGCGTGCTGGTATTGGCGACCAGCCCAACAAGCCCCGACAACACGAAGGCGCCATAGGACGCGAGCCGCAGCTTGCGTCCCGATTCGGCGGCGAAGGTGGTGTAGGAATTGAGGGTGTAGGAGCAGGTCACGCCAGCCATCCAGGCCAGCACATTGGCCACGATCAGCGAATCGACGACGAAGGCATAGGCAAGGAAAAACACGCTGGCATCGACCAGCGTATTGATCACCCCCACCGCCGCGAAGCTCACCGCTTTCAGCGCAATGGCGCGCTCCTCCCAGGCATTGGCGAGGTAGTCGGCAAATGGCTGGAGCGGGCGGGGAAGCGACATCGCGGCCCCGCTTAGCATGCCGGGCACGACGCGCCAGTGAAATCGTCGGATTTTGCCGAAACACCAAACGTGACTATATTCGCTGACAATCTTCTTGAATCGAAGATTGTCAACCGAAGGCAGTCGAGTGACGGACATCAGCGAGCGGCAGGGCAATTCGGGCACGGCGGACGCCGGGCGGCTCGGCCTGTCCATTGTCGTGCCGGTACATAACGAGGCGGCCGGGCTGGTGTTGTTCCATGCGCGCCTCGCCGAGATCGCCAAGCGTTTGAAGGCGTCGCGCGGCCTCGCGGTCGAGATCGTCTATGTCGACGACGGCAGCCGCGACGACAGCTACGCGATCGCGTGCAGCCTGCCGGCCGACGCCGTGGATGTGCAGACGGTGTCGTTGTCACGCAATTTCGGCAAAGAGGCGGCGTTGCTCGCCGGCCTCGATCACGCGCGCCAGCCGGCCGTGATGTTCATGGACGGCGACGGCCAGCATCCGCCGGCGCTGATCGAGACCCTGGTCGGGCATTGGCTCGATGGCGGCTATGACGTGGTCTACACCGCCAAGGCCAGCCGCTCGAACGAGTCGTGGACCTTGCGCATGAGCGTGAGGGCGTTCTACGCCGCGATCAATTGGGGCGCCCGCCAGAAAATTCCAGAAGATGCCGGCGACTTCCGCCTGCTCTCGCCGCGCGCGACCGCGGCATTGCGCCGGCTGCCGGAGCGCAACCGCTTCTTCAAGGGACTCGCGAGCTGGATCGGCTTCCGCCAGATCCGCGTCGATTATGAACCGGCGAAGCGCACCCACGGCAAGTCGACGTGGAACTTCCGTTCGCTGATGGGCCTGTCGATCGAAGGGCTGACGTCATTCTCGGTTGCGCCGCTGCGACTTGCGAGTTTGCTCGGATTGCTTCTCGCCTTCGGTGCGTTCCTGTTCGGCGTGCAGATTCTGATCGAGACCGTCATCTATGGCCAGTCAGTGCCAGGTTATCCGTCAGTGGTGGTCGGCCTGATGGTGATCGGCGGCGTACAGCTGATCATGATCGGGATCATGGGCGAATATATCGGCAAGATTCTCTCCGAGCTGAAAGGCCGGCCGGTCTATTTCGTCGCCGAGCACGGCATGAAGTCGGCGGATAAATCCGCGCAACAGGACCCGCCCTCACGCGCCGCCGCCGAATGAGCGAATGCCGCATCTGGCTCTGCGCCGACGACTACGGCATCTCGCCCGGGGTCAATACCGGCATTCGCGACCTGATCGTGCGCGGTCGGCTCAACGCGACATCGGTGATGGTCGCCGCGCCGAGCTTCGATAAGTCGGAAGCCGCCGCGCTCGCCATGCTCAATGCTGGCAGCGACCGGCGCGTCGCGGTCGGGCTGCATGTGACGTTGACCGGACCATTCAAGCCGCTGAGCCACGGATTTCGCCCACTGCGCGATGGCGTATTCCTGCCGGTGGATGATCTGCTCAAGCGCGCACTGCTCTGGCGACTGGACCGCGACGTTTATGCGCTCGAGATCGCGACCCAGATCAAGCTGTTCGTCGAGCGCTTCGGCCGCGCGCCGGATTTCATCGACGGACATCAGCACGTGCAGTTATTTCCCGTGATCCGCGACGCGTTCATCGACGTGGTGCGGCAGGCCGCGCCGGAGGCCTGGGTGCGCCAATGCGGGCGCGTCGTGCCGCTCAATCGCCGCCTCGGCGACCGCAAGGCGCTGGTGCTCGACTGGCTGAGCCGCAAGTTTCGGCCACGGGCGGAAGCCGCGGGGTTGCGCACCAACCCAGCCTTCGCCGGCACCTATGACTTCAAGCCGGACGCGGATTTTGCTGCGCTGTTTCCCCGATTCCTCGATTCACTGCCCGATGGCGGGCTGGTGATGTGCCATCCGGGCCTGGTCGATGCCGAATTGGTGCGGCTCGACCCCCTGACCGACCTGCGTGAGCACGAATACGCCTATTTCGGCAGCCCTGCGTTTCCTGCATTGCTCGCGCAGCAGGGCTATGCGCTGGCCGCGCCGCAATAAATATCGGCACGGCCATTCTCCCGTCACGAAATGCTTCCTACATCCTGGGGACAGTCACCGGGAGAGGACGCCATGAACCCCGACGAACGCGACCGCGTGAACGAGCTGTTCGACAAGCTGGAAACGCTCGAGCGATCGCCGCGCGAGCGTGACGCCGAACGTGTGATCGCCGAAGGCCTGCAACGCGCGCCGCACGCGGTGTATCCGCTGGTACAGACCGTGCTGGTCCAGGACGAGGCGCTGAAGCAGGCCGATGCGCGCATCCGCGAGCTCGAGACCGAGCTCGGCTATGACGCGCAGCCGCGCCGCGAAGGCGGTTTCCTCGACAACATGCGCGATGCGATCTTCGGCGCGCCGCGCCGCGGCTCGGTTCCCCCGATCCGTCCCGGCGATGCCCCGATGGGCGCGCCGCGGGTCTGGGGCAATACGTCGCAGCAACCGATGCAGCAGCAGCCACAGCAGCAAGAGCCGCAGCAAGGCGTTGGGCGCGGCAGTTCGTTTCTCGGCACCGCCGCCGCAAGCGCCGCCGGCATGATCGGCGGCTACATGCTGATGAATTCGCTCGGTGGCATGTTCGGCGGCGGCCAGGCTCATGCCGCGCATGACAGGGACTCGGCGGGCTCGGGCTCGCCCTGGGGCGGTGGCGGCGACTCATCGAATAGCGGTCTTGCGAAAGACGCCGGGCTCAATGACATGGGCGGCAGTGGCGAGCGGCGCGGATTTTTCGACAGCGACGCTGGCCAAGGCGGCGATGATTTCGGTGGGGACTTCGGCGGCGGCGGGGACTGACCGACACTGAGGCGTCTTTCTCAGCACCCTTGCCGCGTCGAAGGCTTGGCCGGATAGTATCCGCCAGCCGATCGTGCCGGCTCCATCGAACAACAGGCGCGACGGCGGGAGGTATCCATGCCGTCGCCCAACCGCATTCTCACCAGTCATGTCGGAAGCCTGATCCGTCCCGATGAGCTCGTCGTGCTGCTGACCAGGCAGCGCAACGGCGAGGTGTTCGACGCGATCGAGATGGAAGCCTGCCTGCAACGCTCGGTGAAGGCGCTGGTGCGCCAGCAGGCCGAGACCGGCATCGACATCGTGAGTGACGGCGAGTGCGGCAAGAACATCTCGTGGTCGCGTTACGTCCTCGAACGGATGAGCGGGTTCGAAGAGCGCGCCACCGGCACCAGCGGATCGCTGCGCGCCACCGCCGGCAAGGACCGGCGCGACTTCGAGGATTTCTACACCGAATACGAAGACGCGATGGGCGTGGTCGGCATGGGCAAAGGCTTCAAGCCGCAAGGTTCATGGCATGTCACCGGGCCGATCAAATATACCGGACAAGACGCGATCCAGCGCGACATCGCGCATCTCAAGGCCGCGATGAAGGCGGTGAACGTCACCGACGGATTTCTGCCGGTGGTGGCGCCGGCGAGCGTGGCACCGGAGCGCCAGGAGGAACACTATAAGAGCTCCGACGAATCGCTGTTCGCGATCGCCGAGGCCTTGCGCGAAGAATATCGCGCCATCGTCGATGCCGGGCTGATACTGCAGATCGACGACGCGTTCCTCGCCACCTATTACGACGTGATGGTGCCGCCGCAATCGCTCGCGGATTATAAGGCCTGGGCGTCGGTGCGGATCGATGCGCTCAATCACGCGATCAAAGGCCTGCCGCCGGAGCGCATGCGCTATCACGTCTGTTGGGGCAGCTGGAACGGCCCGCACACCAACGACGTCGCGGTGGCGGACATCATCGACCTGATCCTGCGCATCAATGTCGGCGGCTATTCGCTCGAATTGGCGAACCCACGTCATCAGCACGAGTGGCGCGTCTGGGAAGACGTGACCTTGCCCGACGGCAAGGTGCTGCTGCCCGGCGTCGTGACGCATTCGACCAACATCGTCGAGCATCCGGAACTGGTGGCCGAGCGCATCGCCCGGCTCGCAAAACTTGTCGGCCGCGAGCGCGTGATTGCATCGACCGATTGCGGTTTCGCGCAGGGACCCTTCACGCGCCGGGTACACCCCACCGTGCAATGGGCGAAGCTCGCCGCACTGGCCGAAGGCGCGCGGATCGCGACGAAGGAATTGTGGGGGGCGGCGCAGGCGGCGTGACTTGGTGCTCCCTCGAAAGTGGGGGCACTCTTACCCCATCTGCCGACGCAGCTCCGCGAGCATCGCCGGCAATGCATCCACGTTCTTGCACGCACCGAACAAATAATAATCCGGGCGCTTCACCAGCACGTCGCAGCGATACGCGTCCATCAGCCGCGTATAGACACCCTCCGTGTCCACGATGTCTTCGCCGATGCGCACGATGCGTCCGCCAAGCGCATCCCAGAATGCGACGTCCTGATCCGACAGCGCGGCGACCGCATCGCCGCTGCGCGTGACGATCATGAAACCACGGCCGGCGACGTCGTCGAAGCGCCCTTCCCGCCCGTTGCGGCTGACGCGCCCTTGCGGAAACACGTCGCCGGCGCCAGGCGCACCGGGTGCGACGAATCCCTGCTTGAAGCCCGGCACGCGGAACGCGATCAGGTTCTTCTCGCGCGGCGCCGCCTGGTCCTTCGCCGCCTGCAAGGCCATGAGCTGCTCGTCGCGCTGGCGCACCTTCTCCGGGTCGCGCTCGTTGACGTTCTGCCCGACCCGCATGCTCTCGATCGTGGTCGCGCGCGAATTCGGCTCGCGCTCCGCCATATAGGTATCGAGGAAGGCCGGGCTGGCTTTTCCCTGGAGCGCGAGGTCGAGCTTCCAGGCGATGCTGTAGCCGTCGCGGAAGCCGGAGCAGAGTCCCTGCGCCAGAAAAGGCGGCATCTGATGCGCGGAATCGCCGGCGAGGAATGCGCGGCCGACGCGCCAGTTGGTCGCAAGCAACGACTGGAACTTGTAGGACGCGACCCGCACCAGTTCGAATTCGTCGGGCGTGCCGCCCTCGGGACGCGCGAGGCGGCGCCAGACATTCTCCGGCTTCATCGCCTCTTCGGCCGATTCTCCCTTGAAGATCATGAATGACCAGCGCCGGTGATCCGGGCCCATCTGCATGGTCATGCCCGGCTGCTCCGGTTCACAGAACTGGCGCAGCAATGGTATCTCGGGACGCGGCGGGCGCTTCGCCTTGGCGTCGATCACCAGCCAGTCCTGCACGAAGCCGAGATCCTCGTATTCGATCCCGAGCGCGCCGCGCACGAAGCCGTTGCCGCCATCCGAACCGATCAGATACCGGCCCGCAACATCGCGGCGAGCGCCACCATCGCCCTCCACCGTCACCTCGACCTTGCCCGCATCCTGCGTCAGCGCGACCACCCGCTCGCCGGTGACGACATCGACGCTGGGCAGGCTGCGCACCAGCGCGTCGAGCTCGGCCTCGAAGGCCGGCTGATAGATCGATGTCATTTCGGGCCAGCCATGCGTCGCCATCGGCTGCACGTCGTTGGACAGCAGCACGCGATGCTTGTTGGCCATTTCATAGCGCGGCAGGAAGAAGGTCGCGGGGTGGATTTTTTCCGCGATGCCGATCTCCTGGAAGATGCGCAGGATATCGTCATGCACGATGCCGACGCGCGGCAGGTTGTAGAGCGTCTTGTAGCGTTCCAGCACCGCAACCCGGTGGCCCGCGCGGCCGAGCATGATGGCGGCCAGCATTCCGGTCGGCCCGTATCCGACGATCAGCACGTCATACATGCGAAGGGAGCTCCCTGAAGCGAACGAGGTTACGACAAAGCACGCGTGCGCATTCCCGGGGGACATTCACCGCATGACCCGCGCTCATGAAAAAGGGCCGCGCGAGGCGGCCCTTTTCATTCAGGAAAGCGCGGTCGCAATCAGATCACGATCACCTTGGCGCCGACCGGCACGCGTTCGTAGAGATCGGTCACGTCGTCGTTGCGCATCCGGATGCAGCCGGACGAGACCGCCTGCCCGATGGTCCAGGGCTCATTCGAGCCGTGGATGCGATACAGCGTCGAGCCGAGATAGAGCGCGCGCGCGCCGAGCGGATTGTTCGGGCCGCCGGCCATTTTACGCGGCAGATAGGGCTGGCGCTTGATCATCTCGGGCGGCGGCACCCACTCGGGCCATTCCTTCTTCGCCGTGACCTGATGCGCGCCGGCCCATTCGAAACCGGGACGGCCGACGCCGATGCCGTAACGCAGCGCCTTGCCACCTTCCTGCACCAGATAGAGCATCCGCTCCGGCGTGTTGATGACGACCGTACCCGGCGCTTCCGGCCCGTTGTAAGCCACTTCCTGCTTCAGGAATTTCGGATCGATCTCGCGGATCGCCGGATTGGCCGGCGCCATCGCCTGGCGCAGCGGCCGGGACTGTTGTTGCTGCGGATAGGCCGGCGGATAGGCATAGGCCGGCTCCGATTGCGGCTGGAGATAGACCGGTTGCTGCTGCCCATCCGGCGGCGGCGGCAGATAGGCCTGTTGACCCGGCTGCCGCGCATAAGGCGATTGCGGCGGCGCCACGCTGACCGGTTGCGCGCGGCCGTAGCCTGGCTGCGGCGAATAGCCGGGCTGCGGCGGATAGCCGGGCTGCGGTGGCGGCGCGGCGTTGCGCTGCGGCGCGCTGCTCCCGTTGAACAGGTATTCGATGAAGCCACCGCCCATGTTGGATTGCGCGAGGGCAGGATTGATCGTCAGCACGGCCAACAGGCCGACCGAGAAAGCGATACGCTGCATTGACGTACTCTGAACTGGATCGCCAAAGACACTGACTGAATGGGCTGGAACGCCCCCGACCCGCGCAGTAGAGCGCCAAAAAGACTCCCGATTTGTAAAAATGGATCGATCCGGGTGCGACTTTAGCCCCGGGACAATCCGTTCATCACGTCATGGTTTCCCGCGCGTAAACGCGGGGCGGTCGTGGTTAATGAAACTTAACATTGCGTCCATGAACCGGGCATTAAGCGGCGCGCCGCTACAAAGACCCGCGCAGGGGGCTGAATGGGATGCCGGTGCGGCGAAAGATTTTTCGCATCGAAGAAATGATGCGCGCCGGCGTGATCCCGCCGGCCGGTAATACCGGCCGTCATGCGGACCGCGCGGCAACGCTATCGTCTTCCACGCATGATTCACCGGACGAGATCGCGCGGATCTGCGCCGAACTCGCGGCCGTCGTCATCGAGACCGAGCGTTCGACGCAACGTATTCTCGCGGCGGCGGAAGAGATCGACCAGGCGGCAAAGATTCTGTCCGCGTCGGTGAAGAACGATCACGAGCACGGGCTCACCGGCGACATCCAGGACAATATCATTCGCGTCGTGGAGGCCTGCAATTTTCAGGATCTGTCGGGCCAGCGCGTCAGCAAGGTGCTCAGCGCGCTCAGCGCCATCACCGAGCGGTTCGCGGATGGCGCGCTTGCGCCTGCCAACCTGCGTCCACCCAAAGTCGCAGCGTCAAAGCTGGTGAATGGGCCGAAGCTCGACGGCGCGCCAGGCCATGTGACGCAGGCCGACATCGACCTGATGTTCAAAGCCGGCCGGCGGCGCTAGCGCAATCGGACCATCGCTAAGTCGGCCGCCGGATCGCCGCGAAGCAGGCCAGCGATATCGCCGCCAGCAGCGCCAGCGTTCCCAATGCGGCAGCATCGGATATCCGCTCGACGATGAACGCGAGCGCCAGCGGCGCGATGGCTTGCGCGAACAGGAACGGCAATCCGATCCGCCCCATCACATGGCCGTAGCCGACCGGTCCGAACAGCGCGAGCGGCACCGTGCCACGCGCGATGGTCATCAACCCATTGGCCATGCCGAACAGCACCATGAACACGGCAATGACCGGTAACGACACGCCGAACACGGCAAGCGTCACGAAGCCAAAAACGAGCAACGCGCCGGAAAACCGCGCGACTGCGAGCGGATGGAGCCGCCGGCCGAAACTCAATTCGCAGATGCGCGCGCCGACTTGCGCCGGACCGAACAACATGCCGACCGCGATCACTGCGGCAGGGTCGAGGCCGTAGCGACCGAAGATCGTGATCATATGCGCCGACGCACCCGAGGGTACGAACGCATAAGTCGCGAACGCCGCGGCGAGCAGCATGAAGGTCATGCCGGTCGACGGCACGATCGGGGCAGGGATTGTCGGCGGCGTCGCCCGATGGGCACTGGCATCGTGGCTGGTGCGCGGCAGCACAAAGAAATGCAGCGGGGCCGCGACCAGCACCAGCAGGCCGGCATAGATCAGATAGGTGCCCTGCCAGCCCTGCGCCTGAAGCAGCACGTAGGTTACCGGCCAGCTCACCATCGAGGCGAGGCCTCCGGCGAGCGTCAGCGCGGTGATCGGCGCCCGCGCGCCGGCGCCGAAAATCCGCCCCAGCGTCGCGAAAGCCGGATCGTAGAGCGACGCCGCGATCGCGATGCCGATCACGACCCAGGCGACGAGATAGACCACGGGATGCGCGGCCAGCACGACGAGGACGAGGCCGGCGGCGCCGAGCAGCGAGCCGAACGGCATCACGCGATGGCCGCCGTGACGATCGATCAGCTTGCCGACGCGCGGTGAGAACAGGCCGGCGGTGAACAGAGCAATCGACAGCCCGCTCATCGCGAAGGTCTGTGACCAGCCGCGATCGGCGGCGATCAGCGGCAGCGTCAGGACGGGGGGATAAAACAACGCGCCCCAGGCGAGGATCTGGGTGACGCCGAGCACCAGCACGGCGCGCCAGGGTCCGGCCACCACATCCCGGAGCGCCGGCATGGTTTATCCCTGCTCCGCTGCCAGAGCGATGGACTGCTCGCGAAGGCTAGGCTCTCGGGGCGCAGCGAACATAGACGCCGTTGCCGTAGCGGCCCTGGACTTCGCCCTCGAGCCATTTCAGCACCAGCACGCGGCCGTCAAAAGAGACCACCTCGCGGTCGGTCGGGGCGCCGGGCCAGGCTTCGGGGCCGATATAAGTCTTGCCTCCCTGCGAGCCCTTGACCCGCATCTCGACCTGCTGCGCCTGGTCGGCCGGATGCAGCATGATCCCGCCGGTCTGGCCGCGGCCGATATTATAGGGGTTGCGGCATTGGCCGCGCGCGGCGGTTTCGGTGCGCGTCCGGTCCTCTTCCTTGTGATAGGAGGCGAAGCCCCAGCGGCCAACGAGGTCCTCCGGCGGGAATGGCGGCGGCAGCGCCGCCGGCATCGCGGGAGCCGCGGGCAGCGGCATCGGCTCGGGGCCGGTGGCGCAGGCCGCGAGCCCGAGGCAAACGCAGGCCGCAGCCAGCATGCGGACCGGACGGACGAGGTTCATCAGTAACTCCATAGGTCGGCGGACATTGCTGGGCTTGCCCTTGATACGCAAGCGGCAAGTCTTTGGATGCCCGCCACGACCCCCAGCCAGACAATACCTCACGGGCATTAACCAGGGATTGGCGAAAATGTTGGGCAACTTGACAGTTTCAGCCCAAGGCCATATCTCCGGGCAACCTTAGCACTCGCTAATCTTGAGTGCTAACGGCCCCATCCAATTTCACCACCGGCGCTTAGCGCCCATGAGGACGACATGGCCAAGACCAAGTTCCGCCCGTTGCACGACCGCGTAGTGGTCCGGCGTATCGAAGCCGAAGAGAAGACCAAGGGCGGCATCATCATCCCAGACACCGCCAAGGAAAAGCCGCAGGAAGGCGAAGTCGTCGCCGTCGGCCCCGGTGGCCGCGACGAGAGCGGCAAATTGATCCCGATCGACGTCAAGGCCGGCGACCGCGTGCTGTTCGGCAAGTGGTCCGGCACCGAGGTCAAGCTCGAAGGCCAGGAGCTCCTGATCATGAAGGAGTCCGACATCATGGGCGTAATCGCCTAACGCCGACCCGCAAGACAGACCGTCGCCCTTCGAGGTTCGCCGCAAGCGGCTGCACCCTCGGGTGACGGATCACCCAGAAACAGGAGTGAAGTGATATGGCAGCCAAGGACGTACGTTTCTCCACCGACGCGCGCGACAAGATGCTGCGCGGCGTCGATATCCTCGCCAATGCGGTGAAGGTGACGTTGGGCCCGAAGGGCCGCAACGTCGTGCTCGACAAGAGCTTCGGCGCTCCGCGCATCACCAAGGACGGCGTCACCGTCGCCAAGGAGATCGAGCTCGAAGACAAGTTCGAGAACATGGGCGCGCAGATGGTGCGCGAAGTCGCCCAGAAGACCAATGATCGCGCCGGTGACGGCACCACCACGGCAACCGTGCTGGCCCAGGCGATCGTGCGCGAAGGCGCCAAGTCGGTCGCCGCCGGCATGAACCCGATGGACCTCAAGCGCGGCATCGACTTCGCCGTGACCGCGGTCGTCAAAGACATCGAGAAGCGCGCCAAGAAGGTGAGTTCCTCCGCGGAAGTGGCGCAAGTCGGCACCATCTCGTCGAACGGCGACACCAAGATCGGCGATATGATCGCCAAGGCGATGCAGAAGGTCGGCAACGAGGGCGTCATCACGGTCGAAGAGGCCAAGTCGCTCGATACCGAAGTCGAGATCGTCGAAGGCATGCAGTTCGACCGCGGCTATCTCTCGCCTTACTTCATCACCAATGCCGAGAAGATGATCGCCGAGCTCGAGGACGCCTATATCCTGCTGCACGAGAAGAAGCTCTCGTCGCTGCAGGCGATGCTGCCGGTGCTCGAAGCGGTGGTGCAGAGCGGCAAGCCGCTGGTCATCGTCGCCGAGGACATCGAGGGCGAGGCGCTCGCCACCCTGGTCGTGAACAAGCTGCGCGGCGGTCTCAAGGTCGCGGCGGTGAAGGCTCCGGGCTTCGGTGATCGCCGCAAGGCGATGCTTGAGGACATCGCGATCCTCACCGGCGGCCAGCTGATCTCCGAAGACCTGGGCATCAAGCTCGAAAACGTCACGGTCGCCATGCTCGGCCGCGCCAAAAAGGTCGTGATCGAGAAGGAAAAAACCACGATCGTCGACGGCGCTGGCAAGAAGAAGGAAATCGAAGCCCGCGTCTCGCAGATCAAGTCGCAGATCGAGGAGACCACCTCGGACTACGACAAGGAGAAGCTGCAGGAGCGTCTCGCCAAGCTCGCGGGCGGCGTCGCGGTGATCCGCGTCGGCGGCGCATCCGAGATGGAAGTGAAAGAAAAGAAGGACCGTGTCGAGGACGCGCTCAACGCGACCCGCGCCGCGGTTGAAGAAGGCGTCGTGCCGGGCGGCGGCATCGCGCTGCTGCGCGCCAAGAAGGCCGTCGGCAAGCTCACCAACGAAAATTCGGATGTCCAGGCCGGTATCAACATCGTGCTGAAGGCGCTCGAGGCTCCGGTGCGGCAGATCGCCGAGAACGCCGGCGTCGAAGGCTCGATCGTGGTCGGCAAGGTGCTCGACAACAAGTCGGAGACCTTCGGCTTCAACGCGCAGACCGAAGAATATGTCGACATGATCCAGGCCGGCATCATCGATCCGGCCAAGGTCGTGCGCGCGGCGCTGCAGGATGCGGCTTCGGTCGCCGGCCTGCTCGTCACCACCGAGGCCATGGTGGCTGATCGTCCGAGGGAAGACGCCCCTCCGATGATGCCTCCGGGCGGCGGCGGCGGCATGGGCGGCATGGGCTTCTAAGCCCAGCCATTCTCGCTTCAATATCAAGGGCCCGGCTCACGCCGGGCCCTTTTTGTATTTTCTGCGCGGATACGCGCGAGACCGTCGTTACCCGGCCCCGTCCCGACGTCACCGCCCCACAGCGCTATTTTCTGGGTTCCCTTTGGTTCCATTTGAACCATTGCGTTCCGCGATGGTTGCCATTCGAAACCGGCAATGAGGAGGCGCTCTCGATGGGTCAACCAACCCGGCTCCATCCGACGGCCTTGGTGGTCGAAGACGATGCCGATCAGCGCTTCCTGGTTGCGGCGCTGCTCGAAGAAACCGGCTTCGCGGTGGTCGAGTGCGAGAGCGCCGAGGCTGCGATGGCGGTGCTTGAGAACGTTGGCGACAGGGTCAGCATGATCTTTTCCGACATCAGGCTGCCCGGAACCCTGGATGGGGTCGATCTCGCACAAGTCGTGCAAGACCGCTTTCCAGAGATCACCATGATCGTGACGTCCGGCTCCCCGGGCGACCGGCTCGACCATCTTCCGCACGAAGCCACCTACATGGCCAAGCCATGGCTCGCAATCAACATCCTCACCGCAGCGGAGCGCTCGCTGCTGCAGCATGGCCACGCCTAGCGGATGAGACCGGCCGCCTTCCGCGTCTTGATCAGCCGATCAATTCGCTGACCGCACGCGCCGCCGCATCGATTGCGAGATGGGCATAGGCATCGCCTTCGGCGTCCGAATTGGCGATCGCCACGGCGCCGAATTTCTGCCGGGCCGGAATCTGCACGGTTTCCTTATAATCGGCGGGATCGAACAGCGAGTTTTCGACATAGCCATAGCCGTGCGACCAGCGGTTCACCGTGATCGCCGCGATGTCGCGCGCACTCGAAAATCCACCGGGCCCGAGCATGCGATCGAGATCGTCGCGGACGCGCTCCTCGAAATCCGCAAAACTCATGCCGAGCAGTTGACCGCGGCCGGCGCGGAATTGCGTGCGGGCATCGAGCCCCTGGTTCGGCGCGCCAGGCACATGCACCATGTGCACGATCATCGGCTCCTTCGGGTCGCGCGGATTGCGATAGCCGCCCATCGCGACCGGGAAGTCGAGCTTGACGCGGCTGTGGAACGACATCGGCGCCGAGATGTCATGCACGCCGAGTTTCGCAAAGGCCTGCCAGTCGCGGATCGCGACGTTGGTATAGACCAGCGGCGCCTTGACGTTCTGGGCGAGCGCTGTGCGTTGCGCCTGCGGCAATTGCGGCATGAGGTGCGGGATGATCATGTTGAAACAGGCGAGCACGACGTGGCGCGCGGCGATGCCATGCAGCTTGTCGCCGCGGACATAAGCGAGTGATGCGCCGTTCGCACCATTGCGAACATTGACGCAGGTGGCGTTGAGGCGGATGCGGACGTTGCGCCCCGCGGCGTCAAGCCTGCGATAGTCGAACGGCGCGAGCACCACGTCGTCCATGGTCTTGCCGGACGCGACGCCCGGCACCAGCGCGCGCACCAACAGCCGCGCCAGCGACGCGTTGCCGTCGGGGAAGTGATAGATATAGGGCTCGCTATAGCCGTGATCCGCGTCGGCCGGCAGCCCCAGCCCTGCGAAGCCGGGATAGCCCAACCCGCGCACGTCAGACGCCGGCACCGCATCCGCGCCGAGACCATAGAAACCGAGCGGACGCCCCTGGAAACAATCGGCAACCTCCTCCGCGCAACCGCAGATCTTGATCAGATAATCGCGATAGCTGGTGCTCTTGAGCAGGCTGAGCTTCTCGGCCGTAGATTTGCCCGCGAGCGGATCGCGGCTGGCGTCATAGAGCGCGAGGAATTGCGCCTTGCTCTGCGCCGAGAGCGGAAACGCCGCAACGAACTCGCTGAGCGGCTTGGCGTTGCCAGCTTTGCGCGCCTCGTCGTCGCCGGACAGGCCGGATGCGTCGCCCGGCACCAGAACGTCGCGGCCGAAGGCTTCGCGCGCGAAGAACAGGCCACGGCTGAGGCCGAGCGACTGATAGAGGCGCCGGTCGAACGCCCGATCGAACCGCGTCACGTCGACGCCAAGGTCGCGCAGCAGCGCCTTGGCGATCGGGCTCCACAGGCTGCGCGGCGACTGGATCGCCTCGCTGCCGCCATAGCCGATCAGCAATCGGCCGCCGATCTTGAATTCGTTGCGCTTAGCGTGGCCGCCAAAGTCGTCGTGGTTGTCGAGGATCAGGATTCGCGCGCGCGGGTTCTTGCGTCGATAATACCAGGCGGCGGCCAGCCCGCTGATGCCCGCGCCGACGACCACGAGATCATAGCGCTCCTCGACCGGCAGCCGGTCCGCGGCGAAGGTCCGGCCTTCAAGCGCAAGCGCATGCGCGGTCTCGAACGCGCCTTCGTGATGGCCGCGGAGTCCCACCAGCGCCGGCGGATATGGTCGGAACGAATGCGCGGCGAGCTGCGCGGACGGCGTCAGCCCGGCCGCAATCGTGAGCGCAACACCGTTGAGAAAATCGCGCCGCGAGATCGATGCCATGGAGCAAGCTAACACGGCTCCGTGCAAGCCAGAGCGCGCCCCTACGCGTCAATTCGTCGGCAGGCGGAAGCGTAGCGGCTTGTCGACCTCGGCGCCCTCGAACTGCACCAGCGCGCCGTCGCGGCGCCAGTTCGTCACGCGCGTCAGCGCAGACAGCATTTCGTCATCGCCGCGCATGCGCTCCGCGGGACATTGGCGCTCGGTTTTCGGCCCGGTGAGAATCGTGACGGTATCATCGACCACGACCAGCTGCCCGGTCACGGTGTTGCACCAGAGCTTGATCGAGGCTTGGCCGCGCGGCCCGATATCCATGCTCGGCACCTGCTTCGAGCCCTTCATCGGCCGTGCGTCGTAGAGCAGCTCACTATCGAATGGAAAATCGCCCTCGGCCGCCAGGGCCGTGTTGCCACCGATCACCGCCAATGACAGCAGGGATAGGCCCACGCAAAGACCGCGCACCCAGCGTTTGTGATTCATCGTGTGGCCGACCCGTCTGATTGTTGGTCTTGATGGGCCGATGTTATTCGATCGGCACGTGGCCGCAGCATGACGCCGGGTGGACACCGACCGTTTTCCACAACGTAGGCGCGACGCGGGTCGGAGCATGACCGCAAAAGCTGCCCTCGACGTGATCGGGGGTGGCGATCGGTTTCCGAAAAGATCCTGCTCAATCAAAAGGCTAAAGCGGCGGCAGGCTGAGCCAGGCGGCGAAAGCCGTCAGCACCATGCTCACTGCCAAAGCGGCCAGCAAGATCCCCATGATCCGGCCGATCACACCGGCGCCGACGGTGCCGATGACGCGCGAGATCGGTCCGGCGGCCAGCAGGATCAGCAACTGCGTCACCAACACCAGCGCGACCACGATGACCGACTGGAGCTGCCCGACGAGATTGAACCGGTCGTCGTCGCTGAGCACCATGACTGCGAGCATCGCGCCGGGACCCGCGATTTTCGGAATGCCGAGCGGGTAGATCGCAAGGCCGAGCTGGCTATCGCTCTCGCCGGTGGCTTCGTGACGCACACCGCGCACCATTTCGAGGGCGACCAGAAACAGCACAATACCGCCGGCGATCTGGAACGCGCGGATCGGAATATGCATCTGGGCCAGCACGAAGCGGCCGGCGAACATGAAGAAGACCAGTGCGACAAATGCGACCAGCACGGCCTGGAGCGCGATCCGGCGCTGCAGGCGCAGGCTCATGCCGCCGACCAGAGCCAGGAATCCGGGCAATACCTCGAACGGGCTGATCACCAGCAGCAAGGTCACGAATTCGCTGACTTTGTCCGTCCACATGGCGGCGTCCCCGAATCGAAGCGGTGCGACTGATTGTCTCGGCCGCCGCCGTGACGGGCAAGGGAATAGCGGCCCGCTCCGCGCGTTCTATCTTCTGATATGTGAGAGGATTCCATGAACCAAGCGATCATCGAACTCTATGACAACTTCACGCACGGCAGGATGAGCCGCCGCGCCTTTATGGATGGCATGACTCGGCTTGCCGGCTCTACGGCAGCCGCAACGGCGATGCTGCCGCTGCTGCAATGCGATTATTCCAAGGCGGAGACCATTTCGGCCACCGACCCACGCCTGGCCACGGAAACGGTCTCGTATGACTGGCCGAAGGGCAAGGCCACCGGCTATCTCGCGCGGCCGAAGGCAATGGGCAAGCGTCCGGTCGTGATCGTGATTCACCAGAACCGAGGGTTGAATCCACACATCATGGACGTCGCCCGCCGCTATGCGGTGGAAGGCTATCTCGCTTTTGCCCCGGATCTCCTCTCGGTCGCGGGCGGAACGCCGGCAACCGACGACGGGGCGCGCGATGCGCACGCCGCCGCCAACAAGGACGACATGCTGGCTGCGGCGATCGCGGCAGCGGCCTTCGTCAAGACGCATGCCGAGTCGAATGGCAAAGTCGGGAGCGTCGGCTTCTGCTATGGCGGTGGCGTGATCGATCAGATGGCGCTGAACAGTCAGAATGTTGACGCGAGCGTCGCCTATTACGGGCCGGTCCCAGCCGACAAGAGCAAGGTCGCGAGCATCAAGGGCCCGCTGCTGCTGCATTATGCCGGCATCGACACCTTCGTGAATCCGGGCATCCCGGCATGGGAAGAAGCACTGAAGGCGGCGGGCAAGAAATACACGATTCACATGTATCCGAATGTGAACCACTCCTTTAGCGACGACACCGCCGGCGCGCGCTTCGACAAGGCGGCCGCCGATCTGGCCTGGACTCGGACGCTGGCCTTCTTCCGCGAGAATCTCGGCGCGCCGCCGAACGCGGCGTAAGCTGTTCGAGCCAATGATGAAGGCCGCCCTAGCGGGCGGCCTTTTTATTTTGCACGACCCGCTCCTGCGATCAGTTGCCGTAGAGATAATTCGGCAGCCAGAGCGTCATGCCGGGCCACAGATACATGATCACCATGCACAGAATCACGATCAGCATGTAGGGCATCATGCCCGCGAAGATCTGGTTGAGCGTGACGTGTTTCGGCGCGACGCCCTTGAGGTAATAGGCCGACATCGCGACCGGCGGCGACAGGAACGCCGCCTGCAGGTTCACGAACACCAGCACGCCCCACAGGATCGGGTCGATGCTGAAATGCTTCAGCATCGGCAGGAAGATCGGCACGAAGATGATGATGATCTCGGTCCACTCAAGCGGCCATCCGAGCACGAAAATGATCGCCTGCGACAGGATCATGAAGGAGATCGGCGACAGGTCGAGTGCAAGCACCCAGCGCTCCAGCAGCGCCTGACCGCCCAGGATCGCGAACACCGCCGAAAACAGCGCCGATCCGACAAACAGCCAGCACACCATGGCTGTGGTCTTCGCGGTCAGGAACACCGCTTCCTTGGTGCGCTTCCAGTCGAGCGTGCGCGCCTGGAAGGCGAGCAGAAAGGCCCCGGCGGCTCCAACGGCGGCGGACTCGGTCGCCGTCGTGATGCCGAACAGGATGACGCCAAGCACGACCACCGTGAGCGTGCCGAGCGGCATTACCGACGAGGACACCAGCTTGATGACTTCGAGCCGGGCCGGATCCAGTCGCGAATAGTATCGCGCGAGGATCGCGGCGCAGAACGCGGCGATCACGGCAAACCAGATATAGAAGCTGTCGCTCGGGCCGCGGTCGCGCAGCGTATCGGCATCGTCGCTCGCGGGCGGTGACCCGAGTTGCTCGACCTCCGTAACCACCTCGACGCCCGCCACCTGCTGATGGATGACGACATACCACCAGAGCAGCCACAACGTGCCGGCGATCAGGATCAATGGGATCAGCGCGGCAAGAAAATTTCTGACCAGCATCCAATAGGTGATCCGCCCGCCGTCGCCGGTGTCGATTGCCAGCGCCTTCGACGGCGAGATCAGCGCGGAAACCAAGGCCACGAGCATGTTGCTCGAATAGGCCGCCTGCAACGCCGGCGCCCAATCCGGAATCGGCACCTTGGTTTGTTCGGGCGGCAGGGGCGGCGCAATCTTCGGATTGAGCATCGCCCAGCCGACGATATAGACGAGATACAGAAGCGCCAGGAAGAAGCCGGGGAACATCGCCGCGGCATAGAGCTTCACGACCGACTGTCCCGCCACCGCGGCATAGACGATGATCATCACCGAAGGCGGGATCAGGATGCCGAGCGTGCCGCCGGCCGTGATGACACCGGAGGCGAGCTTCACGTCGTAACCGGCGCGCAGCATCGGATTGAATGCGATGACGCCCATCAGCACCACCACCGCGCCGACCAGCCCCGAGGCAATGCCCCAGAAGGTGCAGACGATCAGCGTCGCGACCGCCAGCGACGCCGGAACGCGCCGGAACGCGAGCTGGATCGAATAGAACATCTTGTCGACCAGCGCGCCGCGCTCCATCACGTAGCCCATCAGCACGAAGAGCGGGATCGAAATCAGGACGTCGTTGGTCATCGCGCCATAGGTGCGCTGGACCATCAGGTCGAAGACGCGATTATCGGCCCAGTGTTGCGCCGGCACATAGAACGCGATGAAGCCGAAGAACACGCCGAGGCCCATCAACGTGAAGGCCGTCGCGAAGCCCATCATGATCACGACGACGATGAGGGCCAGCATCAGGAGCCCGAGAGCTGGATCGCTGATCATGAGTTCAGCTCTCCGCCCATGCCGCGCTGCCGCGCGAGTTCATCGATTTTTTGCGCGCCCTCGATCGCGCGCTTGCGCGATTCCTCGTCGACATATTGGCTATTCGCCAACTGCTCTTCGATGACATCGGTTTCCGCGACATCCTTGAGCCGGCTCGGCCATGCGCCAGTCTGCAGGCAGACGACGCAACGAATGACTTCGGCAAGACCCTGTAAAATCAGAAGTGCCCCTGCGATCGGGATCACGGTCTTGAAATGATAGACCGGCGGACCATCCGCGGTGACGTTCGAATGCTCGTTGATGTGCCACGAGAGAGCGGCATAGTCGTAGCCGGCGTAGCAAAGCGCCAGGATGCCTGGAAAAAAGAATACGAAGTAAAGAATGAGATCGAGCGTCGCCTGGGTGCGCGGCCTCATCGAACTGTAGAGGAAGTCGCCGCGGACATGGGCATTCTGCGCCAGCGCGTAGGCGCCGCACAGCATGAACAGCGAACCGTACAACATGTTCATGAGATCGAAGATCCATGATGTCGGCATGTTCATGAGGTAGCGCTTGAACACCTCAATACAGACAACCGTCATCAGCACGATGATCAGCCAGGCCGCGGCCTTGCCGACCCAGGTGCTGATCCCGTCGATCGTGTGGAGCAGGCGCTGAACATTCATGCGCGCGGCCGTTCAAACAAGTGGGTTGTCACAATACATTGCGCCACTCGGTCCTGCGACCGAATGGCGCATGCTTCGTTGCTTCACTCCGTCGAGCGTCAGATCTTCTTCGCTGCGCCGTTCGCGCCGAAATAGTGATCAAACGCCATCTTACGACTCACGACAGTATCCTGCTCCCAGCGCGTCACGCGCTCCGCGAACTTGATCTGGGACTGCAGGATTTCCTTGAAGAGCGGATTTTCCGCCGACTTCTTCTTGGCGACGTCGTCGTAGATTTCGAGTTGCCGCTTCAGGATCGCGTCCGGGGTCTTGTAGAACCGGACCTTGTCCTTCTGCTGCAGCTCGACATAGTCCTGCGAGTAGCGGTCGATCGCCTTGATCGACATGTCATGGCTGGCGGCTTCGACGCCATAGGCGATGATCGCCTTCATCTTGTCCGGCAGGCCGTTATATTTGTCCTTGTTGAACATGATTTCGAACTGCTCGGCGTTCTGATGGTAGCTCTGCAGCATGCAGACCTTTGAAACGTCGGCGAAGCCGAGCGCCTTGTCCGAGGAGGCATTGTTGAACTCGGCCGCATCGAGCAGACCGCGATCCATCGCCGCCACGATCTCGCCGCCCGGAAGCGCATTCACGGCGGCGCCCATGGCGGTGAACACGTCGATCGAGATGCCGACGGTGCGGAACTTGATGCCCTTGAGGTCGTCAACCTTGGTGATCGGCTTCTTGAACCAGCCGAGCGGCTGCGTCGGCATCGGACCATAGGGGAACGAGACCACGTTGGCGCCGACCGAGCTGTAGAGCTTGTCGAGCAGTTCCTTGCCGCCGCCATACTTGTGCCAGGACAGCAGCATGTTGGCGTCCATGGCGAAGCCGGGACCCGAGCCCCACAGCGCGAGCGCGGTCTGCTTGCCGTAGTGATAGACGAGCACGCCGTGGCCGCCGTCGAGCGTACCCTTCGACACCGCCTCGAGCAGTTGGAACGCCGGCACCACCGCGCCGGCCGGAAGCACCTCGATCTTGAGGTCGCCGCCGGTCATGTCGTTGATCTTTTTCCCGAAGTCGAGTGCGAATTCGTGGAAAATATCCTTGGCCGGCCACGTGCTCTGCCAGCGCATGCTGATCGGGCCCTGGGCCTTGACGACGCCTGGCGCTGCAACTGCAGCGGCGCCGGTCGCACCTGCCGCGAGCAGGAATTTGCGACGACTCGTCGTGGTTTTCTCAGTCGACATGAAAATAACCTCCCTGTTTTGCCGTTTTGTTGATGTTCTACGTGCCGGTAAACCACCGGGTGTACGCTAGTATTCCACAAGCTTGAGCCACTTGCAAAATAGCAGCGGCGCGCTGAATTTTTCGCCGGGATGAAGGGAAATCGAGGCGTTCGCGTCCGAGCCAGGCATGGTGCTTTTGCGAGAACCACCAGCCGAATCAGGAACGCG
>CANKHJ010000006.1 GCA_947481635.1 Bradyrhizobiaceae bacterium
CGGCCAGGTTCGTGCCGGACAGAAATTCAGCCCCGGCCAGAACGTGATCGTGCTGGTGCGCCCGGAAAACCTGGTGGTCGGCGCTCAGGTCAACGGCAAGCCGGCGATGAACTGGGAAGGCAAGGTCGCGCAATCAATCTTCCGCGGCTCGCATCGCTCGATCGTGGTCGATACCGCCGGCCTGCGGCTCAACGTCGAAGCACCGGCCGTGGACAACGCGCGCGTCGGCGACACCGTCAAGATTACCGTTCCGCACGACCAAGCATGGGCGATTAACGCATAGCCCAACTGTCATCGCCCGCGAAAGCGGGCGATCCAGTAGACGCCGGCGAATATTGGATGCCGCGCTTTCGCGGGGCATGACACTCGATAGAGTGCTGCGATCGAAGGTGAGACACCATGGCCCGCAAACTGCGCAGCAATTATCCCGAAGGCACGTCGTTGTGGGCGGTGCGACGTGCGCAGTGGCGCGCGCTCGGCCTGACCGATGAAGACATGCTGAAGCCGAAGATCGCGGTGGTGAACACCTCATCCGAGCTCGCGATCTGCTTCTCGCATCTCGATGAAATCTCCAAGGCGGTGAAGGACGCGATCCGCGCGGCGGGCGGCCTACCCTTCGAGATCCGTACCGCGGCGCCGTCGGACTTCATCCACAGCGCCGGCCGCGCTGGCACCTACATTCTACCGACACGCGACTTGATCACCAACGACATCGAAGTGCAGGTCGGCGGCGCGATGCTCGACGGCATGGTCTGCCTCACCTCCTGCGACAAGACCGTGCCCGGCCACCTGATGGCGGCCGCGCGTCTCAACATTCCGACCATCATGATGGTGTGCGGCTATCAGCCGAGCGGCTCCTACAAGAATCATCACATGGATATCGAGGAGGTGTTCCTCGGCGCCGGACACCATGTGGCCGGCAAGATCACGCTGCAGGAGCTCAAGGAGATGAGCGACAACGCCATCCTGGGCCCAGGCGTCTGTTCGGGCATGGGGACGGCCAACTCCATGCATATCGTGTGCGAAGCGCTCGGCATGTCGCTGCCCGGCGGCGCGCCGATCTTGGCCAATAGCGAGCGGATGTGGGACTTCGCACGCCGTACTGGCGCGCGCATCGTGGCGATGATCGAGGAAGACCTGCGCCCACGCGATATCATGACGCCAGAGGCCTTCGCCAATGCGGCGATGGCGATCCTCGCGGTGTCGGGCTCGATCAACTGCATCAAACACCTGCAAGCGACCGCGATCGAGGGCAAGGTCGACGTCGACGTCTATGCGCAATTCGAGAAGCTCGCCAACACCATTCCGGTGCTGTCGGCGGTACGACCGATCGGCGACACCTCGATCGAGGCGTTCGAGGAGGCCGGCGGCGCGCTCGCGCTGATGAAGGAGCTCGAGCAATTCGTGAACAAGGGCGCGATGACGGTGAGCGGCAAGTCCGTCGGCCAAAATCTCGCCGACGCCGATGCCTCCAAGAACGACGCGATCCGTGACGTCGGTCACGCATTGTCGAACAAGCCGGCGATCGTGATCGTGCGCGGCAGCCTCGCGCCGGAAGGCGGGATCGTGAAGCTCGGCTTGCGCGAGGGCAAACGCCTGACCTTCTCCGGCACCGCGATCTGCTTCCCGGCCGCCGACCTCGCGATCAAGGCACTGACCGATGGCGTCATCAAGCCGGGCCATGTGGTGATCCTGCGCGGCCTCGGCGTCCAAGGGGGCCCCGGCATGGGTATGGCCTCGCGCGTGGTGTTCGCGATCGACGGCATGAATCTCGGACCGGAGGTCGCCTTCGTGACCGATGGGCAATTGTCCGGCCTGGTGAACAAGGGCCTGGTGATCGGCGAGGTGACCCCGGAAGCCGCGATCGGCGGACCGCTCGGGCTGGTCGAAGATGGCGACCACATCTCGATCGACATCGAGGCGCGCACCGCCAACCTCGACGTGCCGGCCGACGTGCTGGCGCAGCGGCGTGCCAAGTTCCAGAAGCCGGTGCACAAGGACGAGGGCTGGGTGTCGATCTATCGCCGCTCGGTGCAACCCTTGTCGAAGGGCGCATCGCTGGTCGATCCGGGGCTGTAGCCGCTCTCCGTCAGTTCCGTCCGCCGACCACATCCACCGTCATGGCCGGGCTTGTCCCGGCCATGACGGGCGGAGGGTTTTGTGCCCTCTCCATGACGGTGCTCGGTTTGTACGACGGGTAGGAAAGGCGTAAACTTCGCCGATGCTTGAAACCGCCGAACGTGCCGCCGCCGCTCCGCTGAATTTGCCCGCCGACGGGCTGGTCGCTGTCGTCAAGCGCGATTGCCCGACCTGCGTGCTGGTGGCGCCGCTGATCAAGGAATTGTCGGATCGCGGCGTGCCGATCACGGTCTATTCGCAGGACGATCCGAGCTTTCCCGATGGCCTGAGCGGCGTCCGCTATGACGACGATCTCGGCTCGTCCTTCGGCCTGAACATCGAATTCGTGCCGACCGTGATCCGCATGGAAGCCGGCCGCGAGGCCGAGCGCATCTTCGGCTGGAGTCGCGCGCAATGGCAGGCGCTGACCGGCATTCCCGATCTCGGCAAAACTCTCCCCGACATGCGCCCGGCCTGCGGATCGAAGACCACCGATCCCGGCATGCAGGCGCGGCTCAAGGTGCGCTTCAGCCAGACCGGCCTCGCTTCGCGCCGCATTCCGGTGCCGCGCGAGATCGACCCGCTCGAACTGGTGCATGAGCGCGGCTGGAGCGATGGCCTGCCGCTGGTGCCGCCGACCGAAGAACGCGTGATGCTGATGCTCGAAGGCACCGCGCGCGATCCGAAGGAAGTGGTCGGCCTGATGCCGCCGAACCGCGTCGAATGCACCGTCGAGAAGATCGCGATCAACGCCGTGATGGCCGGCTGCAAGCCGGAATATCTGCCGGTCGTGATCACCGCGGTCGAGGCCGCGCTGATCCCCGAATTCGGATTGCATGGCGTGCTGGCGACCACCAACGCGGTCGCGCCGGTGATCATGGTCAACGGGCCGATCGCCAAAGGCATCGGCATGAATTCCAAGGGCAACGTGCTCGGCCAAGGTTTCCGCGCCAACGCGACCATCGGGCGCGCGCTACAGCTGGTGGTGCGCAATGTCGGCGGCGGGCGCCCGCAGGAGGTCGACCGCGCGGTGTTCGGCAATCCGGGCAAATACACCTTCTGCTTCGCCGAAGACGAAGACGACGGTATCTGGCCCACCTATGCCGAGGAACGCGGCTTCAAGCGCGGCACCTCGACGGTCACGCTGTTTCCCGGCGACGGCAACACGCCGATCATCGATCATATCTCGCGCGAGCCGGAAGGCCTGGTGCAGTCCTATGCCGGCTGCCTGCGCTCGCTCTACAATCCCGGCCAGATCAACGACGTGTCGGCTTTCATCCTGGTGTCGCCGGAACACGCGCAGGTATTCTACGACGCTGGCTGGTCGAAACAGCGCGTCAAGGATGAACTCTACGCCCGGCTGAAACTGCGGCGCGACGAGATCCTCGAAGGCCGCCAGGGCATCGGCAGCATGAAGCCGGAAGACCTCACCGACCCGAATCGATTGTTTCCGAAATTCCGCACCGGCAGCCTCAATCTCGCGCGCGCCGGCGGCAGCGCCGGCAAATATTCGGCGATCATCTCGGGGCTAGGCTCCATCACCATTAATCCCTGCATCAAGGAGGTCCGCTTATGACCGAAACATCCGCTGAAGTATTCTTGCTCGACCCGACGGCGGAATCCTCACCGGTGATGATGCCGCGGCTGAAGCGGCCGGCCTCGATCGAAGGCATGACCATCGGCCTGCTCGACATCGCCAAGCAGCGCGGCGACGTGTTCCTCGACCGGCTCGACGAACGCCTCACCACCAACGGCTTCAAGGTCGAACGCTTCGCCAAGCCGCGTTTCTCGATCGTCGCGCCCGACGCGCTGAAACAAGAGATGCAGAGCCGCGTTCAGGTGGTGATCGAAGGCCTCGCCGATTGAGGGTCCTGCACGTCGTGCTGTATGCATGACATCAAGGATCTCGAATCTCGCGGCATTCTCGCGGTCGGCGTCGCGACGACGGAATTCGTCCAGGCGGCCGCTGTGCAGAACGGCTTCCTCGGCTACGACCCGGCGGTCGTGTTCGTGCAGCACCCCATTCAAGATCGTACGGATGATGAAATCCGCGCGCTCGCGGATATTGCGTTCGACGAAATCATGGCGAAGCTGCAAGATAAGCCATGACGTGAACTCCCATGAATGCGCTTCCGCTCGGCATCGTCCTCGGCTTGATCTGCGGCGCGGCGTCGGTCGCGCTGATGCTGCCGATGTCGTTTCCCGACAAGCCGACCGCGCTGGCAGCAGCCTTCGCCAGCCGGTTTATGCTCGGGCTATTTAGCGCGACTGTGACGCTGTCGCTGCATCCGATCCTGGCCGGCGCAGTGGTCGGGCTCCTGGTCAGCATTCCAGACGCGCTGATCACCAAGGCCTATGTTCCGATTCTCGGCCTCGGGCTGGCGTTCGGGCTTATCTGCGGCGTTGCGGTCACGTACCTCCGGACCTAGTTCCGACCCATCCGGCATTTCGGGAAAAAGGCGGCTTGCCTGACGCCCGTCGCGCCCTCGTGCTATAAAATCAGACCTTCGTCGTAGTGCCCTTGCATGCCGTCCGGATATCCCATCGTCGACTGCGACATCCACGCCACAGTGCCGAGCTTCAAGGTTCTGCTGCCGTATCTGGACGATTACTGGCGCGAGCATTTCGAGTCGCGCGTCACCGACAATCTTGCGCTCAACATGACCTCGTCGCCGCCGAACGCGCCGCTGTCGATCCGCCCGGACTGGAAGCCCAAGGCCGGGCTGCCGAGTTCCAAGGTCGAGGAAGTCAGCCAGCATGCGCTCGACGCCTTCGGCTCGAGTTTCAGCATCTTCAATCCGGTCGGCTTCGCGCAGGTGATGCATGCCGAGGACATGGCGGCCGTGCTGTGCCGCGCGGTCAACGACCTGATCGCCAAGAAATGGCTCGATCGCGACCCGCGGCTGCTCTATCGCTGGTCGGATCGCGGCCGCGTCACGCGGCGGTTCCCGACTCGGTCATCGAAGGCGCGAAGAAGGAAGGCGCTGTGCTCTGGTATGACGGCTACGCACGCGAGGATGGCGAGAAGGTGCTGGCCGAATTCCAGAAGGCCTATCCCTTCGTCAAGAACGCCCAGTATGTCGAACTGCCGGCGGCGCAGAAACAGGCGCGGCTGACCCAGGAATGCCTCGCGGGCGGACCGACCACCGACATCTATCTCAACGGCGCCTCGACGGTGCAGCAGGTGGTGAAGCAGGGCTTCTTCCACGACGTGAACTGGAAGGAACTCGGCGTTCCCGAGGCCGCGATCGAAAGCAAGAACATGGTGTGGATCGCCACCGCCATCAATTGCGCGGTCTACAACACCCAGAAGGTGAAGGAGGCCGACGCGCCGAAGACCTGGGAAGACCTGCTCGATCCGAAATGGAAAGGCCGTGTCGGCTGCTGGCAGCGCCCTGCGGGCATCATGTATCTGTCGCCGGTTTATGGCGAGGAGAAGACCCGCGAATACGCCCGCAAGTTCGCCGTCAACGAGCCGCGGCTGTTCCCCGGCACGTTCCAGGTGTCGCAAGCGGTCGGCGCCGGCGAGGTCGATGTCGGCTTCGGCGCCGTCGACTCGGCGCAGCGCATCGTCATGCGCGGCGCGCCGCTGAAGATCCTGGTGCTGGAGCCGGTGCCGCTCTCCCTGCTCTATGCCGGCCTGGTGAAATTCGGCAAGAACCCGAATACCGGCAAGCTGCTGATCTCATGGCTCGAGACCAAGGACGGCGCGATGGCGTTTGAAAACGCCACGCAACGCGGCCATCTGCCGGTGAAGGAAACCAAGACCGCGCAGTTGCTGGAGGGCAAGAAGCACTCCTATTACGGCGCGCAATACGAAATCGAGAAGTCCGACCACCTCAACGCGTTCGAGGCGGAGCTCGCGAAGATCATTGCGCGGCGGGGGTAACAGGTCTGCACCCCCGCGAAGATTACGCCGCGCGAAGCGCCGCGTTGCCCTGCCCGCCGACGATCACCGGTGCGGCGCCAATCCATGGACCGTGCGGCAACAGCAGCCGCGCAGTGACCACCGCGAGCGATCCCTCCGCGAACGCAACGTCGCCGCCGGTTTCGGAGACCTTCTCGAGCGGGTAACTGCCGACGCAGCTTTCCGCGATATAGCCCTCGATGTCCGGATGGACGAACTGCGCCGAGAACGGCTGGCCCGGCTTGAGTCCAGCGAGCGCCTGCGCGAACCAGGCATCCGCATCACGATCCGCAGCATCCTGCGAGAAGGTGCGCGCGCGGCGCACCCAGATGCCTTTGTAGGCAACCGAGGCACGCACCGCGAAACGCGATCCGAGCGGGGCCGCACCGGACACCCGCGCGAACGCGGCGCGTTCCGCAAGATCGACGGCGATGTGGACATAGGCTTCTTCGGCGCCGGCGAGTCGCGCGGCCTTCTCGACCGCGCCGACCACGGCGCCGGCGTCCCGCATCGTGGCGACGTCGACCTGCGCCAGCGCGTCGGTCGCGATCGTGTTCGCCTTCGCCAGCAGTCCGCGCTCGGCGTCGTCGATCACACGGCGCGCTTCGGCGAACGCCTTGCCGCCCTCGACCAGGACAACCTGCGGCGCGGCTTCGGTCAGGTCCTCGTAGAGACCATTCGGCAGCGCATCCATTTCGAGAATGCCGATGCGCTTGATGGTCGGATCGGCCGCGACACGCTCGCCGACCGTCTTGCCCGGCCGCATCGTATTGACCAGTTCGCCGACCGGCTTCACCGAATTGATCCACTTCGCGACGCGCTTCGACAGCGCGGTGGCGAACACCGGCTCGCCCTCGCGCGGCACATAGAGCAGCGCATCGGCCCAGTAAGGCGTGAAAGCCGTGACCCAGGTCACCGCGCTCGGCCGCGGAAAATTGGTGTACATGATCAGCGCATCGAGATTCTGCGCGCGCATCGCGGCGCGCAGCCGCGTCAGCCGCTCGGCCAGCGCGGAGGCCGGCACTTCATCGGTATTCCAGGCCATCAAGCCGCGACGCATGACAGAAGCTCCTTATTGCGCCGGAACGCTGAATAATTCGCGCGGCGTGCGCGTGAACAGCTCATGGCCGTCCTGCGTCACCGTCATGATGTCGCCGAGCACCATGTAGCCGACAGTCGGATTATAGGTGTTCGGATGCACGATGATGGTCATGCCGGCTTCGAGCGGCGTGTGTACGTCTTCCAGGATCTGCGGCTTGGTGTCGGCGAACAGGCCGAGGCCGTGGCCGCGCACGCGGGTATATTCGCTGGTGACGTAATCGCCGAGCCCGTGCCTGCGGAACACGTCATTCTCGGCCTTGGCGACCTCGGACGCCTTGGTGCCGTGGCGCACGATGGCGATGCCGGCTTCCATCGCTTCCTTGTAGACATTGAACGCGGTGAGCTGATCGGCCGAGGCTTCGCCGACCACCAGGGTACGACAGATCTGCGCGTAGTAGCCGTCGACATTCGGCGTCAGTTCGGTGGTGACGAGGTCACCCTGCTTGATGATTTTGCCGGCCGGCGGCGCCATGCCGCGCACTTCCGGACCACCGACGCCCATGATCATGAAATTGTCGTCGACGCCGCGCGAGCGGTAGAACGCCTCGACCTCGGCGATCAGTTCATAATCGGCGCGGCCGACGCGCGCCGCGGTCTTGAACACCGCATAGCCTTCGTCGGCGAGCTTCGCCGAACGGCGGATCGCATCGACCTCGGAGGTGAGCTTGTTCATCAGCAGATTGTCGATGAAGGCGGTCTCGTCGGTGAGGCGCAGGTCCTTCCGGCGTGCGGCGAGCCGGCGCGGCAGCAGCTTGAACGGCCCGGCGCCGATGCGCGCATTGCCCGCACGCTCCATCGCCTTCTCGACCTCGGCGATGATATTCGGCGTGTAGACAACCGTGAGATCCGGCGATTCGACCGAGGCACGTTCCGCTTCCAGCGGCGAGTCGAGATAAAGCGTCACCTCGCCGTCGCGCCGCGCGACCGCCAGCCCCTGCCCTTCGAGCAACCCGTAATCCGCGACGTAACGCAGATAATCGCCCTGCCACGCGTTGCCGTAGACCACGAGCACATCGAGCTCGCGCTCGGTCATGGCTTTGAACAGTCTCTTGCGGCGGTCGTTGCTGATCATGTCACGCGACCTTGAGTTCGATTCCATAAAGCTTGGCGGCCGCTTCCGGCGACACCAGGCCGGATACCACGTCCTCACGCAGTTCGTCACGGTTGCGCTTGGCCGGATCCCCATAGCCGCCGCCGCCCGCCGTCTCGAAGGTGACGCGATCGCCGGCATCGAGGTCGAGCTCGGTGCCCTTCTTGACGTCCTGCTTGCGGCCGTCGACGCGATGGATGACCGCGGTGTTCACCTTGCCGTCCTTGCCGCCATGCAGGCCCCAGGGCGCGTTCAGGGTGCGCTCCAGGTTGATGTTCACCTTGCATTTCTGCAGGCAGCGATAGGTCAGTACCACGCCGAGGCCGCCGCGATGCTCGCCGGCGCCGCCTGAGTCGGGCAGCAGCCCGAACTCCTCGATCACCATCGGATACTTGATTTCCTGCAGCTCGATCGGCGAATTGCGCACGTCGCCCTGGCAGATCGAGACCGAGGCCGACTCACCGTCCTCATGCGGACGCCCACCCCAGCCACCACCGAAGATGTTCATGAGGAGGAAGCGCGAGCCGTCTTCCTTGAAGCCGTAGAACGAGCAGCCGCCCATGTCGCCCTTATGCGCGGCCGGGATCATGTGCGGGATCGCGGGCGCCAGCGCTTTGAGGATGGTGTCGATCACCGTCGGCAACGCGATGCTCCACAGGCCGAGCGCGGCCGGCGGCTTGGCGCTCAGCATCGTGCCTTCGGGAAGGATCACTTCGAGCGGGCGGAAACAGCCTTCGTTGACGTCGAGCTCCGGCGAGGTGATCGCCTTGAACGCAACACGCGCGGCAGCGATTCCGCCGGAGCGGCCGGAATTGATCGGCCCCTGCACCTGCGGATTCATTTCGGAGAAATCGACGGTGAACTTGCCGCCCTTGATGATCACCTTGACCTTGATCCGCAGGCGCTTGTCGAGATTGCGGCCGTCATTGTCGAGGAAGCTCTCGGCCTCGTATTCACCGTCCGGGATCTTCTCGACCACCGCGGCGGCGGACCGGTCCGACTGGTCCCAGACCTCGTCGATGCAGCTCTCCACCACCGGCTGGGTGTAACGCGCCAGCAATTCGGCATAGCGGCGCGCGCCAAGCTGGCAGGATGCGATCTGCGCCCGCATGTCGCCAAGGCTGGCCTCGGGATAGCGCACGTTGTCGTTGATGATCTGCCACAAAGTCTCGTTACGCTTGCCGGCTTCGTAAATCTTCAGCGATCGGATCTGCAGGCCTTCGTGGAAAATCTCGGTGGTCGCGACCGAACCAAAACCCTGGCGCAGCCCGCCGATATCGACCCAATGCGCGCGGTTGGCGGCAAAGCCGACCAGTTCGCCCTCATGGAAACACGGCGCGTAGATCACCATGTTGTTGAGATGCTGGCCGCAGACACCGCCATGATTCATCGCCAGCACGTCGCCCGGCGCAAAACCCTTGGTGCCGTAGCGCTTGATCCCGTCCTCGACCGCGACGCCGAGATCGGCGAGGAAGATCGGTAACCCGCCGCGATTCTGCGAGATCATCCGCCCCTTGGTATCGATCAGGCCGCAGCAGAAATCGCGCACCTCGTAGATCATCATATTATAGGCAGCGCGCATCAGCGCGTTGGCCATCTCGTCGCCGTAAGCGACGATGGCATTGCGCACCACCTCGACGGTGATCGGATGGGGTTTGTTACGGTCGCTCATGATGCGCTCCCGACGTCGATCTTGATCAGCAGATGCCCGGCTTCAGTAACGGTCGCGACGTCGCCCGGCGGGATCAGCGTCGTCGAATTCGGCTCTTCGATCACGGCAGGACCTTCAATGACGGTGCCGGCCGGCAAAGCCGGGCGCCACACCACCTTGGCCTTGAGCGGCTTCGCGGCATCGTCGAACACCACTTCGCGCTCGCCGTCCTCGCGGTTGGCTTCCTCCGGCACCCATTTCTCCAGCAGCCAGCGCTCCGCCAGCGTGTCCTCGCGCGGCGAGGTCACGACCAGGCGCACGTTGACGATCTCCATCGATTCATCAGGGGCCGACTGGCCGTAGCGGCGGTCATGCTCCTTGTCGAAGGCAGCGCGCACCGCATCGAAATCGCGGATCAGGTCAGCCGGGGAGCGCACCGCGATCGGGATTGCGTGCTCCTGTCCGACATAACGCAAATCGGCATAGAAGCGGAAATCACCTTTGGCTTGCGCGATGCCGTCGCGTTCGAGCTGCTCGCGCCCGGCTTCCAACAGTTCGCCGAAAATGCGTTCGACCTCGGCCACATCGAGCGCGCCGATGCGGCCGATCAGCGTGCGCACGAAATCCTGCCGCCACGAGGCCATCAGCATGCCGAGCGCCGAGAAGGTGCCGGGCAGCTTCGGGATCAGCACCTGCGGCACGAAAATCTCGCGCGCGATGGCGCAGGCATGCAGCGGACCGCCGCCGCCGAACGCGATCATCGTCGTGTCGCGCGGATCGACGCCCTTGTTGACCGACACCGCGCGTACCGCGAGCGACATCGAGGAATCGGCGATCTTGATGATGCCGAGCGCGGCCTCGCGCACCGACAGGCCGAGCGGCTTGCCGAGCTTGTCCACCATCGCCCGCTCCGCCGCGGGAATATCGAGCTTCATCGCCCCGGAGAGGAAGCGCTGGGCGTTGAGCCGGCCGAGGATCAGATTGGCGTCGGTCACGACCGGCGAGTCGTTGCCCTTGCCGTAACAGGCGGGACCCGGATCGGCGCCCGCGCTCTGCGGGCCGACATGGATGCCGCCATTCGGATCGACCCAGGCGATCGAGCCGCCGCCCGCGCCGATCTCGACGATATCGACCACCGGCAACTGCATCGGCTGGCCGTCAGCCGCATGGCCGATGACATAGCCTTCCTCGATCGCCGGCCCACCGTTGGTGATCAGGCTGGTCTTTGCGGTGGTGCCGCCCATGTCGAAGCCGATGCATTGCTCCAGCCCCATCTCCTTGGCGAGCCGCCCGGCGCCGATCATGCCGGCGACCGGGCCGGATTCCATCATCGCGACCGGCTGGTCCTGCGCGAGGCCGATCGACATCACGCCGCCATTCGAGCGCATGATGTGGATCTGGCCTGGGAATTTCTCGGCGCGCAGATAGCCTTCCAGCTTGAGCAGATAGCCGCGGACGCGCGGGCCGACAAAGGCGTTGAGCGCCGTGGTCGAGGTGCGCTCATATTCGCGATACTCGCGCAGGATCTCGTGCGACAGCGTGATGAACAGGTCGGGCCGCGCCTTGCGCAGGATTTCGCCGATGCGCCGCTCATGCGCCGGATTGGCATAGGCATGCATCAGGCACACCGCGACCGCCTCGATGCCGAGCGTCTTGAATTCAGCGAGCAGCGCCACGACCGCGGCCTCGTCCAGCGGTGTCAGCACGTCGCCGTGCGGGCCGACGCGCTCCGGCACCTCGAAGGTCAGTTCGCGCGCGATCAGCGGCTTCGGCCGATGGAAGAACAGATTGAACGCCTCGATCCGATTGCCGCGGCCGATGGCGTAGACGTCGCGGAAGCCCTTGGTGGTGATCAGCGCGGTCCTGGCACCCTTGCGCTCCAGCACCGTGTTGATCGCGATGGTCGAGCCATGCAGCACCTCGGAGAGACCCGGCATGTCGCAATGCGCCAGTTCGAGGCTGGTCGCGACGCCGCGCGTCGGATCGGCCGGGACCGTCGAGGTCTTAGAGGTGACGATGCGACCATCCACGCAACCCACGAGGTCGGTGAAGGTGCCGCCGATGTCGATACCAACGATGTTCATGCTGCTCCGGGGACTCTTGACTCGGTCGTGAGGTGGCGCTTGGAACGCCTAGTTCCGCCAGCGTGTGAAGCGCCGTTCGGCGATGCGAACCAGTTCGTTCAACAGAATGGCCATCACAGCCAGCACGGCGATCAGGGCGAAGAGCGGCGCGGGATCGAAGGTCTCGGCATAGAGCTTGGTCCAATAGCCGATGCCACCGGTGGACACATACAGTTCCGCCAGGATCACCCCGAGCAGGGTCAGCGTCATGCCGAGCCGCAGGCCTGCGAACAGGCTCGGCACCATGTGCGGGAAATAGACATGGCGCGCGAGATCGAAATTCGATGCGCCCATCGAGGACGCGCTGCGCAGATACAGTGCGTTGACGTTGCGCATGCCGGCGACGACGTTGACGATGATCGGAAAGATGCCATGACTGACGCCGAAGGCGATCTTGCAGGCTGGGCCGATGCCGAAGGTCAGCACGAACAGCGGCAACAGGATCACCTGCGGAATGGCATAGAGCAGGATCACGATCGGATAGAAGCTGCGCCGTCCGAAATTGCTCCAGCCGACCGACAGGCCGACAACCAGGCCGATGATGATTGCCATGACGTAGGCAACCAGGACCTCGGTGAAGGCCTGGTAGATCGCGCCCCGGATGCGCGGATCGACCAGGATCTCGTCGAACAGCGCATAGACGATCGCGCTCGGCGGGCTGAACAGCCGCGGGTTGCCGATGAAGCGCGCATAGATCTCGAAGGCGACGACCAGACCCAGCAGCACCAGGCGGCGAGTCCAGATCACCTTGGCGCGTCGGCTCATCCCGCCAATGAAAGACGGTGTGGATGCGGCGGGAACGCGGGCTGCGGCGACGGTCACGTCAATACTCCCGCCGGCGGTTCTCGATCGCCGAGACGATGAAATTGAGCGACACCGCCGTGATGATCACGAACACGATCCAGGCATACATCCGCGCCGGCTCCATCAGTTCGGCGGCGAGCGAGATCGCCTTGCCGACGCCGGCGGCCGACGACAGCGTCTCGCCGCCCAGCACCGATGCGAAAGAGATGAAGAAGCTCACCCGCAGACCGGTCAGGATCACCGGGAAAGCGGCGGGGAACAGCACGTGGCGGAATGTATCGAAGGACGAGGCGCCCATCGATTTCGCGGCGCGCAGGTAGCGTTCGTCGACCGAGTTGAGGCCCGCAATGGTGATCAGCGCGACCGGAAAGAAGCCATAGGTCGCGGCATAGGCGACCTTGGACGCCGGCCCGATGCCGAAGAACAGGATGAACACCGGGAACAACAGCGTCAGCGGAATCGCGAAGGTGCTGGCGATCAGTGGCTCCATCACCGCGGTCCAATGGCGTGAGCGGGTCACCAGATAGGCAACCAGGAGACCCGCAACCACCGCGATGATCCAGGCCTGTGCGATCGTGAACAGCGTCACGCGCACCGCGGACCAGAATTGCCCGGTCTGCACCAGGCGCATGAAGGTCGCGTAGACGATATCCATCGGCGGCAGGAATAACGGTGTGACGGCGCCGGTCTTGGTCAGCCCGTACCAGACGCCGGCCATGATCGCGAGGAAGGCGACCTGGATCGAGCGGGTGGTGAAGTTGGCCTGGTCGTTCATCGTTGGACCGCGTTCATGCGTGCGCCGCCTCGGCTTCGCGCGCGAGCGCGATGGCCTGGCGGACCTCGTCGCGCAGCAGCGCGTAGGCTTGATTGCGCAACTCGCTGAATTTCGGCGTCAGCATGAAATCGGGCGAGCGGGGATGCGGCTCGTCCACCTCGATGATCGACTTGATGCGGCCGGGCCGCGCCGTCATCACGAAGATCCGGTCGGACAGGAACACGGCCTCGGCGAGGCTGTGGGTGACGAACACGATGGTCTTGCCGGTCTTCGCCAGCAGCTCGGAGAGATCCTCGCCCAGCACCATGCGGGTCTGTTCGTCGAGCGCGGCGAACGGCTCGTCCATCAGGATGATGTCGGTGCCGAGCGCGATGCCGCGCGCGAGATTGACGCGCTGGCGCATGCCGACCGACAACTGGTTCGGATAGTGATCGATGAAGGCGCCCATGTTGACGGCTTCGAGCGCCTGCTTGGTGCGCGAAGCCCACTCGGATTTCGCGACATTCTGGAATTTGAACGCGACGTCGAAATTCTCGCGGATCGTGTACCAGGGAAACAGCGTACTCTCCTGGAACACGAACGAAATGTCGCGCGGCAACGGGCCTTTCACCGGCTTGTCGCCGACCATCACGACGCCGTCGGTCGCCGGGAACAGGCCGCCGACGATGTTGAGCAGGGTCGATTTGCCACAACCGGACGGGCCGAGCAGGCAGACGAACTCGCCCCGCCGCACGTCGAGCGACATGTCATCGACCGCAACCACCTCATTCGGGGAGCCGGCGTCGCCGAAGCGCTGCGAGACATTGCGGATGGAGATGGCCACCGGACGGCCCGCTGCGGCCGCCCGGAAAGGCGTAGACTCACTCATACGTGTTCTCGTTCCTGAAGCGCGATGTCACTTGATCGAGACGGGTGCGAAGCCCTTGATATACATGTCTTCGATCTTTGGGACGGTATCCAGGATGCCGAGCTCTTTCAGCGACTCGCTGATCAAAACCAAAGCCTTCTGGTCGAACACGCCATCGAACGACATCATGCCCATCTCGATGTCATAGGCATCCCTGATCACGCGATCCGACAGCTTCATGGTGCGGGCGACCGATTTGATCGTCCCTTCCTTGTCGGTCTTCATGTAGTCGGCGACCTTGAACCACGCGCGCAGGAAACGCTTCACCAGATCGGGGTTGTTCTTGATCAGGTTGTCATGCGCGAAAATGACGTGGGTGTGGAAATGCGGCACGATCTCGCCGAAGGTCATCAGCACAGTGCCCTGGCCGTTGATCTGCATCTCATAGGCCTGCTCGGTGGCGGTCACGTTGGCGGGAAGATCGCCGGTTTCCATCGCCGCCAGCCGGGTGCGCATGTCGCCCATCGGCACGACTTCGACGCCGTCCGGACCCCAGCCCTTTTCGCTCGAGATCTTGCGCGCCAGCCAGTCCGTGAGCGAACCGGCGGTGGTGACACCGATACGCTTGCCCTTCAGGTCGTTGATTGTCTTGATGCCGCTATTCTTGCCGACGATCAGCGCCATGTTCTCCGGCTTGTTGGCCAGCGCCGCGACGCCGTGGGCCGGAACGCCCTTGATGGCGTAGCCCATGCCCGGCCCTGAGCCGAGGCCGACGTCGATCGAACCGGCAGCGAATGCCTGCTGCATGCGCGCATCGCCGGCGAAGGAGACGATCTCCGCGTCAATGCCTTCGCTCTTCCAGATGCCCTGCTCGACGCCGATCTCGAGGCCTGCGAACGGGAACGAGGTCGTCACCGATTTGGCGATGCGCAGCTTGGTGAGCTGCTGGGCCTGCGTGGGCGCAGCGCCCAGCACGATTGACGCGCCGGCGATCAATGCCAGCGCCATCAGCGACCGTCTGTTGAAACCATCCATGATCATCCTCCCAGATGCGGCGATCCGGATCGCCAACCTTTGTCCCGCGCCGCCGCCCAGCGATGGGCGGGCGCTTGGTTGCGGCCACTTTGGGGCCCTCGAAAACCTGAAAGCAAGGGGTGGGAAGGCGATGGGTCGTATAGTAATATAGCTATATGCTGAACCTGACCCTGCGCCGCCTGGAAGTGTTCGTCACCGTTGTCGAGGCCGGCGGATTCTCCGCCGCAGCAGGCCGGCTCGGGATCGCGCAGCCGTCGGTGAGCTCGCATATCCAGGCGCTGGAGGCCAAAGCCGGCGGCTCGCTGTTCGACCGGCCGCGCGGCCGGAAGCCGACCCTGACCGCGCTGGGCACCTCGTTCCTGGCGCATGCCCGGCTGCTGCTGGCCGAGGCCAATGAGCTCACCGTCAATCTCGATCGCGAGCGCAAGGCGACGCCGGCGCGCATTGATTTCGCATGCCAGCGCTCGCTCGCCAATTTCGTGTTCACCTCGGTACTGGCGGATTTCGCACGCCATCATCCGCAGACCGAAGTCGTGGTACGCATCGGCATGCAGGAGGATGTGCTCGCGCAAGTCGAGCAAGGCCAGGTCGATCTCGGCTGTCTGCTCAGCAACGAAGAGCTGGCAAACGTCGCCTCGACCATCATCGGACGGCAGCAACTGGTGTTCGTCGCATCGCCGCAGCATCCGCTGGCGCAGCGCCAGCAGATCGCACCCGCGGAGCTGCTGGATTGCGCCTTTGTCGGCCCGCCGCCGAGCTCGCTGTTCGGCCAGGCGCTCAACGCGCTGCTGCGCCAGATCGGCGTCCGTCAGGTGAAGATGGCGTTCCAGGCGACCGAGTATCAGTTCATCCGCGAATTGGTGATCGCCGGCGTCGGCATCTCATGCTCCGCGCTGACCAGCGTCCAACGCGACCTGCAAACCGGGACGCTGGTGATCCTGCCGGTGCAGGCGCCGCCGCTGACCATCGACATCCGCCAGGTTTTCTCGCGCCGGCGCCTGCTGGCCCCCGCGGTGAAGACCTTCGCCGAATATCTGCGCGAGCATTGCCAGTCGGCGGATATTTTCCACCTGCCCGCCGTTCCAAAAATCGCGTGATGGATTGCCCACCGATTGCATGACAGCGGCCGAGGCGGCAGAGTGCGCGCCCTAGAAAGCGCCATGCCGGGAGGCCGCCGATGAAAATCACCAAGATGGAAACGCTGCACGCCAATGGCGGCTGGCGCACATTGTCGTTCCTCAAGGTGACGACCGATGAAGGCCTGGTCGGCTGGTCGGAATACAACGAAGGCTTCGGTGCCGGCGGCGTCACCGAGATGATCCACAAATTCGCGCCGACCGCGCAGACCTTCGATCCGCGCGAGGTGGGCCGCATGAGCGAGTCGCTGCGTGCCACCACGCGCATCTCGACCGGCGCCCTGACCCACCAGGCGGTCGCCGCGATCGAAAATGCCTGCCTCGATATCAAGGCGAAGGCGCTCGGCGTGCCGGTCTACGCATTGTTCGGCGGGCCGTTCCGCGAGCGCCTGCCGCTCTACTGGTCGCATTGCGGCAGCTTTCGCGTATGGCGTGGCGAGATCTTCGAGAAGCTCGGCTTTGAGCCGGTCCGCTCGCTCGACGACATCAAGAAGCTGGGGCAACAGGCGGTGAAGCGCGGCTTCCGTGCGATCAAGACCAACCCGGTCTCGTTCGGCGGCGCGCGTGCGTTCAACGCCGGCCTGCGCATTGCGCCCGGCTGGCTCGACCGGCACATGACGCCGCGCGTGATGGGCGAGATCGAGGACCTGCTTACCGCTTTTCGCGAAGGCATCGGTCCGGATACCGGCCTGATGCTGGACCTGAATTTCGGCCTGCGCCCGGAGGGCTATATCCGCGTCGCCAAGGCGCTGGAACGCTTCAACATGTTCTGGCTCGAGATCGACATCCACGATCCGGAAGCGCTCGCGTTGATCCGCCGCTCCAGCGCGACACCGATCACCTCGCTGGAATCGATCCACGGCGTGCGCAATTACCGGCCGTATTTCACCAACTACGCGGTCGACATGGCCGTGGTCGACGTGCCGTGGAACGGCGTGTGGGAGAGCGTGCGCATCGCCACTTTGGCCGACGCCTTCGAGGTCGACTGCGCGCCGCATAATTTCTACGGCCACCTCGCGACCCTGATGAGCGCGCATTTCTGCGCCGCGATCCCGAATTTCCGCATCATGGAGATCGAGGTCGACGACGTGCCGTGGAAAGATGAACTGGTCACGGTCGCGCCGAAGATCGAGAATGGCGAATTGATCGTGCCGACGACGCCGGGTTGGGGCGCCGACGTGAACGAAGAGGCGCTGAAGAAATATCCGGCGAAGGCTAAATATTGAGGCGCGTGCACCAGGCATAGTGTCGAATAGGAACGGAGATAAGCCGTGGCCAAGTATCTGCTGGTGAGTTTCAAGACCTGCCCCTGGGTGCAGCGCGCCGCCATCGTGCTGCGCGAGAAAAATATCGCCTTCGAATTCCGCCACATCGAGCCCGATAACAGGCCCGACTGGTTTCTCGCGATCTCTCCGCACAAGAAGGTGCCGGTGATACGCATCGACGACGCGACATCGCTGTTCGAGTCAAATGCAATTGCCGAATATCTCGACGAGACGATCGAGCCGCGCCTGCATCCGGCGGATCCGGTACAGCGGGCGGTGAACCGCGCCTGGACCGATTACCTCCCGACCTTCGCGAGCCAGGTCACCGGCTTCGCCTATGCCGAGGATGAGAAAAGCTACCACGAATCCATCGCGAAAATTCCGGAGGCGTTCGGCCGGCTCGAAAAGGCGCTGGAGACCCAGAAAGCCGGGCCGTTCTTCAACGGCGCGCGCTATTCACTGGTCGACGCCGCCTATGCGCCGTTCCTGCAGCGCTACATCTACCTCGATCGCATCCGGCCGATCGGGCACATCGCAGCATTCCCACGCGTGAAGGCCTGGGCCGATGCATTGATAGCCCGCGCGTCGACGCATTCGTTCCCGCCGGCGGAATTCGAATCGATGTATCGCGACGCCGTGCGCAAGCGCGGCAAGTGGCTGTCGCAATTCGTCGAGGTTGCGCAGGCCGCGGAATAGATGCGCGCTGCGCGACGGCGGCCTGCCCGGCCAAACACACCCACCGCAGTCATGCCCGGGCTTGGCCCGGGCATCCACGACTTACTTCGGCTCGTGAAAGACGTGGATGGCCGGGACTAGCCCGGCCATGACGGAGCAAGTGGATAGGTCAGCGATGATCACGGAGCAACGGCTCCAGCGCTCACACATCCACGAGGATGTAATTGTCCTTCACCGACACCGAAAACGTCTCCGCGATATACGGGCCCTTCGATTTGTCGCCGAGCTTCTCGACCTCTTCCCCGGTTTCCACCTTGACGTGATAGGCCTTCACCTTGGTGCGCACCGGGTCGCACCAGGACTGGCCGGTGCGGATGTCGAATTCCCAGCCGTGCCACGGACAGCGCAGCAATTCGCCTTGGCGAGTAAGGCGATAATGTCCCGGCTCGTCGGACTCGGCGAGGCCGATGATGCGGCCCTTGCAGAGCGAGGCACCCTCGTGCGGGCATTTGTTGGCGAGCGCGTAATAATCGCCCTTGACGTTGAATACGCCCAGTTCGCGGCCGCGCACCGTGACCACCTTGCTGGTGCCCGGCTCGATCTCACCAACCTTCGCTACCACATGCCAGCTCATGCTTGCCCCAGATTGAACAGCTTCTTTGCATTGCCTGAAAAAATCTTGCGCCGGTTCTCGTCGGAGAGCTTCACCTGAATGGCGTGCGCCGGATCGTCGAAATCCCAGTGCGGATAATCGGTGGAGAACATCAGCCGGTCATAGCCGACCCATTCCATCGCGCGCGTCAGGTCGTCGGGCCGGTCCGGCTCCTCGATCGGTTGCGTCGTGAACCAGATATGGTCGCGGATATATTCTGACGGCTTGCGCTTGAGATGCGGCACCTCGGAGCGCATGCGCTCGAATTGCGCGTCGAGCCGCCACGCTAGCGCCGGCAGCCAGGCAAAGCCGGCTTCGATCACCACCATCTTGAGCGCGGGAAAACGTTCGAACACGCCTTCGACCACCATGCTGATGATCACCGACTGCATGGTCTGCACCTGCGAATGGTGCTCCTCAAGATAGAAGGACGGCCAGCCGGTACCGCCGCTGACCGGATGGCCCGCAACGCCGCCGACATGCAGTGCGATCGGCCTTTTCGCGGCGACCGCCGCCTCGTAGATCGGCCAGAAGCGCTCGCGGCCGATCGGATCGCCGTTGCGCGGCGGCAGCAGGATCTGGACGAAATGCGGGTCATCGGCGCGGCGTTCGATCTCGGCGACCGAGCCGGGCGTATCTTCCGGCGCGATCTGGATCGAAGCGCGCAGCCGTTTCTCGGGGCGGCAGAATTTCTCCAACTGCCAGTCATTGACCGCGCCGACCAGCGCCTGACCGAAGTCGATATTGCGCTGGCTGCCGGAATTGAGCCGCAATGGAATCAGCACGCCGACCTCGACCCCATTCGGGTCGAGATGCTGCTGGCGCATGAAATCCAGATCGGAGCCCGGAGGTCCGCCGCTCGGCGGCCACGCGTCGAGCCGCGACACCTCCGCCTGCATGCGCGGAAACGCCAGCATCTCCTTGAAGCCCTGGCGCACGAACATGCCGTAGGTGTTGAGATGGTCCCACCACCGCTTCGACAGGAACGGCTTGAACTCCTCGAACGACGAACTCGAAGGATGGATGTCGCAATCGACGATGCCGGGCTTGACCGGCTTGTTCGCCTGTTCAGTCGCCGGGTAGTCGAGCACATCGGTCATGCGTTGACCTCCAGCCGTGAGTAGGTCGCGAGCGCGTTGTCCCACAGCACCTTGCGTGCGAGTGAGCCGGTCAAGGCCTTTGGCAGTGCGTCGGTGCCGTCGAATTGCCAATGCGGATAATCGGTCGAGAACATCAGCACGTCATCGGAGCCAATCTGCTCGACGATGCGCTCGAGGTCGCCCGGCTCGGGCGGCGCATCGATCGGCTGGATTGTGAAGCGCACATGCGCGCGGATGATTTCCGCCGGATATTGCTTCACCCACGGCACCTCCATGCGCACGCCGCGCCAGGTCTTGTTGGCGCGCCACATGAAAGCTGGAAGCCAGCAGAAGCCGGATTCGGCGAACACGAATTTGATGCCAGGGAATTTCGAGAACACGCCCTCGGCGACCAGGCTGAGCAACTGGCTCTCGAAAGCGCCCGACTGGTTGACGTAATCTTCAAGGAAATAGGACGGCCAGCCGATCGAGGTCGGCGCATGGCGGTAGGTCGAGCCGGCATGCACGACGATCGGCAGGCCGTATTTTTCAGCCGCCTTGTAGATAGGCCAATGGGTACGGCGGCCGAGCGGCTGTTCGCCCATCACCAGCATCAGCACCGAGACGAAGCGCTTGTCGCCGGCGCGGCGTTCGATTTCCTCGACCGCGAATTCGGGATTCTCCAGCGGGATCACGATCGACGCACGCAGGCGCGGATCGCGATCGAGCCATTCCTTGGCCAGCCAGTCATTGATGGCGCGCGCGAACACCGCCGCCATGTCGTCGCTGTGCAAAGCGAGCGAGCCATGGATGGTGTTGCAGATCGCATAGCTGCTGCCGAAGGCATCGAGCACATGCTTCCCGAGGATCGCCGGGTCGCTGCCCGGCTTGGCCCCGGCCGGCAGCCGCCAATCCGGCCGCGACGTGATCGGCGCATTGGGCGGCTGGCTGGTCATGACGAAATTGAGCCGGTCGATGCCGCGCGCGATAAACTGCTCGCGCCAGTATTCATCGAAATACGGCATCAGCGTCTTGACGCTCGGCACCGCGGGATGGACGTCGCAATCGATCGCCGGGTGGCCGAAAATGCCAGCCCTCGCCTTCACCCGTTGCTGGGTTACCGTATCCATGCGCGTTCCCGATCCTGCGGCGGTTCCGCCGCTATTGGGCCAAGGGAATAGTCCCGTCCGGCCCGACGATCAACCTTCCGGCGCGCATGACGACAGGCTATATCTGGGGCAGGAGAACGCCATGAACGTCACCGTGCGCGACCGCGACGTGAAGCCGGCCACCAAGCTGAGCATCATCGATTGCGACATCCATCCGACCATCCGGAATCCGGAGGATGTCCGCCAGTTCCTGCCCAAAAAGTGGCGTGCGCTGCATCGGGAATACGGTAATTTCTCGCGCGAGCCGCTGGATACCGGGATGTATCCGCGCATCACGCCGGCGCTGAGCCGCGCCGATTCCTGGCCGTCGAATGGCGGCCCGCCTGGCTCCGACCTCGAACTGATGCGGACCCAGCATCTGGATGCCAATGGCGTCGAGGTCGGCATCCTGATCCCCCTCGCCACCAAGGCCGGCGACCAGCGCAACGTCGCCTTCGGCCGCGAGATGACCCGCGCCATCAACGAATGGCAGATCGGCCTCTGGCTCGCGCCGGAGCCGCGCCTGCGCGGTTCGATCCTGGTCGCGCCGGAGGATCCCGAAGGCGCCGCCAAGGAAATCCGCGAACGCGCCAAGGACCGGCGCTTCGCCCAGATCCTGTTGCAGCCGCGCGCGGTGGAGCCGATGGGGCGCAAGCGCTATTGGCCGATCTTCGAGGCCGCGGTCGAATGCGGGCTGCCGATCGGCTCACATATCGGCGGCCAGGGTGGCCATGCCGTAACCGGCTCCGGCTGGCCGTCTTATTACTTCGAAGACCACCACGCCCATGTGCATGGGCAGCAGGCCTTCGTCACGACGCTGGTTTTGGGCGGCGTATTCGAACAATTCCCGTCGCTGAAATTCGTTCTCACCGAGCCGGGCTTCGCCTGGGTGCCGGCCTTATGCTGGCGGCTCGACAAGCACTGGCAGCGTTTCCGCGACGAGGTTCCGCACCTGAAGCGCCCGCCGTCGGAATATGTGCGCGACAACATCTATTTCACGACCCAGCCGGTCGATGAGCCGGAGCGGCCTGCAGACCTGATGACGGTGATCGACTGGATCGGCCACGACAAGCTGATGTTCGCGACCGATTATCCGCACTGGGACTTCGACGACCCGCGCTATGTGTTCGGCGCGGCAAATGTGCCGAAGGAGATCCAGGCGAAGATCCTGCGCGAGAACGCCAGGCGGGTTTACGGCTTCGCCTGACGGCCCGTAGCTGAATCGCCCCGGCGCCGCCCTTGCAGGGCAGGCCTTGCCGCGTGCTAACATGCCGCCAAGTCGGGTAACGACAGACAAACATCCTGGGGAGACGACCAATGACCCGTGCATTTCGCGCGTTCGGTTTGGCTGGCTTGATACTGCTCGCCGCCGCGCCGCCCGCCATCGCACAGACTTATCCCAACCGCCCCATCACCATGGTGATCGGCTTCCCGCCGGGCGGCTCGACCGACGCGGTCGGCCGCATCCTGCAGGAACCGATGAGCCAGTCGCTCGGGCAGCAGATCGTGATCGACAATCGCGGCGGCGCCGGCGGCACCACCGGCGCGGCAGCGGTCGCGAATGCGCCGCCCGACGGCCATACGCTGCTGCTCACGGTCAACGCGTCGCTGACCATGAACATGTATATGCAGAAGAACTTCCCGTTCGATTCGAAAAAGGCATTCGCGCCGGTGACGCCGACCGCGGACGTGGTACTGGCGCTGGTGGTGAATGCCGACCTGCCGGTGAAGACCGTCGCGGAACTGATCGAATACGCCAAAAAGAATCCCGGCAAGCTCTCCTACGGAAGCTCGGGCGTCGGGTCGGGGCACCACATCTGCGGCGAGTTGCTGAAACAGAAGACCGGCATCGACATGGTGCATGTGCCCTATCGCGGCGGCGCGCCCGCGATCCAGGACCTGGTCGCCGGCAACATCCAGGTGAGTTTCGGCACCCTGCCCTCCGCAATGCCGCATGTGCAGAGCGGCAAGATCCGCATGCTCGCGATGGCCGAGCGCACCCGCCATCCCGATTTCCCGAACCTGCCGACGGTCGATGAAACCGTGCCGGGCGTGTTCAACATCGGCTGGAACGGCATCCTCGCGCCCGCCGGCACGCCGCAGCCGGTGATCGACAAGCTGCATGCCAGCGCAACCGCCGCGCTGAAGCTTCCCGATGTGGTCGCCAAGATGAAGCTGCAGGGGCTGACCGTGATGAGCAGCAGCCCGGCCGAGTTCCGCAAGCTGATCAACGATGAAGTGGATTTCTGGGGGAAGGTGATTCCCTCGATCGGAATCCAGCCGGAGTAACTCGTGCCCCCGCGAAGGCGGGGCCCATACGCCGTGCAGAACGAATAAGGCGAGTTCTACCCGACTTTCATTGATGGGCCGCGGCGTATGGGCCCCGCCTCCGCGGGGACGCACGTCACCCTCCGCGCGAAATCACCGTACACACCGTCGTCGTCGCGCTGCCGCCGATGTTGAGCGTGGCGGCGCGGCGCGCGTCATCCACCTGATAGCCGCCTGCGGTACCAGTGACCTGCTTATGCGCATCGAGCGCCATGCGCACGCCGGTCGCGCCGACCGGATGGCCGAGGCCGATCAGGCCGCCCGACGGATTGATCGGGATGCGGCCGGTCTTGCGGATCGCACCCGCTTCCACCGCCTTGAAGCTTTCGCCCGGCGCGGTGATGCCGAAGTGATCGATGGTCATGTATTCGGTCATCGAGAAACAATCATGCACCTCGATCAGGTCGAGATCGTCGACGCCGCCGATATCGGAGCGGCGGAACGCATCGGTGATCGCACCACGCACATGCGGAAACACGTAATCGCTGTCGCGGCTGTCGGAGAGCTTGTCTTCGAGCCGCATCGTCGCGGTGCGATGGCCGAAGCCGTCTAGCGTCGAGAGGTCGTCAGCCGACAAGCCGCGCTTGCGCGAGAATTCCTCGGCGAAACGGCGTGAGGCGAGGAACACCACAGCCGCGCCATCAGTCACCTGTCCGCAATCCTGGCGCCGGATGCGGCCTTCGATCACCGGGTTCTCGTCGTCATCGGCGGTGAAGGCGTTGTTTCCGAAGGTCCATTTGCGGGTATGGGCGTTCGGATTACTGCGCGCATTCTCGTAATTGATGCGCGCAATCTCGCCGAGATGGCGATAATCGATGCCGTAGCGGCGGTCATATTCGTCCATCAGCGAATTGAACATCGCCGGCCAGACGTAGCGCACATTCTCGGCCTCACGCCCGCGCCAGCAGGCCGCGCCCAGGTGGCGCGCCGCCATCTCGCCGGGCACGTTGCGCATCATCTCGACACCGAGCACGCAGGCGACATCGTAGCGCCCCGCCTCGATCTCGGCAGATGCCGCAAGCAGCGCGAGCGAGCCCGACGCGCAGGCCGCTTCATGACGTCCTGCGGGAAGCCCGTTGAACTCCGGCCGGATCGCGGCAAAGAAGCCGCCGAGCTGGCCCTGGTCGCAGAACAGCTCCGCGACGAAATTGCCGACATGCGCCGTCTCGATCTCTTTCGCATCGAGACCGGTGGAGTCGAGTCCGGACTCGACCGTCTCGGACATCATGTCGAAGATCGATTTTCCCTCGCGGGAAAAATTGCGCGAGAAATCGGTCTGCGCGCCGCCGAGAATGAAGACGCCGCTCATGCCTGCCTCCGCTGCGCCGCCGCGGGCGGCGAGGTCCGATCCGCGAAGCGCGCAATCGCGGCATGATAGCCGCGCTCCAGCTCATCGACCACCTGCGCGACCGGCTCGACCGCTTTCGAGGTGTGCAGCCCCTGCCCCGCCGACCAGGTGTCGCGCCAGCGTTTGGTGGCGCCTTCGCCGGCCGCGTAGTTGCGATCGGGTTTGCCGGCGAGGTCTTCCAGCGTGATGCCGCAAACCGCGAGACTCGGCTTCAGCCATGACGCCGGCGTTCCGGTGATCGCAGCGCTGACGACCAGATCGTCGGATCCGCAATCGACGATCATCTGCTTATAGCCGTCGACCGCGCGGCTTTCCTGCGTCGGCAGAAAGCGCGTGCCGACATAGACATAATCCGCGCCAGCGGCGATGGCGCCTGCGATGCCGGCGCCGTCCGAGATGCCGCCTCCGATCACGATCGGGCCGTCGAAGAATTCGCGCAAGGCCGAGATGAATGCGAAGGGCGAGAAGAAGCCGGTATGCCCGCCGGCGCCGGCCGCGATGCAGACCAGGCCGTCGGCGCCGGACGCCACCGCCTTGCGCGCGAGATTGAGATTGATCACGTCGGCGAACACCTTGCCGCCATAGCCATGCACGGTCTCGATCGCGGGCTTCGGACTGCCGAGCGCGGTGATCACCAGTGGCGGCCTGTAGGTCGCAACGCGCGCGAGATCATCGGCAAGACGCGCATTGGTCGAATGCGTGATCAGGTTCGCGGCCCAGGGCAGCGCGCCGACACCCGCAACGATCTCGCGCATCCAGGCATCGAGCTCGTCCATGTTGCGGCAATTGGTGGTCGGGAACGACCCGATGATGCCGGCCTTGCAACTCGCGACCACCAGTTCTGGCCCGGAGCACAGGAACATCGGCGCGGCGATCACCGGCAGGCGCAGATCGAAGAGCGGGCTTTGGGTCATATCAATTCACACGCTCGATGATCATGGCCGCGCCAACGCCCGATGCGCCCGACGCCACGACGAGACCGATGGTGCCGCCGGAGGCGTCCAGCGCGTCGAGCAAGGTCGACAGCAGGATCGCGCCGGATGCGCCCATCGGATGGCCTTTGGCGAGATGGCCTCCGCCTAAATTCACCTTAGCAGGATCGACCTTATAGTCGCGCTCGAACATCGCGATCGTCACCGCGAAGGCTTCCATGAATTCGATACAGTCGACATCATCGAGCGACAGTCCGGCGCGGGCAAGCACCTTGCCCATGGCGGCGAAGCCGGCGGTGAGCGAGTCGCGCGGGTCGGCGCCGGCTTCCGCATAGGCCACGATCCGGGCGCGTGCCGCCTTCGCATCCTTGCTGACAAAGGCGAGACCCGCGCCATCCGCGATCGGCGGTGCGTTGGCGATGGTGTGGCGATGGTCGATCGGCGCGTCGCCCAACACGGCGCGAAACGCCGCGGCGACCTCGCCGAAGGCCGGCTGCAAGGTTCCGAGCGCTTCCGCGGTCGCCTGCGGCCGGATCGCCTCATCGCGATCGAGTGCAACGCCGCCGTCGGTGCGTTTCACCGCAATGCGCGAGCGCAGCAGCGCCTTGCCATTCGCCTCGGCCGCCGCGGCCTTGCGATGTGAGGTCGCGGTGACCGCATCGAGCGCATCACGCCCCACGCCTTCCTTGATCGCGAGAAGATCGGCAGCGACGGCGACCGGAAAGAACCGTGCACGTTCCGGCAGGTCTCGCTCACCGTAGAACGTCGCCTTGTCGGCGAGGAACGGCACCTGCGACATGCTCTCGACGCCGCCGGCCAGCGCATGATCGATGCGGCCGGACGCGATCGCGGCGCTCATCTGGCCGATCGCGGACAGGCCCGAGACGCAATAATTGTTGACGGTGTAGGCCGGCATCGCATCCGGCAGCCTGGCGCGGAATTTCGACACCAGGGCGATGTTGCCGCCCTGCGCGCCGATCTGTCCGACACAGCCGAGCACGAGACTTTCGGCGCGTTCGCGCACGTTGACGACGCGCTGCTCCAGCGCATCGACCAGCCCGGCGACGAGATCCTGCGGCTTGATCGCCGCAAGCCCGCCATCCGGCCGCGCCTTGCCGCGCGGCGTGCGCACGGCGTCGGTGATGTAGACAGACATGATTGCGTCTAACGCGCGCCGATCTCGCTGCCCGGCGCCCAGGTCGCGTGGAAGCCGGCCGGCACGCGGCATGGCAGAACGACACGCGCGATCGGGCCCGCCGCGATATCCTTGGCGTTGAGCACCTGCACTTCCGACGCGCCGCTATTCTCATCAGTCGTGAAGGTGACGAGATAGCCGTCATCTTCATCCTTGGCGCCGATGCGCGGCGCGAAGGCGCCCTCCGACCCGAACACGCCCGGCGCGTATTTGTAGGTTTCGGCCGCGCCGGTCTCCAGATTGTATTTGTGGAAGCCGTCGAAGCGCAAAGTCTCGCCCGGATCGAGCGACACGTTGTAGGAATAGCGGCCCTTGCGGCCGTTATATTCGTTGTTGATCGCTGGAAATTCGCCGAGCCGGTCATCGAGCTGGCGCGAACGCACAGCGCCGGTGCGCATGTTCATGCGCCACTCCACCGGCACCGCATGCAGCGCGAGCACCACAGCCATCGGCGCATAAGGGCCGTAAGACGGATTCGGCTTGAGGCCGTTCGGCACCATCTTGCAGGCATGCATCACCACCTCGTCGCCATCCTCCCAGGCATTGACGACGTGATAGATGTAGCAAGGCTCGACCTCGAACCACTTGATGTCGGCGCCCGAGCCGTTGCGCGGCGCGACGCCGAAACGCGCGCCGCGGTCCTGCGATTCGATGCGCCAGAGATTCTTGCGGCGGCCGGCTTCCGAGAACACCACTGGCAGATCATGCAGGATGACGTAATTCTCGGTCAGCCCCATGTCGTGCGGCAGCCGCGCGCCCGGCAATTCGACGCGCTGGAAATTCTTCAGCACGTTGTCCTTGCCGACGATGCCGTAGGACATCCAAGGCTGGTGCAGCGAATAATCGAAGAATGCGAATTCGCCGGTCTTGGTGTCGGTCTTGCCATGCGCCGAGACGCAGCGCGGCAATGCGCCGCCGAAATCCTCGTTGCGGATCGTCTCCAGCGTGCGCGCATCGACGCGCACCGGCGTGCCGCTGATGTACCACAGCGCCATCAGCGCGCCGTTGTGGAACACGAGGTCGGTATTCGCGGTGTCCTTGTAGACCTTCTCGCCGCGCGCCGGATTGGCCGGCAGCAGCACGCCGCCGGCATCGAGCGTCCCGGCGAGCTCAGACTTGAGATCGTCGGTGCGGATATAACGGTTACGGTATTCCGCCTTGCCGTTCTCGAAATAGACGGCGTGGATCATGCCGTCGCCGTCAAACCAGTGATGCAGGTCGATCGGCGTGTTGGCGGGGTTCGGGCCGTTGCGGCAATAGGCGCCGTGCAGGTCGCGCGGGATCTCGCCGATCACCGTGCAATCGACCACAGTGGTTTCCGCCGAGACCGGGGCGAAGATGCCATTGAGATAGGGATTGAGATCGACGAGGCTCGGAGTGTCCTGGTCGCGGGACGCGGTCGCGCTGCTGGGCATAGCAAGCCTCCATTGTCGCGTTTGACCGGATAATACCTCAATAATAGCTTTACGCAAGTTACTCTTGCCCGGTACAATCCACAAAATGGCCGCGCCCGTCCCGCCCATGATTGCCGCCAATTCAGCCCGCCGGGCGCTGAAAATCCTCGGCGACCGCTGGACGCTGCTGATCCTGCGCGACGCCTTTCTCGGCACCCGCCAGTTCAGCGCCTGGCAGGGGCGTCTCGGCGTCACGCCGACGGTGTTGACCAAGCGGCTCAAGACCCTGGTCGATACCGGTATCTTCAAGCGGGCGCGCTTCAATGAAGTGCCGCCGCGCGTCGAATATCAACTCACCGACAAGGGGCTCGATATCTATCCGGTCGCGCTGATGATCCTGCGCTGGGAGCAGACTTGGTTTCCCGTGCCGGCCGGCACGCGCATGGTATTGCGCCATACCCGCTGCGGTCGCGAGATGCAGCCGCGCTTCACCTGCGGCCATTGCAGCGGCGAAGTCACGGCGCGCGATGTACGCTATCGCGATGGGCCGGGCGCGGGCCTTGAGTCGGCTACGGCGAACCGGCTGCGGCGTGCGACGATCACAGCGCAGGACCAGCGCGGTACGCACGGCTTCCTCGAACACGCGGTCGATATCCTGGGTGACCGCTGGTCATGGGAAGCGATCGGCGCGGCGTTCCTCGGGCACAAGCGCTTCGACGCATTCCAGGCGCAGACCGGGATGGCGAGCAACATTCTCAGCGACCGGCTGCGCCGTCTGATCGACGACGGCATCCTGACGCGGCGCGCCTATCAGGACCGCCCGCCGCGCTACGAATATCTGCTCACAGAGAAAGGCCGCGACTTCTACGCCGCGACCGTGATGCTGGTGTGTTGGGGCGATCGCTGGCTTGCGGGGACCAAGGGACCGCCGGTGCTGCTGACGCACAAGGCCTGCGGCTCGGCGCTCGACCCACAGGTAACCTGCAGCGGCTGCGGCGAGGTGCTCGATCCGCACGATGTCGCATACGACATGAATGATGGGACTACGGCGCGGCCGCTGACGCTGAACGCGGCGACGTGACGCCGGACTCCGCTGCGCTCCCCTCCCCCTTGCGGGGAGGGGTTGGGGGTGGGGGTTGATACGCAAAAGTTATTTGAAGTGGCTCCCACCCCGCTCGCCTTCGGCGAGCGACCCTCCCCGCGAGGGGGAGGGTAAGAAGAGCTATTTCGTGTTCAGCAGCGGGCTGACCGGGGTCCAGACGCCGCCCTTGATCTGCTCGACCTTCACCGATTCTGGCGAGGCGTGATTATTCACGAAGCTCTTGGTGTCATAGAAGATCGGGTGCGTGATGTTCGACGCCTTGAGCGCGGCCACGACCTTGTCAGCGGTGAGATCCTTGCCCGCCGTCTGCACCGCCTTCACGAACCAGTCGGTATAGGCATAGGCGAGCAGCGCGTTCTCGTCGGGCGCGAGATTGAAGCGCTTCTGGAAATCGTCGGCCCACTTCTTCACGTCGCCGGTCGCCTTGGGCGGATCGATGCTCGACCAGGTGCCGACGCCATAGAGGCCTTCCACCGCATCCTTGCCGAGCGCCGCGACAATGTTGGTGCGGCCCGGTGTTGCAGTGAGCAGCTTCACATCCTTCATGCCGAGCTTCTTGACCTCGGCGGCGATGCCGACGGTCTCGCGGATGATGGTGGCGGCGATGATCAGGTCGACGCCCGCGGCCTGCATGCGAGCGACCTGCGAGGAGAAATCGATATCGCCGGGCTTGTAGCTCGCTTCCGCTGCGAGGGTGAGGCCCTTCGCCGCAAGCGCAGGCTTCACGCCGGCGCCGACCAGATCGCCCAGCGGACCTTCCTGCGAGATGTAGCCGATCTTCTTCGGCTTGAACTCGTCGATCATCCAGGTCACCGCCGCAGCGGTGGTGCTGTCATAATTGGCGATGGTGGTGAAGGAGAGCGGGCTGGCGCCGCCGATCTTCTGCAGCAGCGAGGATGCCCCCCACGGCGCGTAGTAGATGACGCCGGCATCGGTCGCGCGCTTGATCACCGCGGCGTTGGTGCCCGAACCAAAGGAATTGAGGATCGCGAACACCTCGTCGCTGCGGATCAGCTTGTCGGCGGCGCGCACCGCGACCTGCGGCTGGCTCGCATTGTCCTCGACAATCAGCTTGAACTTGCGGCCATTGATGCCGCCGGCCTCATTGGCCTCGTCGAGCCGCATCTGCATGCCGTTGCGCAGCTGCGGCATGCCGGCGGCAACCGGGCCGGACAGGTCGAGATGGCTGCCGAGCTTGATTTCGGTATCGGTGACGCCAGCGGCCTGAGCGCCGGTCATGCCGAGCGCGGCGACCGCCGCAATCGGAATCATCCATTTCGCGAACATGTTCGTCCTCCCTAACTTGTTATATGCAAGTTACTGCGGTTATTGCGGTTTTGCCAGAGGAAAATGTCAAGCGGTGTTCCGATAAAACCCGCTTGTCTATCCGCGGCCTTAGCAAGCGGCCGCGGTCACGGCAGGAAATCCCTCAGGTTCACGCTCGAAAAATTCTTTGGCATGGCCATGTCAAACTTCACGCGCTCCGCAGGCTCGGTGAGCGGCCCCTTGGTAGCGTCTATCATCCAACGTGTGCCAACGCGCTGACGCCCTGTATTGCCGACCAAAGGCGAAGCGCTATCGAGGGCCCAGACCTTCACATTCGGAAGAAAAATGACATCCCGATCAGCACGTACGCGACTGGCGATGGACCACATGATCTGACGAACGTCTGAAACGTCGATGTCTTCGTCGACGGCGATTGCCAGTTTCGGCTGCTGATAGGGTCCGGAAAGAGCCGCCATCAAAGCAATTTTTGCTTCCCCTTCCATCCGTGGGCGCATCTTGATGACGATCGCGAACAAACCGGAAATGGTAAGCAGCCTGACGTCCAGCAGGTCCAGACCGCCATCAACCTTCTGAAGATGCTCTCGCGTTGCGATCTCAATCCCAAGGCCGGTTGTGGACTGCGTATCCGTAACGGGAAATCCGCAGTGCAGCGCGTAATAGATAGCGTCGTGTCGCCGCGTGATTGCCTTCAGCCGAAACACATGCGACATTTTTTTTCCGGGATAAGTCCCGGTCACTTCGCCAAACGGACCTTCGGCTTCCAGATGATTGCCGGGAATTATTTCTCCTTCCAAAACAATTTCAGCGTCAGCCGGAACGTTTAAATCTATCGTCTCACAGCGCACCGTGCGGACCGGTTCTTTCAACAGCCCGCCTGCTAGCTCAAGCTCATCGACCTCAAACGCCGTCGTATAGCCAGAGGCAAACCAGATCGCCGGGTGCACGCCGATGACAACCGCGACAGGAGTCGGCTCGCCACGTTGAGAATATTTCTCATATATCCGCGATGCGTGCCGGGGAAGAATGGCGAATCCAGTCGTATCCTTCCCCCGGACCTCCATCCGGTGGAACGACAGATTGCCTATCCCCGTATCGGGGTCTTTCATGAAGGCGATACCCGACGGAATGTATCGCCCGGAATCACGCTCGGAGACTATGGCAGCAGGAATATCTCGCAGGTCGGCGTCATCGCCGAGAAATTTCAGCTGCTTGACGGGCGCGGATGCTGCGTCAACCAATTGAGATGCGATGGGCGATTGAAGTCTACGACCAATCTCCCCGTGCAGATGGTCCTCATCTATTTCAAGGCCTATCGCCCATTTCTTGCGATCGGCGATGATCTGACTACACGCCCTCCAGCCGGGATGACCTTCGATATTTGTGAAAAGGCTCGACTTACCCAGCTCGGCATATGTCTTCCATTCGATAGCCGACATATTCTTTTCCGGGTCGACAGGCTTGTCGAACCGAACAAGTTCGCCGCTTTCTTCGAGCGCCGCCAAATGAGTCCGGTAGGATTGATCCCGAGTCGCTTTCTTTTGCTCGGTTGAACGAGCAGACTTTTCATCTAATTTTTTCATCTCAGCGGGTCCTCACGGAGGTGGATCAACAGAGCCGGAGACGCGTGGTCAGCGGCACCTGACTTGCAAGCCTGGAAGAAACTGCTTTTCACTCCAGCTTGATGTTCTCCGCCCGAACCACCGGCTCCCATCGCGCCAACTCGGCAGCCATGAATCGACTCATATCCTGCGGCGTTCCCCGGATCGCGTGCATGCCCAGGACAGGAAAGAGCTGCTGTGCCTCTTGGCTGTCTAAGAATTCGCTGACCAGCGTGTTAATTCTCTCGACGATGGAGGCAGGCATTCCCGCAGGGCCCATGATGCCGAACCAGGTACCAGCCACGAGATCATAACCCGACTCTTTGAGAGTCGGTACGTTGGGAAGAGTTTTCAGCCGCTCGGATGACGATACGGCCAACATCTTTGACTGTTCAACCTGCGGAACAAATCCAGGAAAGCCAGCTTCGATTTGGCCGCCCAAGACGTCGGTGATCAGCTGCGCCGAGCCTCTATAGGTCACATGAGTCACTTGAATATTGGCGGCTCGCGCCAAAGACACAGCGGCGATGTGCGCCATCGTGCCATTGCCGCTATTTCCGATGTTCAAGCTGCCTTTCGCTTTTGCAAGCTCGACCAGTTGCTGGATATTCGATACCGGCAGGTTCGGGGTTGCTATGAGGACCTGGGGTATGATGCCGATCATGGCGATTGGCGTGAAGTCGACAGCAGGGTCGAACGATAGATTTTTATAAAGCAGCTTGTTTGTAACCGCAGGTCCGGTTGAGGTGAGAAAGAGCGTATAGCCATCCGGCGCCGCCCTCGCCACTGCCGCTGCAGCGATATTACCTGCCGCTCCGCCGCGATTTTCGATGACCACTTGTTTGCCAAGCTGCTTGGACAGCATGCCGGCGATAGGACGTCCGATACCGTCGGTGGACCCACCAGCGGGGAAGGGAATGACCAGCGTAATATTCCTGTCGGGCCACGATTGACTCATTGCAGCAGACGGCAGCGCGATAGCCACAATTGTCGTCAGCAGCGACAGCATCGATGCCGTTCCTGATCTCCGCATGCATTCCTCCCTCAGCATTCAAACGCCTTCTCATCGGCGAGTTCACGTCCTCATTCAGCTACACAATGCGCGCCTCGACGTCACGGATTATTCTCGATACATCTGCTCGATCAGCGGCGCGTATTTCTGCGCGACGACCTTACGCTTCAGCTTCATGGTCGGTGTCAGCTCCTCATCCTCGGCGGTGAGCAGCTGCTCGATGATCCAGAAATTCTTGATCTGCTCCACGCGCGCGAGCTTGGCGTTGACGATCTCGATCTCGTCGCGGATCAGCGTCACCACCTCGCTGGCGCGCGTCAGGCTCGCGAAATCGGTATAGGGAATCGCTTTCGCCTGCGCGAATTTCGCGACGCTGTCCTGATCGATCATGACCAGGCAGGTGAGATATTTGCGTCCATCGCCGACCACGATTGCGTCTGAAATATACGGGCTGAACATCAGCGCGTTCTCGATCGCGCTCGGCGTCACGTTCTTGCCACCCGAGGTGATGATGATGTCCTTCAGCCGGTCGGTGATGCGCAGATAGCCATCGGCATCGAGCGTGCCGCAATCGCCGGTATGCAGCCAGCCCTCGGCATCGATGGTCTCGGCGGTCTTCTCCCGCATCTTCCAATAGCCGGCGAACACATTCGGGCCGCGCACCAGGATCTCGTCCTGCGGACCGATCGCGAGTTCGGTGCCTTGTACTTTTGCACCGGCGCTGCCGATCTTGATGCGATGCGGCGGTGTGAAGGTGGCGACGCCGGTGGTCTCGGTCATGCCATAGGCTTCCAGCAGGTCGACGCCGATCGCCATATACCAGGCCAACATGTCCGGCGGGACCGGCGCCGCGCCAGCGAACGCCTTGCGGATATTCTGCAAGCCAAGAAAGCGGCGGATGTTCGAGAGGCAAACCGCGGACAGGAGATCGAAGCGCCATTGGCGCGCGCGGCCGACCGGCCGCCCTTCCACCTTGGCCTGCGCCAGCGCCTGCCCTTCGGCGAGCGCGTAGCGATAGACCATGCGCGCCAGCGGGATCGCATCGTCCATGAACAGCGTCACCTGCGAATACATCTTCTGCCAGAAGCGCGGCGGCGCGAAGATCAGGTGCGGCGCGACCTCGCGCATGTCGTTGAAGATGGTGCTGGAGTTTTCCGGGAAGTGGACCGTCTGCCCGAGCGCGAGCTGGTTGAACACCGTCGCCATGCGCTCGGCGATATGACACAGCGGCAGGAACGAGAGCGTCTTGCCATGCGCGCCGATGCCGAGGAAATCCGGCGCGGTCAGGATCTGGAACATCAGGTTGCGGTTCGAGATCATCGCGCCTTTGGGCAGGCCGGTGGTGCCCGAGGTGTAGACCAGGAAGCCGATGTCGCTCTGCCGGCCGGCATCGATCGCGGTTTCGAATTCACCCGGCCGCACCCGCGCCAGCGCCATCCCCTGCGCCAGGAGGTCGTCGAAGAACATCGCATGCGGATCGCTGAAGCCGCGCAGCCCTTCGCGATCCATCACCACGATCAGCTTGAGCGCGGGACAACGACCGCGCACCGCGAGCGCCTTGTCGAGCTGCTCCTGATTTTCGACGAACAGAACCCGCGTCGCGGAATCGCGCAACACATATTCCACCTGTTCCGGCGACGACGTCGGATAGATGCCGTTGCCGACGATGCCTACGCCCTGCGCGCCGAGATCGATATAGACCCATTCCGGACGGTTCTCGGCCAGCACAGCAACGACGTCGCCGCGTATGACGCCATGCTCCATCAGCGCGAGGCCGATACCGCGCGCGCGCGCGTAATACTGGCTCCACGAGACCGAATACCAGATGCCGCGTTCCTTGCGGCGCAACGCCGGCACCTCCGCCCAATCATGCGCGCGATGCCGAAACAGCTTCGCCGGCGTATCGCATCCCGCGACGGTGAAGATGTCTGGTGCCGTGACGGCGTCCATGATCACCGCCAGGTCTTGCGCCGTTTCCAGCGCTGCTTGCCGGCGTCGGTAGCTTCGCGGGATGCGGCGCCACCGAGATAGAAATCCTGCACGTCCTGCTTCGCCATCAGTTCAGAGCATGGGCCCGCGGCGACGATGCGGCCGAGTTCCATCACGTAGCCTTCATGCGCGGTCGCGAGTGCAACCGTCGCGTTCTGCTCGACCACCAGGATGGTGGTGCCGGTCTCGGCGTTGATGCGCGCGATGATCTTGAAGATTTCCTTGGTCAGCAGCGGCGACAGGCCGAGCGACGGCTCGTCGAGCAGCAGCAGCAGCGGCTTCGCCATCAGCGCACGGCCGATCGCCAGCATCTGCTGCTCGCCGCCGGACAGGAGCCCGCCATGCTGCGCGACGCGTTCATGCAGCCGCGGAAACCACGCGAACACGCGCTCGAGGTCGTCGCTGACGCCCGCGCCGGTTTTGCGCGCGAAGCAGCCCATCATCAGGTTGTCCTTGACGCTGAGGAACGGAAACACCTGCCGTCCTTCGGGCACCAGCACGACGCCGCGCCGCGCCACCACATCCGGATCGAGACGATCGATCGGTTCATTGTCGAACAGGATGCTGCCCTTGAACGGATCGACCACGCCAGCGATGGTCTTGAGCAACGTGGTCTTGCCCGCGCCATTCGCGCCGAGCACCGCGACGATGCGCCCTTCAGGAACATCAAGGCTCACGCCTTTGATGGCGTTGACCGGGCCGTACCAGGTTTCGATGTTGCGGACCGACAGCAAGGTCATCTCAGGTCCCCAGATACGCGGCGAGGACATCTGGATGCGCGCGCACCTCCGCAGCGGAACCGGTTGCGATCGCCTCGCCCATGTTCATGCACAGCACGCGGTCGGCCGCCTCCGCGACCAGCGACATGTCGTGCTCGACCATGATCACGGTGATGCCGAGATCATGCTTGATATCGTCGATCCAGAAGGCGAGATCGCGCGCCTCCTCCGGATTGAGACCGGACGCCGGCTCGTCGAGCAGCAGCAGCTTCGGCTGCGTCGCCAGCGCGCGCGCCAGTTCCACGACCTTGCGCACCCCGTAAGGCAGGCCCGCGACCAGGGCGTTGCGATAAGGCGCGAGATCAAGCAGCTCGATCACGTCCTCGACCCGCGCACGCGATTCCTCTTCGGCGCGGCGGACATTCGGCAGCCAGCAAAGCTGAGCCAGGATATTACCGTGCGGGAAGCGATGCCGGCCGAGCAGCAGGTTCTGCAGCACGGTCGCGCCTTCGAACAGCTCGATATTCTGGAAAGTGCGCGCGATGCCGTGGTTGACGACCTGATGGCGCGCGACGGCGGTGATGTCGTTCCCTTGGAACACCACCCGTCCCGCGCTCGGATCGAACACCCGCGTGATGACATTGAACACCGAGGTCTTGCCCGCGCCATTCGGGCCGATGATGGCGAACACCTCGCCCTGCTCTACCGAGAAAGACAGATCGCGGATCGCATGCACGCCGCCGAACGACAATTCCAGATGCTCGACCGCGAAAAAGCCGCTCACCGGTAGCGCTCCGATTTCATATAGGTCTTGCCGCGGCGGAAGGTGTCGCGGCGATAGAGCGGGAAACTCTGGAACAGCGCCTTGAGCTTGAGCCAGCGCCCGTTCAGGCCCATCGGCTCGAACAGGATGAACAGCGCGAGCACCAGCCCGAACACGAAAATCTCCAGGCCGAATTGTCCGGACACTGCCGCGGGCAGCATCGGCTTGAGCTTGGAGATGAAGGTCGGCAGCAGGCTGATGAAGATCGCGCCGAGGATCGCGCCGCGCAGCGAGCCGAGCCCACCGATCACCACCATCATCACCAGTTCGAGCGACAACAGCAGGCTGAATCCCTCGGGCGTGACGTGCTGCACATGATGCGCCATCAGCGCACCGGCGACGCCGGTGACCGACGCCGAGATCACGAAGGCCAGAACCTTAGTGCCGCCGACCCAGATGCCGAGCGCATGCGCCGCGGTTTCCGAATCGCGCACGCCGACCAGCGCACGGCCGATCGATCCGCGCGTGAGATTGATCAACGCGACGAACACGATCAGCAGGATCGCGAGGCAGAGGAAATAGAACGGACGCAACCCGCCGAGATCGATGCCGAGGATGCTCGGCGACGGCACCGGCACGCCGGTATAGCCGCCGGTGACGGACTTCCAGCGCCCGATCACCTGTTCGAGAATGATCGAGAAGGCGAGCGTTACCATCGCCAGATGCAGCCCGGACACGCGGATCGCCGGCAGGCCGATCATGAGGCCGACCGCCCCCGACAACGCGCTCGCCGCGATGATCGAAATCACGAACGGCACGTCGTGGCTGATGAACCAGACATGCGCATAGGCGCCGATCGCGAGAAACGCCGCATGGCCGAATGAGATCTGGCCGGTGAATCCGGTCAGCACCATCAGCCCGAGGCTGGCGATGCACATGATGAAGATGAAGCTGACCTCGCCGACATAATAGCGCGGCAGAATCCACGGCGCCGCCAGCAGCAACAGGAACAGCGCGCCATAGGCGAGCCAGTCGGCCCGATAGCGGATCAGGCGCTGCGCATCGCGATACGTGGTATCGTAATGGAATCGCATCAGACCCGCCGCCCATGCGCTTCGCCGAGCAGGCCGCGCGGATAGAGAATCAGCACCGCGATCAGCACCAGATAGGCCATCACGTCCTTGAAGCCGTCGGGCAGATAGACGCCCGCCAGTTGCTCGACCACGCCGATCAGCAGGCCGCCGACAATCGCGCCCGGAATCGAGCCGAAGCCGCCCAGCACCAGGGCCGCCAGCGCCTTCAGCACCACGAACCACAGCCCGATATCGACCAAGGCGATCGGCGCCAGCAGCACGCCGCCGACCGCGGCCATCGCGCCGGCCATCGCCCAGACAAAAGAGTTCAGCCGCTTCACCGGAATGCCGCAGAGATAGGCCGCAAGCTGGTTCTGCGAGGCGGCCTGGATCGAGATGCCGAGCGAGCTGAAGCGCAGGAAGGCGAACAGCAGCGCGGTGATGATCAGCGCGGCCGCGATGATGACGAGATTGAGATCGGCAATCACCAGTCCGCCGACATGAGTGCTTTGGCCGGACCACGGCGTCTGGAACGTGCGCGACGACGGGCCGAAGGCCATGCTCACCGCACCGCGCAGCATGAAGGCGATGGCGAGCGTCAGCATCGCGCCGGCGAAATGTGGCTGGCCGACAATCACGCGCATCACCCGCGCCTCGAGCAGCCAGGAAATGCCGGCGGCGATCAGCATGGTTATGATTACCGCGAGCCAGAATGGCAGGCCGGCGATGGTGATCAGCCCCCACGCGACAAAGGCCGAGCCCATCAGGATGTCGCCATGGGCGAAGTTGATGACCTCGGTCGCCTTGTAGATCATCACCAGCCCGAGCGCGACCAGCGCGTAAATCGAGCCGATTGCGATCCCATTCAGCGTGAGCTGCAGGATCTGCAGCGTTTGCGGGTTCATCCCGTCTCCTCCCCGACTCAGTCTACATGGCCGGTCACGCTTTGAAACCGTGTTGAGCACCCATGCTTTACGGATATAATCGACGCGATAAACGGGGGAGGAAAACGTGGCAACAGTGGTGCTGGCGCATGGCGCCTGGTCGTCGGCCTGGGCATGGAAAAAAGTGCGTCCGCTGATGCGCGAGGCCGGGCACGAATTCTATACGCCGAGCTACACCGGACTCGGCGAGCGCGCTCATCTCGCAGATCCATCGAATGATCTTGAAACACACATACAAGACGTGCTCGGCGTGATCGAGGCCGAGGACCTGCGTGACTTCGTGCTGCTCGGCCACAGCTACGGCGGCATGGTCGCAACCGGCGTGGCAGACCGCGCCCGCGACCGCGTCAAACACCTGATCTATCTCGACGCCTTCGTGCCAAAAGACGGCCAGAGCCTCGCCGACCTCATGCCGCCGGCACTGGCGCAGCACATGACGGCCGGCATGCCGGCAGGCGAGTGGCGCGTGCCACCGAACCCGCCTTCGCAGGACACCTCGCCTGAAGACCTTGCCTGGATCACTGCGCACCGAAAGCCGCAGTCGATCAAGTGTTTCGTAAGCCCGCTGAAGCTGCGCAACGGCCCGATCACGGTACCGCGCAGCTACATCCAGGCGATGCGCTATGCCGCTCAGGGGCCGTTCAGCCAGTTCGCCCAGGCGGCGAAGAGCGACAAAGGCTGGACGAGCTACGAGATCGACGCCAGCCACAGCCCCAACATCACCGCGCCCAAGGCCCTAGTGGAGTTGCTGAACAAGGTCATCGCCACGGCGTGAGATTGGACGGCAGTGGCGCGTGATGAGGCGCGCCGATTGGGTTTCCGAGAGCGGAAGCCGGACGAAGAATCCCCTTTTTGCTGCAATGCAGCATTGCTGCTAACGCATTGCCGGTTATACCGCTATCCAATCTACTGATTTCTCTAAATTTTTTAGATATTGCTGCGCCGCACTCAAACTTCCAAAGCCCCCTACCAGCAGCCGCTAGGCCCGCTCAGGTATACTTTATGCAGAGCCCTTTCGATCCGGCGGCGCGAGGCCGCGCCTTCCGGATTGAAGGAGGCACACATGAAGGCCGTTCATTTCGCTCTCTGCGTCGCGACACTGGCGTTGAGTCCCGCTCTCGCTGCCGACGATGGCCGCTTCGCCAACGCAGCTAAGAAGCAGTGGTTCGAAAGCCTGGAAATCCCCGATGCGGCGCGGCAACGCATGGGGATCGTCTACAAATCCTGTTGCGATCGCGGCGACCTGGTGAAGACCAAGTTCCGCGTCGGCATCAGCGGCGACGACGTGTGGGAATACCTCGACGAGGCAGGTGGTGGCTGGAAAGTGGTGCCGGCGGATATCATCCTCGATCAGCCCGGCCTCGATGGTGAGCCGCGCATGTTCAAGCGACTGATGACCGGCGAGCCGCTGTGTTTCGTGAAGCCGAACGGAGGGATTTGATGCAGGAGGAGGCCGGGACGCCCGACTAAGCGGCAGCGACCCGGCCGAGCTTCATCAGCATCTTGTCCAACGCATCGCCTTCGGGATCGGCCAGTGCCGCCTTGCGCGCGGTCGCGAGCGCAGCCGCCGCATTGGCATAGACGTCCGGACCCGCGTTGACCGCGGCGAGCGTCGGATCGACGATGGCCTCGAACAGACGCTGGAAGTTGCGCGTGCCGCGCCGGTGCGTGTCGCTGTAGCCCTTGATCAGCCGGGCGGTCTCGGCGATCTCGCGCGCAAACGCGGTATCATGCGGCAGCGCCGCTTCGATCGCGGCCAGCCAGCGCTCGATCAATGCCTGCTCCACGCCGTAGCGATAACCGCTGCGGCGCAGCGGCTTGAACGCCGCCATCATGCGCAAAAGCGCAAAGCCGAAGATCGTATTGGTGCGGATATGCAGGCCGATGTTGAACTTGTCGCGCCGGCCGGTGCGTTCGGCCCAGCCGAGCAAGGGCCGCGCGATGAAGGCCGGCATCAGCGAGGAGAATTCATCGAGGCCGGGCTTGAGAAATTCGGTGACGATCACCGGCTGCTCGTCCTTCGCGCCCGAGCCCTTGCGCACGTGATCGATACGGCCGGTGCGGGTCTTGATCTGCGCGACGCGGATCACGTCCTCATAGGTCATCCACAGCGCGAGATGCCGCCCGGCTTCACGCGTCGCCGAATAATCGCCATCGGCCTTGGTCTCGGCGGCCAGCACGCGATCCATCCGGTCGAGATAGAGCCGCGCATAATTCTCGTCTTGATAGTCGAACACCCGCGCGGCGCCTTCCATGACGATCTCGGTGGACGGCGCCGGATAATCGCGCGCGATGCGGTCGCGCAAACGCTCCAGCACCGTCGGTGCCGGCACGGCTTCGGCGACCGGCGCGGGCTTGCGCATCGGGGTCTTGAGTTCGACGACATCGCCGCGCGCGACGCTCAGGCCATAGGCGAAGCCGCGCAGGTTGGCGTCGACCGCCTTGCCCTCGCCCTTGATCGCATTCTCGAGCGCCTGCGCGGAAATCGGCAGGATGCCGGTGCCGGCAATGGCGCCGAGCATCACGGCGTTGATCACGGTGCCGGCCTCGCGCGCGGCGCGCGCGAAATCGCCGATCACGACGCGCTTCGCCATGGTGCGCGCGGCAGCTTCCAGCGCGTCGGCATCGAGCCGCGAATCCGCCATGCCCATCTTCTCGTCCAGCAGATAGAAGCGGTGGCTCGACGAGATCAGCGTGGTGCGGTTCGGCGTGACGAAGCCGTTCTGGCAGGCGCGCGCCGCCTCGGCCAATTCGGTCGCCACCATCAGGTCGATGTCACCGGCCTGCGGGTAGAGCGCCATGATCGGCTCAGGCTTGCCGGGCTGCAGCTTTTCGCCGAACACCTCGATGTAATAGGTGGTGGCGCCGGTGCGCTGTGCGACGCCCGGCACCGACGTCGCCTGGACGATCAGGTTCTGCTCGCGCGCCGCCGCGAGAATCCAGTCGGTCATCACGCCGCCGCCCTCGCCGCCGAGCGCGGAGATCAGCACCGTGACCGGACGCGTCGCTTCGGTCATCGTGGTTACTCCGCCGCCTGGGCGAAGGCCGCCGGCACCGGCAAAGCCGGCGTCGGCGCGGCTTCCGGCGTTGCGAGCCAGGCAATCACGCGACGGCGCAGGCCGGTCATGCGCGCTTCAATCCAGCTCGGGTTATGCACGACCTCGGTCTTGTAGAAGCTTGGGCACAGGATCGCCGCATGCGAGACCTCGCCGCACAGCCCGCAACCGACGCAGGTCTCGACCACCGTCGCGATCGGATCCTGGCGCAGCTTGTCGGGATTGTCCTTGATCGCCAACGAGGGGCAGCCGGAGAGCCGGATGCAGGAATGGTCGCCGGTGCAGACCGCTTCATCGATGCCGAATTTCGGCTTCGCGACGCGCTTTCCCTCTGCGATGTTCTTGGCGTCTTCCGCGCGCACGCGGCGCTGCTTGGCGAGCATGCACTCGCCTTCCGCGATGATGACCTTGAGGCCTTTCTCGACCGTGGACATCGCTTCCTTCAACACCTTGGCGACATCGGCGACCTTGTAATTGTTGACCGTCTTCATCCACTTGATGCCGACGCCCTTGAGCGCGTTCTCGACGGTCTGGTCGCCCTTCACCAGGCCGTCGCGCCGCTGCAGCGACGACGGCAGGAATTGCCAGCCGGTCGCCGAGGTGTAGCCGTTCTTCATCACGATCAGCACACTGTCGGCATTGTTGTAGGTCGCCGATGCGACGCCGGTGGTGAGGCCGTTATGCCAGAAGCCGCCGTCGCCCATGATCGAGATAGTGCGCTTGCCGAAATTCGCCGCGATGCCGGTGGAGCTGGCGAGGCCAAGGCCGTAACCAACGCAAGTGTTACCGACGTTGAACGGCGCATACATGCCGAAGCTGTGGCAGCCGATGTCGCCCGACACATGGGTCTTGCCGAGCTCGCGCTCCATCAGCTTCACCGACGAGAAGATCGGCCGTTCCGGGCATCCGGTGCAGAAGGTCGGGTTGCGGCCCGGAATCGCGGCGCCGACCAGCGCATTGGCCTGGGTCTTGTAGCCGGCGATCTCCGCCGACTGCGCATTCGCCTCTTCGATCAGGTGATCGACGCCGGCCGGACGGGTCTTGTCGAGGAAGGCGGCGAGGCCCTTGAGCACGACGTCGGCGGTGTATTCGCCCCCCATCGGCAGGACATCCTTGCCGTGAAGCTTGGTGTTGAGGTCGGCGCGGCGCAGGATCGTCGACACTGCCTGCTCGATATAATCGGGATGCCCCTCCTCCATCACCAGCACCGCGCGCTTGCCGGCGCAGAAATTGGAGATCTCGTCCGGCACCATCGGATAGGTGACGTTGAGCACCATCATCGGGATGCGCGCATTGCCGAACGCATCCGCGAGGCCGATGCGCTGCATCACGCGCAGCACCGTGTTGGTGATGCCGCCCTGCAGGATGATGCCGACCTCGGAGAGATCGCCCGGTAGCACCTCGTTGAGCTTGTTGTCCTTGATGAACTGGATCGCGGCCGGCAGCCGCTTATCCATCTTCAGCCGCTCCTGCGCGCCGGTGAAACCCGGCTGCGGCAGGCGCATCATGTCGAATTCAGGCGTGCTCAGCTTGTTGTTGCGCGAGATCGTGCCGGAGCGATTATCCTTGGCATCGAAACGGCCATAGACGTGGCAGGTGCGGATGCGCAGCTGCATCATCACGATCGAGTTGGAGGCCTCCGACAGCTCGAAGCCCTTCTCCACCATGTTGACGATGGTGGTCAGGTTCGGTCGCGGATCGAGCAACCACATCGACGACTTCATCGCGAAGGCGTGGCTGCGCTCCTGGATCACGCTGGCGCCTTCGCCGTAATCCTCGCCGAGAATGATCATGCCGCCACCGACCAGACCGGACGACGAGATGTTCGACAGCGCGTCGGACGCAACATTGGTGCCGACCGGAGACTTCCAGGTCACCGCGCCGCGGATCGGATAATTGATCGAGGCCGCAAGCATCGCGCCGGCGGCGGCTTCGCTGGTCGAGGTTTCGAGATGCACGCCGAGTTCGTCCATCAGCGGCTTGGCATCGACCAGCACGTCGATCAGATGCGAGATCGGCGAGCCCTGATAGCCGCCGACATAGCTGACACCGGACTGCAGCAGCGCCTTGGTGACCGCGAGGATACCTTCGCCATGGAAGACGTCGCCGTCGCCCAGACGCAGCGATTCGACCTCGGTCTTGAAAGATCGTTCCATGAACCGCTCCCAGTCGGCCCGCGCATTTTTGCTGCGGCCGAAGATCTTTGTTTTTTCAAAGGTTTACCTGAAATCCAGGGATACCTTACAGCGATCCCAACCTACGGCCAGACGCCGGTCCGGTCAAATGTCCGGGCACATGGCGCCATAACCCCAAGGGCAATTGACTTGGGTGCCCAAAATCAGTCCGATGCCGCCGCATAGAACAATGAGAGTGACGCGAATTCGCGGCTGGCCGACAGCCTGAAAACGCGTTCGGGGAAGGAAGCCGCCGATGGCGAAAAAGACCAATATCAAGAAGAGCGACCTGAAGATCCACGAGCCTCGTCAGACGCAGAACCTTGGTCCGAAGGCATTGTCGGATTCGTCCTTGGGTGTCGATCCGGAGTGGCGCTGGGACCGTCCGATCCAGTCGCCTGGCATCTCGGGGGTGGATTTCGAGAACCGGGTCGACTTCAAGCGACTGCGCAATTACCGGTTCAAGCGGCTGCGGGCGGCTTTGGATCGTTCGGAGTGTGGGGCGCTGCTGTGCTTTGACGTCAACAACATCCGCTACATGACCTCGACCAAGATCGGCGAGTGGGAGCGCGACAAGATTTCGCGGTTCTCATTGCTGGCCGGGAACAAGGACGCAGTGTTGTGGGACTTCGGCTCTGCGGCGGCGCATCACCGGCTGTATTGCGACTGGCTGCCGCAGGAGAACTGGCGCGCGGGCCTGCTCGGTCTGCGCGGCACGGTGCCGCCGTCGGCGGGGCTGATGGCGGCGCATGCCAAGGAGATCAAGGGGCTGCTGGATGACGCCGGCGTCGGCAATCAGCCGGTCGGGATCGATATCCTGGAGCCGGGGATGCTGTTCGAACTGCAGAAGGCCGGGGTGAAGATCGCCGACGGCCAGCAGATCATGCTCGACGCGCGCGAGATCAAGAATATCGACGAGATCATGCTGCTGAATTATGCGGCGGCGATGGTGGACGCGACCTACCAGATGATCTGGGAAGAGCTGAAGCCCGGCATCAAGGAGAATGAGCTGGTCGCGAAGGCGAACAAGATGCTCTACGACCTCGGCTCCGACGACGTCGAGGCGATCAACGCGATCTCGGGCGAGCGCTGCAATCCGCACCCGCATAACTTCACCGACCGGCTGATCCGCCCGGGCGACCAGGCCTTCTTCGACGTGCTGCAGTCGTACCAGGGCTATCGCACCTGCTATTACCGCACCTTCAATGTCGGGCGCGCCACCGACTCGCAGCGCGATGCCTATAAGCAGGCGCGCGAATGGCTGGATAATGCGATTGCGCTGATCAAGCCCGGTGTCAGCACCGACACGGTGGCCGCGGTGTGGCCAAAGGCTGAGGAGTTCGGCTTCCCGAATGAACTGGCGGCGTTCGGGCTGCAGTTCGGCCACGGGCTGGGTCTCGCTTTGCACGAGCGGCCGATCATCAGCCGGGTGGTGTCGATGGAGCAGCCGATGGAGATCAAGACCGGGATGGTGTTCGCGCTGGAGACCTATTGCCCGGCGACCGACGGCTATTCGGCGGCGCGGATCGAGGAGGAGATGGTGGTCACCGACACCGGCTGCAAAGTGATCTCGCTGTTCCCGGCCGAAGAGCTGCCGATCGCCAACCGGTATTGAGCGCAATGAACCAGCACGCAAAGACACCCTCCAAACCCGTCAACGACGATATCGGCGAGGCTGTCCGGCTCGATCTGTACCGGCGCCAGATGGTGATCCGCCAGGCCGAGACGCGCGCCTATGACCTGTTCCTGCAGAACCTGGTCAAAGGGACCAGCCATCTGTCGCTCGGGCAGGAGGCGATCGCGGCGGGCTTTGCGGTCGCGATGAAGGCCGGGGATACCAGCTTCTGCACCTATCGGGGACACGCCCATACGCTCGCGCGCGGGGTGCCGGTGGAGCAGGTGCTGGGCGAACTGATGCAGCGCGACAACGGCCTGATGCGTGGCAAGGGCGGCTCGATGCACCTGACCTCGGTGGAGCATGGGGTGATGGGCTCCTATGCGATCATCGGTGCGCATCTGCCGATCGCCTGCGGCTCGGCGTGGCGCTCGCAATACCAGGGCACCGACGAGGTCTCGGTGGTGTTCTTCGGCGACGGCACCACCAATATCGGCGCGTTCCATGAATCGCTGAACTTCGCGGCGGTGTGGAAGCTGCCTGTGGTGTTCGTCTGCGAGAACAACCTCTACATGGAATATACCCCGATCAAGGACGTCACCGCGGTGGAGCATCCGGCCGCCGACCGCGCCTCGGCCTATGGGCTGGAGCGGATCGTGATCGACGGCAATGACGCGGATGCGGTCTACCGCGAGGCCCAGAAGGCCTATGCCAAGGCCCGGGCGGGCGACGGCCCCTCGATGATCGAATGCATGACCTACCGCCATAGCGGCCATTCGCGCGCCGATCCGGCCAAATACCGGCCCGAGGGCGAACTCGAGGAATGGCTCAAGAAGGACCCGATCAAGATCTACCAGGAGCGCTGCCGCCAGTTCGGGATCAGCGATGCCATGATGGCAAAGATCGACGCCGAGGTGCTCCAGGTGGTCGATGACGCGACCGAGGCCTGCAAGGCCTCGCCGTCGCCGCCGCTGGAGCTGATCACGACGGATGTTTATGCGGATGGGGGCTGGGCGTGGCGGAACTGACCTATCGCGACGCGGTGTCGCGCGCGATCGCGCAGGAGATGGCGCGCGACAATAACGTGGTGTTCCTCGGCGAGGACATCGGCAAGGCCGGCGGCGTGTTCAAGGCCACCGTCGGGCTCTACGAGCGCTTCGGGCCCTTGAGAGTCAGGGACACCCCGATCTCGGAACAGGCGATCCTGGGGGCCGCGATGGGCGCGGCGATGACCGGGCTGAAGCCGATTGCGGAGATCATGTTCTCGGACTTCCTGGCGGTGTGCTTCGACCATATCGCCAACGAGATGGCGAAGAACCGCTACATGTCGAACGGGCAGCTCAAATGCCCCTTGGTGGTGCGCACCGCCAATGGGGCCGGCTCAAGGTTTGGGGCGCAGCATTCCCAGAGCGTCGAGAACTGGGCGATGATGATCCCCGGCCTCAAGGTGGTGGCGCCGTCGTCGCCGGCGGACGTGATCGGGCTGTTCGCGGCCGCGGTGCGCGACCCGGACCCGGTGATCTTCTTCGAGCATAAGTCGCTCTACGGCATGAAGGGCGAGGTGCCGGATGGCGAGATCCTCGACACGCTGGGCACAGCCAAGATCCTGCGACCGGGCAAGGATGCAACCATCATCGCCTTGGCGCTGATGGTCGGCCGCGCCATGGAGGCGGCCGAGCGGCTCAAGGCCGAGCATGGCATCGACTGCGAGGTGATCGACGTGCGCTCGCTGGTGCCGCTCGACACCCGCTGCATCCTCGGCTCGGTGGCCAAGACCCATCGGCTGTTCACGGTGGAGGAGAACCCGCGGCTGTGCGGCTGGGGGGCGGAGATCGCCTCGATCGTGGCGGATGAGTCGTTCTACGACCTCGACGGCCCGATCGTGCGGATCACGACGCCGCATCTGCCGCTGCCGGCGGCGGACAATCTGGAAGACGTGGTGCTGCCGACGGTCGATCGGATCGTCGACACCGTCAAACGCAGCATGGCGTAAGGGGTATCCACGTGAGCGACGTGCTGATGCCGCAGCTCGGCGAGACCGTCCGCGAGGGCAAGATCGTCACCTGGTTCAAGGCTGTGGGGGATCCCATCAAGCCGGGCGACAACCTGTTCGAGGTCGAGACCGACAAGGTCACGGTGGAGGTGCCGGCGACCGGGGCGGGCATCATCAGCGATATCCGGGTCGATGCCGGCGACGTCGCCAAGGTCGGGGTGGTGGTGGCGGTGATCTCGCCGGCGGGCACTGCACTGGTGCAGCGAGCCAAGGGTGAGCCGTCCAAGGCCGCCGCGGCAGCACCAGTGGCGAAGGCCTCAGCTCCGGCCGCACCACCGGCCCAGGCCGCGCAGCCAGCGCAACCGATCAATCTCAATCCGTGGCGCGAGGTGAATACGCCCGAGCGCAATTATGGTCCGGCGACCTTGGCCAATGGTGCTCGGATCACGCCCCTGGCGCGGCGCCTCGCGTCCGAAGCAGGCCTTGATGTTGCATCGCTCAAAGGTTCCGGCCCGCATGGCCGTGTCACCGCGCGCGACATCGACACCGCCAAGACCCAGCAAGTTACCCGCGCCCCGGCACAAACGACCGCACTCGACTCCGGCCTCACGCTGGATCAGGTCAAGGCGCTGTATCGCGAGACCCCATTCGAAGAGGTCCCGCTCGACGGCATGCGCCGCGTCATCGCGACGCGGCTGGTGCAGGCCAAGCAGACCGTGCCGCACTTCTACGTCACCATGGACGTCGAGATGGAGCGCCTGATCAAGCTGCGCGAAGAGGTCAATGCAGCGGCCCCCAAGGACGGACCCGGTTCATTTAAACTCTCGGTCAACGACTTCGTCATCAAGGCGCTGGCGATCGCGCTGCAGCGCGTCCCGGCCGCCAACGCGGTGTGGGCGCAGGACCGTATCCTGCGGTTTGGCCAGTCCGACGTCGCGGTCGCGGTATCGGTCGAAGGCGGGTTGTTCACACCGGTGATCCGCAAGGCCGAGCAGAAGTCGCTGTCGGCGATCTCGCGCGAGATGCGCGACCTCGCTGCACGCGCGCGCGACAAGGCGCTCAAGCCGGAAGAATACCAGGGCGGCTCCACCGCGGTGTCCAACCTCGGCATGCATGGGGTGCGCGAGTTCGCCGCGATCATCAATCCGCCGCATGCCACGATCCTCGCGGTCGGCGCGGCGCAGCGCCGCCCCACCGAGGCCGCCGATGGCAGCGTCAGGTTCGTCAGCCAGATGACCGCGACCTTGTCCTGCGACCATCGCGTCGTCGATGGCGCGCTCGGCGCGGAACTGCTCGGCGCCTTCAAGGCGCTGATCGAGAACCCTGTGATGATGGTGGTGTAGCCCCAGCCGTCATGGCCGGGCTTGTCCCGGCCATCCACGTCTTCGGTGCGGCGATGAAGCAAGACGTGGATGCCCGCGACAAGCGCGGGCATGACGGAGCAAAGACGAGAGGAATGAGTGATGATGAAGATCGGTTGGGTCGGGCTTGGCCGGATGGGCACGCCGATGGCGGAGAAGCTGATCAAGGCCGGCTATCCGGTGAAGGTGTGGAACCGGACCAGGTCGAAGGCCGAGCCGCTGGCCAAGAGCGGGGCGACCATCGTCGACCGGCTCTCGGAGCTGCGCGACGTCGATGTGCTGTTCACCATGGTGTCGAAAGGCAAGGACCTCGACGAGGTCTACTTCGGCGAGAACGGTATTGTCGGCGACGGCCGCTCCAATCTTCCGAAGATCTTCGTCGACTGCTCGTCGGTCGGCAACGAGGACTCCGCCGAGATCCGCAAGAAGCTGACCGCGCGCAACATCCAGTTCCTGGCGACCCCGGTGAGCGGCAACGGCAAATGCGTCAAGGCCGGCAAACTCAGCGCCGTCGCCTCGGGGCCGCGCGACGCTTACGACAAGATGAAGCCGGTGATCGAGACCTTCGCGTTGAAGGGCGTCTCCTACGTCGGCGAGGGCGAGCTCGCGCGCTTCTGCAAGATCGCCCACAACGTGCTGCTCGGGGTCTATATCCAGAACCTCGCCGAGATCACCATCCTGGCGCAGAAGGCCGGCGTGCCGCGGCATGCGTTCCTCGAATGGATCAACAACAGCGTGATGGGCTCGACCTTCTCGCGCTACAAGTCGCCGGCTCTGGTCAACCTCGACTGGACCACGACCTTCACACCGGAGCTGCTGCGCAAGGATCTCGATCTCGGGCTTGAGGCCGGACGCGAACTCGGCGTGCCGATGCCGGTCACCGCCGCGACCCGCGAGGCGATCCAGCAGCACTTCGGCGCCGCCAGGCTCAAGCCCGATCCGGAGGCCTATATCCAGGCCGACTTCGCGGCGTTGCTCGAGACCGTCGCGCTGGGCGCCGGCATCACCAAGCTCGAGAGCGAGAACAAGACCGTTCTCAGTGGCCTGGAGACTGACGGCCACTGACGCCCAACACACACGCCGTCATGCTCGGCCTTGTGCCGGGCATTCACGTCTTGCTTGCTTCTGCATCACAAAGACGGGGATGCCCGGCATAGGCGAGCGAAGCGACGCCGTCCTTCGGACGGCTTTGCCCGGCCATGACGACGGTGTAATGCTCACGCTGGTGGGCAACAATGTCGCAGTTCCAAGCAGGCTTGAAACTTCATCGCCGATCAGCGACGTTGTTGCCGGGAGGATGGCGTCATTCAATGAGCGCGCGGCCACGTTGCCGTGCCTCGGTACGCCCGCATGCGGCATGTCCTATGATCTGCTGATCAATGCCATCGTGGCCGGGCTGCTGCTCGGCGGCTTCTATGTCGCGGTGACGATCGGCCTGTCGATCTCGTTCGGCATCCTCGACATCGTCAATATCGCCCATCCCGCCTTCATCATCCTGGGCGCTTACGTCGTCTACATCGTCAACAGCCAGTTCGGGCTGGACCCGATCCTGGTGGCGGTGGTGATGCTGCCGGTCTTCTATGCGCTGGGGGCTGGCGTCTATCAGGTCTATTTCCTGTCCTTCGAGCGACGCGGCCAGGCGGCGTTGCGTGGCCTCGCTTTCTTCTTCGGCCTCCTTTTCGTCAACGAAGTCGCGCTGATCCTGGTCTTCGGCGTCGACTATCGCTACGTAACGGCGCCCTATATCGGCCCGTCGCTGCGTCTCGGTCCGATCGATTTTCCGTTGCGCATGCTGATTCCGTTCCTGACCGCGATGGTGATGTTCGCGGCGATCCAGCTATTCCTGTCGCGCACCTTCATCGGTCGCGCCATCAAGGCGGTGTCGCAGGATCAGCTCGCGCTGCGCCTGATGGGTGCCGATCCAACGCGCATCAAGCGGATCGCCTTCGCGCTGTCGATCGCGACCGCATCGATCGCGGGCGCCTTGCTGATCATCATCCAGCCGATCGAGCCCTCGATCGGACGGGAATTCATCGGTCGCGCCTTCGCGATCTGCGTGCTCGGCGGCATGGGTAGCCTGCCGGGGACGATCGTCGCCGGCCTGCTGCTCGGTGTCGTCGAAAGCCTGACCGCGACGTTCCACGGCCCGTCCTGGTCGCCAGCGATCAGCTTCGGATTCCTCCTGATCACCCTTGCGGTTCGCCCCGCCGGTTTGATGGGGCGCTGAAAAGTGAAGACCTGGACCTTCTTCCTTGCCGGACTCGCAGTGGGCGCGCTCACGTTCGGCGCCGCGCGGCTGACCGGAAACGATTATGTGTTCTTCGCCGGCTATGTGGTGCTGCAATCCGTGGTGCTCGCCACCGCGTGGAACATCCTCGGCGGCTATACCGGCTACGTGAATTTCGGATCGTCGGCATTCTTTGCGGTCGGCGCCTACACCACGGTGTTCTTCTACAAGACATTTCCGATGCCAGTGCCGCTGCTGGTCCTCTGTGGCGGCGTGGTGTCCGGCATCATCGGGCTCGGCATGGGCTATCTCACGCTGCGCCTGCGCGGCGCCTTCTTTGCGATTGCGACGATCGCACTGCTCGTTGTGCTGCAAACCCTGATCGTGAACTGGACCTATGTCGGCGGCTCGCGCGGCGCCTATATCATCCGGCCGCAAAGCGTTCCGCTGCTCGGCAGCTACATCCAATATCTGTTCCTGATCATGCTCACGCTGGCGGTTGTGGCGGTGACCTGTGCGCGGCTGATCGAACGGTCCCAGCTCGGGTTCGGCTTCGCCGCGATCCGCGACGATGAAATGGCCGCCGAGGCTTCCGGCGTCCCGACGCTGAAGCTGAAGCTGATCGCGACGACGATCTCCGGCGCCTTCATGGGCATGGCCGGCGCGCCGTTCCCCTATTACATCAGCTATCTGCAGCCGAGCTCCGCCTTCGTGCTCGATTATTCGGTCAACGCGATCGCGATGTCGATGATCGGCGGCACCTCGACCTGGCTCGGCCCCGTCATCGGCGCCCTCCTGCTCGGCACCCTGCAGCAGGTCGCGTCGGTGACCGCGTCACCCGCGGTCAATCTGCTGATCGTTGGCTTGCTGCTGATCTTCTTCGTCATCGTCGCGCCGAACGGCATCGTCGGCTTGGCGCAGAGCCTGCGCGCAAGGATGCGGCGATGAGCGAATTGCTGGCGGTCGAAAATCTCGGCAAAAAATTCGGCGGCTTCGTCGCGCTGGACGGTATCAACCTGTCGGTCCGCAAGGGCGAGCGGCTCGGATTGATCGGCCCGAACGGCTCGGGCAAAAGCACTTTCGTCAACTGCATCTGCGGGACGTTGCGCAACGAGACCGGCAGTGTCCGCTTCGAAGGCGCGCTGCTGGACGGCAAGATCGCGCATCAGCGCACCCGCATCGGGTTGGCCCGCAGCTTCCAGCTGCCGCGCCCCTTCATGACCATGTCGGTCGCGGACAATCTGCGTATTCCTCTGCTCTATACGGTCAACGCGCGCTCCGGCCCGCGCATCACGTCGGGCGATGCCGCGGCGCGCACCCACGAATTGCTGGCGCTGGTCGGCCTCGAAGCCAAGGCCCTGCATCGACCATCGGACCTCACCCAGATCGAGATGCGCAAGCTGGAACTGGCGCGCGCCATCGCCACCGAGCCGAAGCTGCTGATCGCCGACGAGGCGATGGCCGGGCTGTCGCAATCCGAGATCGACGACATTCTCAAGCTGCTGATGCAACTGAACGAGCGCGGCATCACGGTGATCCTGATCGAGCACATCATGAGCGCGGTGATGAGCTTCTCGCAGCGGCTGGTGGTGTTCGTGTCCGGCCGCAAGATCGCCGACGGCGTGCCGACCGACGTGATGCGCGACCCCGACGTGGTGAGGGCGTATCTTGGGTAGCAGCATCACCATCCAGGGGCTGCATGCCGGTTACGGATCGGTGCGCGTGCTCGAAGACATCTCGATGACCATCGGTGCCGGCGAAATCGTCGCGCTGCTCGGCACCAACGGCAACGGCAAGAGCACGCTCATGAAATGCGTCATGGGCATGCTGCAGCCGAAGGCCGGCAGCATCATTGCCGAGATTGACGGCGAGCGCCACGATCTGGTCGGCCGCTCCACCGAAGAGATCGTGGATCTCGGCATCGCTCTGGTACCCGAGGGCCGGCGGCTGTTTCCAAAGCTCACCGTCGAAGAGAACCTGATGCTCGGCGGCTTCCGCGCCAAGGCCCGCGCCGACATCAAGCGCAATTACGAATTCTGCTGCGAGACCTTCCCGCGCGTCGCCGAACGCCGCGCTCAGCTTGCGGGGAGCCTGTCAGGCGGCGAGCAGCAGATGCTGGCGCTGGCGCGCGCGCTGATGACCGCGCCGCGCATTCTGCTGGTGGACGAGCCGTCGGTCGGTCTTGCGCCGATCTTGGTGGCGCGCACCATCGACGCGATCAAATTGCTGCAGGAGCGCTATCAGCTAACGGTCCTGATGTCGGAGCAGAACTTCAACCAGGCGATCCGGATCGCCGACCGCGGCTATGTGATCGTCCACGGAAAGATCGCATTCGAAGGACGATCCGCCGCGGAGCTTAACAATAACGATTTGATCCGGAAGTTTTATCTCGGCGTTTAAAACTACGCCGTCATAAAAAAACACCGCGCGAACGAGTCGCGCGGCGCTCTCATTTCGACTTATCCAGAGAGGCTTACTTCGCCTTCTCGTAAGGATAAATCACCTTGCCGGTAGCCAGGTTGGCGGGCGCAAGGATCGGCTGCTTGCTCATGTCCTTGAACTCATCGAGGGTGTTCGCCTTGATGTTCACGAACTGCTGCTGCAGCATTTGTGACGTGGTCCATTCGCCGAGCGGGCCGAACTTGATCTCGCCGACCACGGTCTTGACCGGGTTCTTGTGCAGCCAGTCCGAGATCTTCGCGTCGTCGATGCTCTTCGAACCTTCCACGCCGGCGGCGAGCGTCTGCAACTGCGCATACGCCCACGGCGGGATGTAATAGCCCAGCGGATCGACCTGCTCGGCGCCGGCCTTGGCCTGGTACTTCTTGATCACGTCGTTGATCAGGTCGCTTTCCAGCGTCTTGGCCGGGAGCCAGGTTTCGTAGTTGACGAAGCCGTTCAACAGCGGACCGAGCTGCGTCTTGAACACGGTCAGCTGCAGGCCGACCATGCCGCCGCCGATCATCTTCGGCTTGAAGCCGATCTCGTTGATCGCGCGGACGAACGCCACCGATTCCACCGGGTAGGAGCAGATCACGACGAGATCCGGGTTGGTGGCCTGGATCGCGCGGATGATCGGCGCCATGTCGGTCGAATTCGGCGGATAGGTCTTGTCGTAGACGATCTTCAACTGGTCGGCGATGGCGTTCTCACGAGCGCCGTCGCACACCACGCGGCCGAATTCAGCGTCGGCCCCGACAATGGCGATGGTTTCCGGCTTCGGATTCTGCGCAGCAGCGATCTCGAAGAAGCCCTTGGTGAAGGCCGGCTTCGGAGTAGGTCCAGTCGGGATCATCGAAAAGTAGCGGTCATACTTGAATTCAGCGTTGACGGCGGTGCCGAACAGGCTGACCAGCACCTTGCCCTTCTGCATCGCGACCGGGATCGACGGAGCGATCTGGCCGGTGGCGTAAGGCCCAACGATCAACTCGACTTTGTCGGCGTCGATCAGCTTGGTGTAGATACCCGGCACGGTCGCCGGATTGCTCTGGTCATCGTAATAGACGAGCTTCACCGGACGGCCGAGAAGCCCGCCCTTAGCATTGGTATCGGCTTCCCAGATCTGCATGGTCAGCAGCGCCGACTTGCCGACGGCGGCAAGCGGGCCGGTGAGCGCCATGCTGAAGCCGATGCGGATCGGCTCTCCGGATTGAGCGGATGCCGGGGATGACATCCCCGCCAGCGCCGCCACGGCCAGACTCGCCGCGGCGAGCCGGCCGAAAATTCGGCGTGTTCCTGTCATTGTCATTCTGTTGCTCCTCCCTGGTGATTTTAAATTCGTCACGCGGCTTAGGCGACGCGGCCTGAAGCTATGCTGCTTTTTTGGCGGCCGCAGTTTTGTTCAACACGAAATCATACTCTACCACATAGAACGGGGTCGCGGACACGTCGCCCGCGGGCGTCTTGCTGCCGGCTTCCATTTTCTTGAACCCGGTGATCAGTTCAGGCTTCACGCCGAATACCACGTCACTATCGAGATACTGGGTGTTCTCCTTGAACAGATGCGTCACCAGCCGGTCATAGCCGGCGGCGTCGATCAGGAAGTGAATGTGGGCAGGACGGAAATAGCTGATCTTGGTCTTATGGATCAGTTCGCCCACCGGACCATCCATCGGAATGGCATAGCCGAGCGGCACCACCGTGCGCACGACATAGTGTCCGTCCGCGCCGGTGCGATAGATCGCGCGCAGGTAAGCCTCGTCCTGACCGGGGATCTGCGACTCGTAGAGGCCCTCGGTGTCGGCCTGCCAGACGTCGACCCTCGCACCCGCGACCGGCCGACCTTCGAGGTCGCGGATGACGCCACTGATGTAGCAGGGATCGCCGTCCGCGCCGGTCGACATGTCGGCGCCCATCGCCAGTTCCGGCGACCCTTCGATGAAGAACGGGCCTTGCACCGTCGACGGCGTCGTGCCGCTTGCGAAGCGATGATTGATCGCGTCGACCAGCATGCTGACGCCGAGCACGTCAGAGGTCAGGATGAATTCCTGGCGCTTATCGTCGCAGGTCTGGCCGACCTTGGTGAGCCACAGGATCGCCGCCATCCATTCCTGTTCGGTCAGATTGACCTCACGGACGAAGGCATGGAGGTTCTTGATCAGCGCGACCATGACCTCGCGCAAGCGCGGGTCGGGCGTGTTCTCCTCCCAGCGCTTCATGGCGATATCGGTGAGGGTTTTTTCAGTGACGTAAGGCATGGCGCTCTCCACCCGGGATTTTCTGCATTCTGCCAAAAAAAATCGCGCAATCCTACCCGCGATTATACCGGCGGGTGAAGCTATCCGATCGTCATTCCGCGGTGCCCGAAGGGCGAACCCGGAATGACGGCGGTCAGAGTGGGCGCGGTCGCCTAAACAGACGGCCCACGCCACGGCGGGCCGTATGGTCAATAACCGAACGCGGCGAAGGCCGCTCAGGCGGCCGCGCGGCCCCACAGGCGGGCCGAGGCGATGTCCGCGCCCTGACGCAGCGACTGGAGCTTGAGCCATACCGCCGGCTCGATCACCCATTCGCGGCCGGTGAAGGTGCCGAAGCCGCAATCGGTTGAGGCGACGACCCGCTCGCGGTCGCCCACCGCGGCCACCGCTTCCTCGATGCGCCGCGCGACGGTCTGCGGGTGCTCGATGAAATTGCTAGTGGTCTCGACCACACCCGGCATCAGGATCATGTGGTCGGGCAGCTTGTGGGTCTTGAAGGCGGCGAATTCGTGCTGGTGGCGCGGGTTGGCGAATTCGATCGAGAGCGCGCCGGCGTTGCACTGGTAGAGCGCCGGCAGGATCTTCTCGAGCGCGATGTCGTAGAGATGCGGGCCTTCCCAATTGCCCCAGCAGACATGCAGCCGCACGCGGTCGCGCGGAATGCCTTCAATGCCGGCATTGATCGCCGCCACATGGCGCTCGCAGGCGCCGACGAATTCATTGTCGGTCAGGTCGCGATGGAACATGACCCGGTCCATGGCGAGATCGGGCGCGTCGATCTGCAGCACCAGGCCGGCATCGGCGATGGCGCGATACTCCTTCGACATCTCGCGTGCGAGCGCCATCATGTAGGCCTCGTGCGAGTCATAGAAGGCGTTGTACATCGTAGTCGAGATGATGCCGGGCGATGCCGCGGTCATGAAGCTTTCGGGGAACGCCTTGGTCTCGGCGACGATGTCCTTGAACAGCTTGATCTCGGCGTTGATCGGGCCGGTGTCGGTATAGTGGATTTCGGCCTGTGCCTCGGGCGCATTCTGCTGCTTGCTCTGATGCGGGAAGCGCATCAGCAGCATCTTCACCAGTTCGGGAAACTCATCGAATTCCCGGCCGCGGCGCCGCTTTGAGGCGCCGGCGAATCCGGTCATGCGCTGCGGCACATAGGTCTGGAAGCCGACGCGCTGCTGCTCGCCATCATTGCCGATATCGATGCCGGCTTCCTTCTGCTTGGCGACCACGTGGCGCAACGCCTTGGCCATCTCGGCATCGAAAACCTTCTGGTCGTAGGCCTCTCCAGCCTCGCGCTTGATCAGCAGGTCGGACAGCGTTTCATTGCGCGGCAGGCTCCCGACATGGGTGGTGAGTATGCGATCCCGGCTGGCTATCACGCGGCACGTCCTCCCGGCTCAGCTTGCGATTGGCGTCACGCAACGACCGGCAAAAAACACCGGTTGCTCGCTGACCAACTCACTACGGAAAAATTCCCAGTTCGTCGTAGAAAAAGGATTAGCAATCGTTTGCCATCCCCGATAAGTTTGGTCAAGTTCGTCCGTCATTTGCGACGGAATTGGGGGAGAATATCGATGGGAAAAATCGTCTTTGCCGCAGGAATTCCGCATCTGCCGGCGATGGTCGGCCTCTACGATCGCGCTCCTGTCGAGGTTCAGACTGTGGTGCGTAACAGCTTCGATGCATTTCGCTCGGAACTGATCGCGTCGGCCCCGGATGTCATCATCGTGTTCGCGAATGATCATCTCGTGAACAGCAGAATTCGGACCTATCCCGATTTTCTCATCGGCATGGCGGACGAACATCGCGGTCCCCACGAATGGTTCAAGCCGTGGATCGGCTGCCGCGATTATGTGATCAAGGGAGATCGTCAGGTCGCTGCGGCACTGTTTCAGGGCATGACACGGCGCGGCATCCGCATGTTCGCGGACACCGCCAATCTCAAATTCGACGACAATATCTCGGTGCCCGTGACGATGGGCGACCTCGACAAGCTCGGCATTCCGCTCGTCCCGGTGCTGCAGAACTGTATCGTTCCGCCGGTGCCGGAGCAGCATCGTTGCTATGAGGTCGGACAGGCTTTGGCCGACATCATCAAGAACGATCTTCCGGAAGGGAAGCGCGTCGCGTTGATCGGGTCGGGCGGCCTCAGCCACGAGCCCGGCGGATCGCGCTATTATGTGATCGACGAGGAATTCGATCGCTGGTTCCTCGATCTCTCGACGTCGGGTGACCATCAGAAGATGCTGAAGGAGCTTACGTTTGACAAGATGGAAGCGGCCGGCTCGGGCGGCACTTGCGAGTTGTTTGCCTGGGTGGTGATCATGGGCGCGATCGGCGAGCATCCGGGCCGCA
>CANKHJ010000007.1 GCA_947481635.1 Bradyrhizobiaceae bacterium
CCGCTCGCCTGGGTTTATGCATTAGGCCTGTCACGCGATGCGTTTTGCATTGTGGGCAGCGAACGCCTATCTCTCCCCCATGAAATTCCTCGACGAAGCCAAGGTCTACATTCTCTCCGGCGCCGGCGGTAACGGCTGCGTCGCGTTCCGGCGTGAGAAATTCATCGAATTTGGCGGCCCAAATGGCGGCGACGGCGGCCGGGGCGGCGACGTGATCGCGGAGGCCGTAAACGGCCTGAACACGCTGATCGACTACCGCTTTCAGCAGCATTTCAAGGCCACGCGCGGCGGCAACGGCATGGGCAAGGACCGCCATGGTGCCAATGGCGACGACAAGATTCTCAAGGTTCCGGTCGGCACCCAGATCTACGACGAGGACGGCGTCACCTTGCTCGCGGACCTGACCGAGCTCGGTCAGCAGGTCACGCTTGCCAAGGGCGGCAATGGCGGGTTCGGCAATGCGCGTTTCAAGTCTGCAACCAATCGCGCCCCGCGCAACGCCAATCCCGGGCAGCCACCCGAGGAGCGCACGATCCGGCTGCGCCTCAAGCTGATCGCGGACGCCGGCATTGTCGGCCTGCCGAATGCCGGCAAGTCGACGTTCCTGGCGGCGGTCAGCGCGGCGCGGCCGAAGATCGCCGATTACCCCTTCACGACGCTCCATCCGCAACTCGGCGTGGTCTCATCCGACGGGCGTGAATTCGTCATCGCCGACCTTCCCGGCCTGATCGAAGGCGCGCATGAGGGCACCGGCCTCGGTGACCGCTTCCTCGGCCATGTCGAGCGCTGCCGCGTGCTGCTGCATCTGGTCGACGGCACCACCGAGCATGCCGGCGAAACCTACAAGACGGTGCGCGCCGAGCTCGATGCCTACGAACACGGATTGGGCGAGAAGGTCGAGATCGTCGCATTGAACAAGGCCGACGCCCTGACGCCGGAGCAGCGCAAGCAGCAGGTCGCGCGGCTCAAGCGCGCCGCCAAGCAGACGCCACTGGTACTCTCGGCCGCAACCGGCGACGGCGTTCCTGAAGTGCTGCGCGCGCTGCGCGGCATCATCGATGGCGAGCGCGTCGCAAGTGGCGAGGCCGTCGAAGCCGGCCAGGAACCCGCCTGGCATCCTTAGAGCGGCCGACCGGGATCCTCCGGCCATGACGGCCCGCGCCGCCGCATGCTAGACCACCCGCGCCGCGGCCATCCGGTATGCGGCATGTCCGGGTCCCAAGCCTCGTATCCAAACCTCGTATTCAATGGCCAAAGTCCCTGCGTCCAAGGTTCCAGCGCTGGCGGATTTCCGCCGCATCGTCGTGAAAGTCGGGTCGTCCTTGCTGGTCGATTCCGGCGCCGGCGGCCTGCGTGAGGCATGGTTGACCTCGCTGGTCGAAGACATCGCCCGCCTGCATGGCGAGAAGCGCGATGTGCTGGTGGTCTCATCCGGCGCGATCGCGCTCGGCCGCGCCGTGCTGCGGCTGCCGAAAGGGCCGCTGCGGCTGGAGGATTCGCAGGCCGCGGCCGCCGTCGGACAGATTGCGCTGGCGCGCACCTGGGCCGAAGTGCTGTCACGCCACGGCATCACGGCGGGTCAGGTGCTGGTGACGCTGGGCGACACTGAGGAGCGTCGGCGCTACCTCAATGCGCGCTCGACCATCGCGAAGCTCCTCGAGTGGCGCGCAGTGCCGGTGATCAACGAGAATGACACCGTCGCCACCAACGAGATCCGCTACGGCGACAATGACCGCCTTGCGGCGCGCGTCGCCACGATGGCGAGCGCCGACCTGCTGGTGCTGCTCTCGGACATTGACGGTCTCTACGACGCCCCGCCAGGCACCCATGCCGATGCCAAGCTGATCCCGATCGTCGAGCGCATCACACCCGAGATCGAGGCGATGGCCGGCGCCGCCGGTTCGGAATTATCGCGCGGCGGCATGCAGACCAAGATCGAGGCCGGCAAGATCGCGACCGCGAGCGGCACGCATATGGTGATCGCATCGGGCCACATCGCGCATCCGTTGCGCGCGATCGCCGATGGTGCGGCATGCACCTGGTTCCTCACGCCGGCCAATCCGGTCACGGCGCGCAAGAGATGGATTGCGGGCTCGCTCGAACCGCGCGGCGTGCTCACGATCGATACCGGCGCGATCGCGGCGCTGAAGCGCGGTAGCAGCCTGCTGCCAGCGGGCGTGATCCGCGTCGAAGGGCAATTCACACGTGGTGACGCAGTCATCATCCGCGGGCCTGACGGCGCCGAGGCCGGCCGCGGGCTGGTTGCGTTCGACGTCGAAGATGCCGAGAAGATCAAGGGCAAGTCGTCGAGCGATATCCTCCTGATCCTCGGCGCCGATAGTCGCTCCGCGATGATCCATCGCGACGACCTTGTCGTCCGCTGACACCCACATATATTCTGCAACACAACTTTTAATCGGCGTGCGCTATTGCCGCGCGCTGCATTGACGCGCGTCACAACGCGCGTTGCGATGAAACACCGCTTCGCGTCGACTGGCTTGGTTAACAAACCAGCCGGGAGGGCATTTTGAAGAAGATCATCACATCAGTTATCGCCGCAGGCGCGCTCGCGGCATCCACCCTGTTCACGCCGACACCGGCAGCAGCGAATCCTGGGATCCCGGCCATCATCGTCGCTGCGATCCTCGCCGGCACCTTCGTCACCAAGGCGCAGGCCGCGCAGCAGGCTCCGCAAGGCACGATCACGGTCAGGGCAGCCAAGTCGAAGAAGAAGCGCTAAACGCGCGGCGTCTCATCCTGAGAGACCTTGCGGGAGGCTCATGCCTCCCGCATTTTTTTGTCGGCGTCGCGTCGCGATCTCATCCGACGCCTTGTCTCAGCGGACAAGTGTTACTTCAGCAGGCCTTGCTGCTGCGCCAGATCCTTCAACGACACCGCCGGTCGGGCGCCGAGATGCTGGATTACTTCGGCGGCTGCAAGCGCGCCGAGCTGAGCCGCTGCGCGATGACCTAATCCGCGCGCATGACCGACCAGGAAGCCCGCGGCGAACAGGTCGCCCGCGCCGGTCGCATCGACCAGTTTCTCGATCGGCGCTGCCGGCACCGCTTCGGTCTTCAAGCCTTCGACCACGACGCAGCCCTTTTCGCTGCGGGTCACGACCGCGAGCTTCGCATCGGTCCGCAACTTGGCAAGCGCCGTATCGAAGTCAGGGCTCTCGTAAAGGCTCTTTAATTCGCTCTCGTTGGCGAAAACGATATCGACAATGCCGGTGCGGATCAGGTTGAGGAATTCGTCGCGGTAACGGCCGACGCAGAACGAATCCGAGAGCGTCAACGCAACCTTGCGTCCGGCGTCATGCGCGACCTTGGCGGCCTTGAGAAAAGCCTCCTTCGCCTTCGGCGGATCCCACAGATAGCCTTCGAGATAGGTGATGCTCGCCGACGCGATCTGCTTCTCGTCGATATCGTTCGGATGCAGGCCCTGCGCCGCGCCGAGATAGGTGTTCATGGTGCGCTCGCCATCCGGCGTCACCAGCACATAGCAGCATGCGGTCGACGGGCCGCCAGACGCGGGTGCGGTGTCGAATGCGACGCCCGCAGCGCGGATGTCGTGCGTGAAGGCCTGGCCGAGCTGGTCGGCCTTGACCTTGCCGACGAAGGCTGCGCGACCGCCGAAGCTCGCGACTCCGACAATGGTGTTCGCGGCGGAGCCGCCGGAGGCTTCGACCGCGGGGCCCATGGCGTCGTAGATCGCCTGGGCGCGCGGCTCGTCGATCAGAGCCATGCCGCCCTTGTTCATGTTCTGCTTCGCGAGGAAGTCGTCGTCCGCGCGCGCGAGCACGTCGACAATCGCATTGCCGATGCCGAGAACGTCATACCGGATGTCAGTCATGGGCTCATCTTGGATGTGGGAGAAGCCGCGCAATATAGCGGCGGAATCCGCCGTGGCAATTCAGCGAGTCGACGACCTGCCGCCCACCCGGGCCGGTCTTGCCCACCACGGATGCGCTCTCCGCCGCTGCCCAACGGAACATTCGAATCTAGGATTCCGCCGCCGCGGCACGAAGCGTGATGCCGTGCGCCGCGAGTTCACGACGTCCCTCGGCGACCAGTCGTGCCGTCGCGGTCTCGATCGCATCCTGAAGCCGCGCGGCGAAATCTTTCTTGTCGAGCCCGGGCGGGATCGGATCGAGGATTTCCACCACCACTGTACCGGGATAGCGCAGGAATTGGCGGCGCGGCCAGAACAGCCCGGCGTTGAGCGCAACTGGCAGACAGGCCGCGCCGGTCTCGCCATAGAGATGCGCCACGCCATGCTTGTAGCGCGGCTCGGCGCCGGCGGCGCGGCGCGTCCCCTCTGGAAAGATCAGGATCTGCGCGCCCCACGCGAGCGATTGGCGCGCGCGTATTGTAACGCCGAGCAGCGCCTGCGTGCCCTTGCCGCGATCGACCGGGATCATGCCGGCCTTCCACGCATACCAGCCGAACAGCGGAATATAGAGCAGCTCGCGCTTGAGGATGTAGACCGGGTCGCGCACCAGCAGCAGCAGCGTGAAGGTCTCCCACACCGACTGATGCTTCGCCGCGACGATCAATGCCCCGGACGGAATCTTCTCCGCGCCGCGCAATTCGTAGTGAATGCCGCACACCACGCGCAGCAGCCAGTGATTGGTGGCGGCCCAGGCTTTCGCGACCGTGACGACCGCACGACGCGGCAGCAGCAGCGTCGGGATCGCGGCGATGCAGTAGAGCGCCAGCGTGACATAGAACAACAGGTTGAACAGGATGGAGCGAAACAGAATCACGAAACCAACCCACGTTGAAAAACGTTCATTCGCATGCGTGACGCGCGGTCCGCAGCGTCATCGACGAAGCAGCCACGAAACCTTGGAAGCCTCGCTGGTATCGACAATGCCCTCCAGCCGCATGCGGCTGACGGCCAGCATATACTTCAGGTATTCGGTGAAAACGAGCTTCATCGTCGCGCCGCTCACATACCACGGTTCGGCGCGCAGCTTGTCGCTCACCACCGGATAGGGAATCAGCGTCACGTCAGGCAGCTGATGCGACAGCTCGGCCATGGCGCGCGGCATGTGATAATTCGAGGTGACCACGATCAGCGACCGGAACCCGCGCTCCTTGGCCCAGCGCCGCGTGCCGGATGCGTTGCCGAAAGTATTCAGCGCTTCGCGGTCGAGATCGACGCAGCAGCGCACCGCGCGCTGATGCTCCGGATTGAGGCGAGAAATCTCATCGGTCCGGGTCGCCGGATGCACGCCGCTGATCAGCAGCCGCTGGCCGTGACCGGTGGCCAGCAACTCGATCGCGTCGTTGACGCGCGCAGCACCGCCGGTGAGGACCACGATGCCGTCCGCTTTCGGCGCCTGCGCCAACTCCTCCACCGGCAACCGCCACAGGAAGAATCCGAAAGTCAGCGCCGCGATCACGATGCCGGCGACGAACAGCCGCCCGAACGCACCCAGCCCGCCGCGGCGCGCCGCGGCGCGCAGCGGCGCGCAGCGGCACCCGCGGTTTCGGTCTGGTCGTTGGTGCTTGGTCCGAACGCCACCGTGATCTCCCTGCCGGAATCATAGCCTAAATTCCGGCGGCGGCATGGCGCAGAGGTTAACCAATGCTTTCGAGGGTGCGATTGACGGTATGGCGCGAGGTCGCCGCGGTGACGATGGCGATCAGCACGACCTGGGCCACGACCACCGCGTAACCCAGCGGGCCCAGTGACAGATTCCCGAACAGGGCGGCGACCTCGCCGCCGAACAGCCAGCCGGCCAGCAGCTCTGCCACCAGGAAAACCAGGATCGCCGTGCCGCCGCCAACCGCGCCGCCCTTGAGCCCGAGCATGAGGAAATGCCGCTGGAACTGGCCGACGATGAAGCCGGGCTTGGCGCCGATGAAATGCAGCACCTCAACGATCGGCCGGTTGGTCGCCATCGCGCCGCGTGTCGCGAAGGTAACGGACAGGATGGTTGCGGCGAAGACCAGCGAAAGGATCACGATGCCGGCCGCCACAGCCGCACCGGTCATGGCGCGCATGCGGTCGATCCAGCCACGGTGATCGTCGAGGCTGGCGCTTGGCACCTGAGCATTCAGCAGGCGACGCAGTTGCACCGGGTCGAAGGTGGCGGCGCTGTTGATCTTGACCACGATCAGCCGCGGCACCGGCAGGTCCTCGAGCGCCAGCCCGGTGCCGAGCCACGGCTCCAGCAGTCGAGCCGATTCATCTTTCGAGAAGGGGCGCACGTCGGTGACGCCCGGATAGCTGCGCGCGATCTCGCCGGCGCGGCGCATATCCGCCTCGATGTCGCGGCCCGACACGGGGCGGACCTGGACGGTCACCTCGCGCGCCACATCAGATTGCCATTCGCCAGCGGTCGCCCAGACCAGCATCACCGCCCCGGTAGTGAGCGAGGCGAGGAAGGTCATGATTGCGACCACCGCGACCAGCGCCCGCCCGGCGATCGAGGTCTTCGGCACGATCGGCGTTTCGGTCCGCGGCAATGGTCCGCGCTGCCCGGCCGGTGCGGTCAGTTCGCTCGTCTCGCGACCATCCGCGTCCATGCTCGATCAATCGTAGGTGTGGATGCGCCCGTCATGGAGGACGAGGCGCCGGGCGTCATACTGGTCCATCAAGGCGATATCATGGGTCGCGATCACCACCGAGGTGCCCGACTTGTTGAGCTCGACGAATAGCCGCAGCAGCCGTTGCGCAAGGCTCGGATCGACGTTGCCGGTCGGCTCGTCGGCGAGCAGCAGTTGCGGCCGCGCGATCACCGCGCGCGCGATCGCGGCGCGCTGCTTCTCTCCGCCTGAGAGCACCGGCGGCAGTGCCCCCATGCGGTCGCCAAGGCCCACCCAACTCAGCAATTCGACCACCTCGTCGCGATAACTATCCTCCTCGCGGCCCATGACGCGGAACGGCAGCGAGACATTCTCGTAGGTGGTCATATGGTCGAGCAGGCGGAAATCATGGAACACGATGCCGATCCGGCGGCGCAGCGTCGACAGCGCCTCGCGGCTCAACGACGCCACATCGTGGCCGAACAGGGTGACCAAGCCACGCGTCGGCTTCATCGACAGGAACAGCAGCCGCAGCAGCGAGGTCTTGCCGGCTCCGGACGGCCCGGTCAGGAACTGGAACGAGTGCGGCTCGATCCGGAAAGTCAGATCGCGCAGAACCTCGGGGCCGAGCCCGTAGCGCAAGCCGACATTGTCGAAACGGACCATTCTTCCTCCAGCCCCCCGAAACCGCGGGCGATTCGATTTTTACAGGATTCCTTGGGCCGGAGCATGGCCGGTGTGGGGCTTATGCGCCTAATGACGCGGCCCGGGACATGGTTTCCGGTTCGTTAACGGTCGGCTGTTAGGGTGCGAGGTCGAATCCTCTGCGTCGAATCGGCCAATGCCCATCGTCTGTCCGAACTGCGCCACCTCCTACAACGTCGACGCGGCGTCGCTCGGCGTTTCGGGACGTTCGGTGCGGTGCGTGCGCTGCCGCACGGTCTGGCAGGCCTATCCACAAGACCTTGCACCAGGGATTGCCCAACGCCCCTCCGAAGCGCCGGTAGCCGCTCGGGCGGCGCCACAGCTCGTCCGGGTTAACCAGGAGCAAGCGCCGGACCCGGCGGAGACCGACGCGCCCCCAAGCCGGGACGACGTCTATGCCGAGGATGCCCCGGCGCCACGCGACGACTCCCCTGTCGCCGAGCCTTCCGCCGACGAGCTGCCGCCGCTGGTCGCCGAGGCTCCGCCGCTGGTGCCGACCGACCTCGACGACGGCCGGCAGCCCGACATCAGCCTCGACCCGCCGATCCCCGAGGATATCGAGGCGGTCGCCGCGCGCCGTGCCGCCAGGATGCGCCGCACGCGCAAGCGCCGCATCGGCATGCCGTCGGCGATGTTCGTCATTTTCGCGCTGGTGGTGGTCCATCTCGCCCTGATCGCGTTTCGCGCCGATGTGGTGCGCGCCGTCCCGCAGACCGCCTCGCTGTTCGCCGCGGTCGGCCTGCCGGTGAACCTGCGCGGTCTTGATTTCTTCGATCTGAAGACGATCCGCGAGGTCCATGACGGCGTCTCCGTCCTCGCGGTCGAAGGCGCGATCATCAACAGCGCCAAGAAGACCGCCGACATTCCGCGGCTGCGCTTTTCGGTGCGCAACGAGGCCGGACAGGAAATCTATTCGTGGACCGCGCTGCCGACGAAGACCTCGCTCGCGGCAGGGGAGACTCTTCCGTTCCGCTCACGCCTCGCCTCGCCGCCGCCCGAGGGACGCGAAGTCGTGGTCCGTTTCTTCACCCGCCGCGACATGGTCGCGGGCTTCCAGTAGCAGATGAGCTTTCCATGGCACGCATCCTGATCGCAGAGGACGAAGAGGCGGTTCGCGCCTTGGTCGCGCGCGCCTTGACGATGGATGGCCATGAGGTCGTCGCGATGCCGGACGGCGCCGCCGCGCTCGACGAATTGACCAATGCGGCCGGCGCCTTCGACCTGCTGCTGACCGACATCCAGATGCCGATGATGGACGGCATCGCGCTGGCGCTTGCCGCCGCGCGCGATTATCCCGCGCTGACGATCCTGCTGATGACCGGCTACGCGCATCAGCGCGAGCGCGCCAACGGGCTCGATGCGCTGGTGCATGACGTGATCTCGAAGCCGCTGTCGTTGGCCGACCTGCGCAAGAGCGTCAGCAGCGCACTGGCAGTTCGTGTGAACTGACCAACCGTGCCGACGACCCTGCTATTGCGGCACGATCTTCGCGAGTCGCGCGTAGGTGCCCCAATTCTTGATCTCTTCCTCAAGCAGCGCCTTCAGCTGCTTGGAATTTCCTGGGAAGGGAGACGTCCCGCTATCGGCGAGGAATTTCTGAACATCCGCCGAAGCGGTGATCTTATCGAACCATTCTTCGTATTTGCTGACGATCGCCTGCGGCGTGCCCTTCGGGAGATGGACCGACCACCACAACGCGATATCCATGTTCTTGATGCCGGCCTCGCGAGCGCCAGGAATGTTGGGAAGGCCCGAAGTCCGCTCGGCGGTAGTCTGCGCCAGCGCCCTCATTCGCCCCTCAGTGAGATGACCGAGCGACTGCGCGCCATCAAGAAATACGAATGAGATGTTGCCGCTATTCATCTCATTGATCGCCGGCGCAAACGCCGGAAACTTGACCTCGACCGTCTGCAGGTCGAACGCGGCCTTGAACAGCTCGCTGACGGCGAGGCTGGTATTCGACACCGACGCATACGATCCCTTGTCGCCCTTTTTCTTCAAATCGGCCACCAGGTCGTCGACCGTTTTGTAAGGGCTGTTCGCCGAGACGAGGAGCAAGAGAACGGTCTTGGCCATCGTCGTGACATGCTCGAAGTCGTTCACGGGATCGAACGGCAATTGCTTGAACACGTGAGGCGCCGAGCCCAGAACGTTCGCCCCTGGGATGACGTATAAGGTGTATCCATCGGGCTTCGCGCGCGCCACATACTGCGAAGCGATCAGCCCGCCGGCGCCGACCTTGTTTTCGACAATGGTCGTTGCGCCGGAGACCTCCTTCAGCTTGTTCGCATAATAGCGCGCCCAGACGTCGGCACCCGATCCGGTCGCGAAGGGGCAGATCAGCGTGATGGTCTGCGAGGGAAAATTCGCCTGCCCGAAAGACGCGGTCGAGAAACTGGGCGCAGCGAGCGTTGTCGCGGCGATCGAACCTAGCAATTTCCTGCGGCTCAGCATCTGCCATCTCCAAATTTGCAACGAGAGTTCTTCTTGGGGTCAGGCCGCGGACGAGAACGATCTCGGTCCGCGACAGATACTCAATCGGAGCACAGTCGACTGCTTTCGGCAATTCGCGTTGCACGAGCATTGCAACGAACTATCTACCGATGACGAGCCGCCGAATTGATATGCGAGCAGCCGCTCCTCGCCGTCCTTGTGGCCGAGGATATGGTGGCACAATTCGCGACAATGACCGCGCTGAATGCAGGTGATCTGCTGGCGGTCCAGGATCGCGCGGTAGAGCAGCCGGAAGGTTGGGCTTTGCACGATGCCGGACGCTCGAGCGGAGCTAGAAACCCTTGAGCAGCCGGTCGAGATAATCGAGCTCGAGTTGCGGGCGGAAGCTCTCACCAAAGCGGCGGCGCAGTTCCTCGAGGATGCGGCGTGCGCGCTGCACGTCGATCTCGCCGGGCACCTTCACCGTGACGTCGTCGCCATAGTCGCGCCCGCGCAGCGGACGGCCGAGCGGATCGGTATCGCGATCGGCGCGCGGCTGGCCCAGTCGCCCGGGCTGACCCGGCCCTGGTCCTTGGCCTGGACCCTGACCCTGCTGCATCGCCTGCGCCATGCCCTGCGCGCCACGGCGCAACGCTTCCAGGGCCTTGCCTTGCGAGCCGACAGCGCCGTCGGCGTTGCCTTCGCCGAGTTGGCCCTCCGCCTCGCCCATCGACTCGCCGGCCTCGCCGAGTTGATCCATCTGCTGCTGGCCCTGCCCCTGACCCATGCCCTTCTGACGCAATTGCTCGAGCAGCTTCTTGAGCTGATCCTTCAGCGCCTGCTGGTCCTGCTTCAGGTCGCCCATCTGCTGGTTCTGGTCGCCACGCTGGCCGCGCTGCCGGTCGCGGCGCTGGTCCTGGCCTTGCTGGAATGTCTTGTCGCGCAATTGTTGCTGCTTCCGGATCATGTCGCCGAGCTGATCCAGCGCCTGCATCATGTCGTCGTCCATGTCGCCGTCCTGACCCGGACGCGCGGCCTGCAGATTGTCCATCATCTGCTGCAGTTGCTGCAGCAATTGCTTCGCGGCGTCCTTGGCGCCGGACCGCGCCATGCGCTCCAGCCGGTCCATCATGCTCTTGAGGTCCTGCTGGCTCAGCATCCGCGCATTGGGATCGAGCGGCCGCGCCATCTGCGGATTCTGCTTCATCTGCTCGGCCAGCGCCTGCATGAACTTGTCCATGGCGGCACGCAGCTGATCCATCAGCCGCTTGAGTTCTTCGTCGGTCGCGCCGCGATCCAGCGCCTCGCGCAACGCATCCTGCGCGGCGCGCAGCGACTTCTCGGCATCCGACATGTTGCCGTCTTCGATCGCGACAGCCATTTGCCACAGCCGCGAGACCACTTCACGCAGGTCGTCGTCGCTCCTGGCACGGCTGAGCTGCCAGAAGATCGAACGCAGGCCGAGATAGACGCCGCTCTCGGTCGCGAAGCGCTCCGGCGCGATCGCAAGCGCGTCGAGCGCGACCAGCACCTGATCGCGATTATCGGCATCGAGCGCGAGGTCGCGCCGCTGCTCGATCAACGACCGCGCCACCGGATTGGCGAACGGGCGCTGCGGCATCTGCATCTCGAACGGCGCGCTGCGGCCTTCGTTGCCGGCCTCGTCGCGCGCGGTCAGCGTCAGGCCGACATCGGTGCCGGCCCACGGATGTTCGGTGAGATCCTTGAGCATCTCGGCCGCGCCCTGACGCGTGCGCGCCTGGGGCAATGTCAGCGCGAAATTCGGCGCCTCATAGAGCGGACGCGGGGTGCGCGCAGCCGGCTTCTCGGGCGCCTTGAGCGTGAAGATCGCTTGCGCTTCGGCCACGCCGTAATCGTCCTCGACCTTGTAGCCGAGCTTGAGCGTGCCGCGTCCCTGCTCCTCCGGATCCTTGGAGAGCTGGATGGTCGGCGCGCGATCCGGCACCGCGGCGAAATTCCATGTGAGATCGCCGACGCTCAGACCGCGCAACGTCGCGCTGCCGGTATCGGTGATCGCGAAGCGGCGCTCCTGCGTGCCGCTGGCGACCGGCGCCGGCGCGGCGGCGGTCGAATCCGCAAGGCCGCCCGCGGTGGCAATGTCGAGCTTCACGTCGCCGGTCGAACGGATCACCAGCACGCTGCCACTCGGCACCGTGGTGATGCCGGCATGATGCGCGGTCTCGCCGGGCCGCAATCCCGGCAGCATCACCGGCGGCCGGCCGGTATAAGCCGGCGGACTCACCCAGGCATCGACGCGGAAATTCGCGGGCGTGATGACGCCGCGCCAATCGAAGGCAGCGGTGATGCGGCGGTCGCGCTCGCCGGCGGCGGCGAAGAAAGTGGCCACCACTGCGATGGCGACCAGCGCGCGCAGCGCAAACGGATCGCGCGCCGCCAATAGCGGACGCGGCAGGCCAGCGCGCAGATTATGCGCGGCGAGTAGCGCGCGTTCGACATGGGCGCGCCACAACGCCTCCGAGACCGGATCGCTTGAGGTCAGCGCCAATTCGTCGGCCATCGTCGTTGCCGGCCGATGCGGCAGGCCGGACCCGCGATCGAGCCGGCGCAGCCCCTCCGCGTCACGCGGAACGCGCAGTCGCAGCAAGGGATAGAACGAAGCCAGGAGCAGCAGCCCGAACAGCGCCAGGCCGACGAGGCGCGCCAGCGGCGGCAGCCAGAGCCAGACGCCGAGCCACGACACCGCCAGGAACAGGCCGACCGACGTCGCCACGGCGGCCAAAGCGGGCCAGAGCCGCTCCCACAGGATGCTCCAGCGCGCACGGGATACCGCGCGCCCAAGCATGGCACCCTCGGGCCGGTCTTGCGTCCGGTCAGGCGTCGAAGCAGCGTCCACAGGGCGGTCGGTCAAAAGGGCTCTCCGCAAAGAGAATCCACGGGATCGCGATATCCTAACACGCGATCAGAGCTGTACCAGCGGGCAAAACCAAGGCACCGGCGATCAAAACACCGGCACCGGGATAACGCGCTACCACGGCGGCAGGCGGTCCAGCGCGATCAGGTCCTTGACCTCGACACGCGGGCGCACCAGGGCCCATTCCGCCTCGCGCACAAGCACTTCCGGCACCAGGGGCCGGGTATTGTAGGTGCCGGCCTGCACCGCGCCATAGGCCCCCGCCGTCATCACCGCGAGCAGGTCGCCCGGCTTCGGTGCAGGCATGTCGCGGTCCAGCGCCAGGAAATCACCGGATTCGCAGACCGGGCCGACCACATCGGCGCGGATGCGGCGGGCGCCGGCGGGCGGTGCCTGGACCGGGCGCACCTCGTGATAGGCCTCGTAAAGCGTCGGCCGGATCAAGTCGTTCATGGCGGCATCGACGACCACGAAATCCTTCGCCTCGCCGTGCTTCACCAGCAGCACCTGCGTAACCAGGATGCCGGCATTGCCGACCAGCAGGCGCCCAGGCTCGAAGATCAGCATGCAATCGAGTGCGCGGGTGGCGCGCTTGACCACTTCGGCATAGGCGTCCGGATGCGGCGGCGGCTCGTTGTCGTCGCGATACGGAATGCCGAGGCCGCCGCCGAGATCGACATGGCTGATCTCGTGGCCATCGGCGCGCAGCGTGCGCACGAAGTCCGACAGCAGATCGAACGCGGTGCCGAATGGTCCGAGCTCGGTGATCTGGCTGCCGATATGCATGTCGACGCCGGAGACCTTGATGCCGGGCAGGCGCGCGGCCCGCGCGTAGACCTCGCGCGCGCGGCTGATCGGAATGCCGAACTTGTTCTCGGCCTTGCCGGTTGCGATCTTGGCGTGGGTCTTCGGATCGACGTCGGGATTCACGCGCAACGAAACATGCGCGATGCGGCCCTTCGCCTTCGCGATCGAAGACACCAATTCCAGTTCCGGCTCCGACTCGACATTGATGCAAAAGATATTTTCATCGAGCGCGAGCGCGAGTTCGGAAGCGGTCTTGCCGACGCCGGAGAACATGATCTTCTCGGGCGGAATGCCGGCGGCGCGGGCGCGCATCAATTCGCCGGCGGAAACCACGTCGGCGCCGGCGCCGAGGCGCGCCAGCGTGCGAATCACCGCCTGGTTGGAATTCGCCTTCATCGCGTAGCAGACCAGCGCGCGCGTATCGGCGAAAGCGGCGGCGAAGACGCGATAATGACGCTCCAATGTCGCGGTCGAATAGCAATAAAACGGCGTGCCTACAGCGGCCGCGAGATCGACGAGATTGACCGCCTCGGCGTGCATCACGCCGTCGCGATAATCGAAATGATGCATGGAGACTAAAGCCTTCGGCTCAGTTCAGCAGCCAGTCGAGGAAGAACGCCTTCTTCTCTCCCTTCGGCGCCAACGGATTGCCCGCCGCGTCATAGAGCTGTTCCTGAGGCGGGGCAGCCGGCGCGCCTTGAGCGCCGGGCGCGCCTTGAATCTGCGCGCTGGGCGGCGCATCGAGCGGCCCTTTGCGCCCGCAGGCGGACAGGCCAAGCGCGGCGACAAGCAGGCCGGCCAGGGCAAGACGGGCAAAGCGGCGGTCGGTCGGCATCACGAGCATTCTCCGGAATCGTCGTCACTCTAGCAGATCGCAGCCGAGGCGCGAACGCCCCGAATTCGCTCTCCTATTTCAACAGCTTCAGCCAGCGCTCGGCCTCGCGCCGGACGTTGTCCGGTGCGGTGCCGCCCTGGCTGACGCGGCCTTTGACGGAATTGTCGACCGACAGGCCGGCGCGCACCGCCTCGGTAATGCGCGGCTCGATCGCCTGCATCGCTGCGAGCGGCATCTCGTGCAGCAGCAGGTTTTTCTCCGAGGCGCTCGCGACGATGCGGCCGGTGATGTGATGCGCTTCGCGGAACGGCAGCTTCAATTCGCGCACCAGCCAATCGGCGAGATCGGTGGCGGTCGAATAGCCGTCACCGGCGGCCGCGCGCATCCGCGCCTTGTCCGGCTCCAGATCGCGCACCATGCCGGCCATCGCGGCGATGCAGAGCGACAGCGCATGGATCGCATCCATCGCGCCTTCCTTGTCCTCCTGCATGTCCTTGGCATAGGCGAGCGGCAGGCCTTTCATCACGATCAGCAGCGCGGTCAACGCCCCGACGATGCGGCCGGTCTTGGCGCGCACCAATTCGGCCGCGTCGGGATTGCGCTTCTGCGGCATGATCGAGGATCCGGTGGTGAACTTGTCGGAAAGCTTCACCAGCCCGGCGAGCGGCGAAGTCCAGATCACGATCTCCTCGGCAAAGCGCGACAGATGCATCGCCGTAATTGACGCCGCTGCCAGCGCTTCGAGCACGAAGTCGCGGTCGGACACGGCATCGATGGAATTCGCCATCGGCCGGTCGAAGCCGAGCGCCAGCGCGGTCATCTCGCGGTCGATCGGAAACCCGGTGCCTGCCAGCGCCGCCGCGCCGAGCGGCGATTCATTCGCGCGCAGGCGCGCATCCTTGAAACGGCCGCGGTCGCGCGCCGCCATCTCGACATAGGCAAGCAGGTGATGTCCGAAGGTCACCGGCTGCGCGGTCTGCAGATGCGTGAAGCCCGGCATCACCGTGCCGGCATGCGCGAAGGCCTTTTCGGCCAAAGCCTTCTGGTAATCGGCCAGCGCCAGGTCGAGCGCGTCGACCGAGGCGCGCATCCAGAGCCGGAAATCGGTCGCGACCTGGTCGTTGCGCGAGCGCGCGGTATGCAGCCGTCCGGCCGCCGGGCCGACCAGTTCGCTGAGCCGGCTTTCGACGTTCATATGGATGTCTTCGAGCGCGCGGCGGAACTCAAGCTTGCCGCTCTCGATCTCTGACAGGATCGTGTCCAGGCCTTGCGAAATTTTACTCGCATCGTCCGCCGTGATGATGCCTTGTTGGGCGAGCATTGCGGCATGCGCCTTGGACGCCTGGATATCCTGGCGGTAAAGGTGCCGGTCGAAGTCGATCGACGCGTTGATCTCCTCCATGATGGCGTCGGGGCCGGAAGCGAAACGTCCGCCCCACATCTTATTGCTCATGACAGAATCACCTGAAGCACCGGACCGATCCCCCCACGCCCAGCCCATGCCGGACGCGCGCAAGCCTCGCCGGACGCTGATCGCGGCCTGTGTGGTGGCCGGCGCCCTGATTGGAACAGCCGGGGTATACGGGATCGGCCGGTTTCAAAGCAATCCGGACATTTCAGCCTGCGCCGCGGCGCAGGCGCTGGCCAAGCGGATCGCCCCCTTGATCCGCGGTGAAGTGGCGGCGGTGACCCCCGCGGCCAGCCCACTCCGAGTGCCGGATCTGGCGTTCCGCGACGCCTCGGGCGCCGAAAAGCACCTCTCCGACTGGCGTGGACGCACCGTGCTGCTGAATCTCTGGGCCACCTGGTGCGTGCCCTGCCGCCAGGAAATGCCGGCGCTCGACGCGCTCCAGGCCAAGCTCGGCGGCGCGGATTTCGAGGTGGTCGCGATCAATATCGACACCCGCGACCCGCAGAAGCCCAAGGCCTGGTTCGACGAGGTCGGCTTGAAACGGCTCGGCTTCTACACCGATACCAGCGCCAAGGTGTTCACCGACCTGAAGATGATCGGGCGCGCCTTCGGGATGCCGACCACCCTGATGATCGATCCGGCCGGCTGCGAGATCGGCACCATCGCCGGACCGGCGGAATGGGCGAGCGAGGACGCGACCAGACTGGTCACCGCGGCGCTGGGGAAATAACCTCACCGCGTATCGGCGGCTCAAACCGATCGACGTCGAGCGAGAATGACGGCTTGCCACCAGGCATATCGTCGATGGTGAATTGCTCGACCACGCCTGGCCGCGCCACCCACAGCGTGCCGATTGAATCCCACGTCACCCAGCTCGCCCCCGCGACGATCCCCGGAAAATCCGGAAGCGAGAAGACGTATTGTTCCCCGTGTTCGTAGCCCAGATAATGCACCTGCAATTCCGGATGCGCAGGCGAAGGCCGTTTGGCCCAGCCGCCATCGCCAACGTCGACGGTCGGGTCTTCCGGGTCGGCGAAGGTCTCTTGCGGTCCGGCGTTGTCGCTGATGCGGACGAAGCCATCGCCCTCGAACCCCTGCTCGACCATGCCGCTGTCCTCACTGAGCGCACAGGCCAAGGGCCCGGAGACCACCTTGAAGGGAATGTCCGGTTCGGCGACGGCGTGCCCGGTAGGCTCTTGCCAGCCATTGGTGACCAGAACGTCGCGGCTGGCGAAATGGCCGCCACCCCAGTTGATTCCGATGGTCTTGCCATCCACCAGCGTCTTCAACCATGGCAGGCGGCAAAGCCCGCTCCACGTGGTGTAAGCGTGTTGTCCGACCGCCATGTAAACCATGTATTTGCCGTCGAACGAGACATCGCATTTCATCACGTGCAGGACGCCGCGAAACCACGACCCTTCCACGACCTCATGCGTCGCCGCGTTAATGGTCACGACATGAAACAGCTTGGCGCGTTTGCGCTGCAGCACGACGATGACCGGCGCCTCTTTCGCTGCCAGCAGGTGAATGCGTGACGGGACGTATTTTATGGCCATGGGAATCTGCGCCGGAATCTCGGACCTTGCCTGACAATCCTATCGGGACGCATGCATGGCAGTCATCCGCCGCAAAAAGACTCCTGCCAGGCGCGCCGTGATAGTCAGCGTCATCGACTCGGCCGGTTGCGCCGCGGGGGATCGATGACGACCATGACGGGGGCGGCAAAGCCATCGATCTCCCTCACCGATTGGGGACTGATGCTCGCGCTCTCGGTGTTCTGGGGCGTCTCGTTCGTCTTCGCCAAGGTTGCGGTGGCCGAGGTCCCGCCGATCACGGTCTCCTTCATCCGCATCATCGGCGCGGCGCTGCTGCTCTGGATGGTGATGCTGGCCACGGGCTTGCGGCTGCCCCGCGACATCGCGACCTGGAAGGCGTTTGTGCCGCTGTCGCTGTTCAACAACGTGATCCCGTTCACGGCGATGTATTGGGCGCAGCTTCACATCCCGAGTGGACTGGGTGCGATCCTGAACGCGACAACACCATTCTTCGGCGTGATGTTCACCGCGCTGTTGACGAGGGATGACCGGATCTCGACAGACCGGCTGGTTGGACTGATCATCGGCTTCACCGGCGTGGTCGTGATGATCGGTCCGGACCTTCTCAGCCAGATCGGTATCGACGTGCTCGCACAGGGCGCGGCGCTGCTGGCCGCCCTGTGCTTCGCCTTTGCCGCCATCTCGGGACGCAGATTCTCCGGCGTCCCGCCGGTGACTGTCGCCACCGGCCAACTCATTCTCTCATGCTTCATCCTGGCGCCGGCATCGCTGCTGGTGGATTCCCCATGGACATTGCCGGCGCCCTCCTGGAACGCGATCTGGGCGATCGTGGTGCTGACCGTGTTTTCGACCGCGCTGGCCTACCTGCTGTTCTTCACGATCATTGCCCGGATCGGCGCAACCAGCGTGCTGCTGGTGACCTTCGTCCAGCCGCTATGGGCCGTCACCCTGGGCGCGTTGATGCTCGGCGAAATTCTGTCGCCACCGCAACTCATCGGGATGATGGGAATCCTGATCGGCCTGGCCGCGATCGATGGTCGTCCGGCGCGTGCGATCCGCGATCTGTTTCGAAGAAATTAGCGCGTCGGGACCGGCTTCTCGCCGCGATAATCGTAGAAGCCGCGTTGCGCCTTGCGGCCGAGCCAGCCGGCCTCGACATATTTCACCAGCAGCGGGCACGGCCGGTATTTCGAATCCGCGAGACCTTCATGCAGCACCTGCATCACCGACAGGCAGGTATCGAGCCCGATGAAGTCGGCGAGTTCAAGCGGCCCCATCGGATGATGTGCGCCGAGTTTCATCGCGGTGTCGATCGCCTCGACCGAGCCGACGCCTTCGTACAGCGTATAGATCGCCTCGTTGATCATCGGCAGCAGGATGCGGTTGACGATGAAGGCGGGGAAATCCTCGGCCACGGCGATGGTCTTGCCGAGCTTGCTGACGAATTGCTTGGTGACCTCGAAGGTCGGATCGTCGGTCGCGATGCCGCGGATGATCTCGACCAGTTCCATCAACGGCACCGGATTCATGAAGTGAATGCCGATGAAGCGCTCCGGCCGGTCGGTCGACGCGGCAAGGCGCGTGATCGAGATCGAGGAGGTATTGGTGCCGATGATCGCGTCGGGCTTCAACACGCTGCTGAGCTCGCCGAGGATCTTGCGCTTGACGTCTTCCTTCTCGGTGGCGGTCTCGATCACCAGATCGCAGTCGCTGAGATCGGCGATGGTCTCCGCCGCCCCGATGCGCGACAGCGCGCCGTTGCGGTCGGCCTCGGTGATCAGCTTCTTGCCGACCTGGCGCGCCATGTTGCCGTGAACGGTTGCGATGCCGCCCTTGATGCGTTCGGACGACACGTCGTTGAGCACGACATGATAGCCCGCAAGCGCGGCCACATGTGCGATGCCGCTGCCCATCTGGCCTGCGCCGATCACGCCAACTTTTTGAATGACAGCCATTGATCCTGCCTGGAGCATGATCCCGAAAGCGGGAGCCGGTTTTCGGGAAAGTTCATGCCTACCTAACGCGTCGTGCAGTGTTCTACGCCCAATGAGGCGGTCTTGTCAGCCCAACGCTCAACCCTTGGCCTTTTTTAGCGCCTCGGCGAGTTCCGGCAATGCCTGGTAGAGGTCCGCCACCAGGCCGTAATCGGCCACCTGGAAGATCGGCGCATCCTCGTCCTTGTTGATCGCCACGATCACCTTGGAGTCCTTCATGCCGGCCAGGTGCTGGATCGCCCCGGAGATACCGACGGCGATATAGAGTTCCGGCGCCACCACTTTGCCGGTCTGGCCGACCTGCCAGTCGTTCGGAGCATAACCGGCATCGACCGCCGCGCGCGAGGCGCCGACCGCGGCGCCGAGCGTGTCGGCCACCGGCTCGATATATTTGGTGAAATTCTCCCGGCTCTGCATCGCGCGGCCGCCAGAGATGATCATCTTGGCCGAGGTCAGCTCGGGCCGCTCGGATTTGGACAATTCCTCGCCGACAAAAGACGAAACGCCCGGATCGGCGGATGCCGCCGCGTCCTCGATCGGCGCAACGCTGGTGCCTTCCCCGGTCGGCTGGAAGGTCGAGGTGCGCACCGTGATGACCTTCTTGCCGTCCTTCGAGCGCACCTGCTGAATCGCGTTGCCGGCATAGACCAGGCGCTCGAAGGTGTCGGGCGCGAGCACCTTCACGATTTCGGAGACCTGCATCACATCGAGCAAAGCGGCGACGCGCGGCAGCACATTCTTGCCGCCGGTCGTGGCCGGCGCGATGATCACGTCGTAGGCTGGTGCGAGCGCAACGATCAGCGCAGCCAGCGGCTCAGCCAGCATATGCTGATAGGCCGGCGCGTCGGTGACGAGCACCTTGGCAACGCCGTCGAGCTTGGCGGCTGCCTCGGCAACCGCGCGGCTGCCCGCACCCGCGACCAGCACATGGATCTCGCCGCCGAGCGCCTTGGCCGCGGTGAGTGTCTTGTTGGTCGAATCCTTCAGCGTCTTGTTGTCGTGTTCGGCAAGCAGAAGCGTAGTCATCAGATCACTCCCGCTTCTTTCAGTTTGCCGACCAGTTCCGTCACCGACCCGACCTTGATGCCCGCCTGGCGGCTCGACGGCTCGATGGTTTTCAACACCTCAAGCCGCGGCGTGACGTCGACGCCGTAGGCATCGGGGGTCTTTTCGTCGATCGGCTTCTTCTTCGCCTTCATGATGTTGGGCAGGCTCGCATAACGCGGCTCGTTCAGCCGCAAGTCCGTCGTCACGATCGCCGGGCCCCGGAGCTTGACGGTCTGCAATCCGCCATCGACTTCGCGCGTGACCACCACGTCGGAACCCTCCAGCGTGAGCTTCGACGCGAAGGTCCCCTGCGGCCAGCCGGTGAGGGCGGCGAGCATCTGACCGGTCTGGTTGGAATCGTCGTCGATCGCCTGCTTGCCCAGGATCACCAGACCGGGTTGCTCCTGGTCAACGATCGCCTTCAAGATCTTGGCCACCGCCAGCGGCTCAAGCGCCGTATCGGACTTCACCAGGATGCCGCGATCGGCGCCCATGGCGAGTGCGGTGCGGATGGTCTCGGCAGCCTGCGCCGGACCGATCGACACCGCGATGACCTCGGTCGCCTGACCTTTTTCACGAAGGCGGAGCGCTTCTTCGACGGCGATCTCGTCGAAGGGATTCATCGACATCTTCACATTGGCGAGGTCGACCCCGGATTGGTCCGGCTTGACCCTGATCTTGATGTCTTTGTCGACGACCCGTTTGACGGCGACGAGAATCTTCATGGCGGCCTTTATCCCGGTGGGCAGCGATTGCGCGGCAACCTAAAGGCCGCCGCGCCGGGGTGTCAACGCGCGCGGGTCAGCGCGCATCTTATGCAACGTCCCCGGCCTTTTCCTCATGATCGAGACATTCGAACAGCACCACGTCCGGCCCCTTGATCAGCAGCAGCAGAACCGCACCGACCACCAAACCCCCGATATGGGCTGAATAGGCCACCTGGTCGCCGGGCTCTTGCATGGCGATCTGGACGAACTGCCACAGAATCCACCCGCCAACCACCCAGAACGCCTTCACCCGCAGCACGATAAAGCGGATCACGACCACGGTGACCTTGGCGCAGGGCCGGATCATTGCATAAGCCGCGACCACGCCGGCAATCGCGCCCGACGCACCGACCAGCGGCGCGGTCGAATAGGGGCCTGCCAGGATATAAGCCAGCGCCGCGCCGATGCCGCAGACTATATAGAAGATCAGGAACCGGGTGCGCCCGAGCGTAAGCTCTATATTGTCACCGAACACGAACAGAAACAGCATGTTGCCGAGCAGGTGAAGCACGTCGCCGTGAAGGAACATTGACGTGATGATCGTCAGTTCCGGCCATAGCCATCCGCCCGAGCCGGTCCGTTGCATGTCAATCGCGAGTGGGTCGAGATGCAGCACCGCCGCGGGTGTCGCGCCGAAACCGATCGCCGCCGCGGTCACGGCGTCACCGGGAACGGCGATCTGCACCACGAAGATCAGCACATTGAGCGCGATCAGTCCCCACGTGACGACAGGCTTCACAGGCGCCGTGAATGGATTCTCATCCCACAGTGGCAGAACCATGTATGCGCCCCCCAGCGCTGCTGCGAAATGTTCAACCGCGAATGGTCAGCGGTAAGATCAGCGGTAAGATCAGCGGTTCTTGCCCGGCACCCAGAGCACGTCGTCCGCGCCCTTGCCATTCGCATGGCGGGCCGCGACGAACAGAAAATCCGAAAGCCGGTTCATGTATTTCAGCGCCGTGGGCGACACGCTCTCGCCGGGCTGGTCGATCAGTTCGACGATCAGCCGTTCGGCGCGCCGGCACGTGGTGCGCGCTAGATGCAGATGCGCCGCGGCGGCGCTGCCGCCCGGCAGGATGAACGAGCGCAGCGGGTCGATCGCGGCGTTGAGCGTGTCGATCTGCTGCTCCACCCAATCGACCTGCGCGTCGGTGACCGCCAACCGCACGCCGCCCGGGCCTTTCGCCACATCCGGCGTGCTGAGATCGGCGCCGACGTCGAACAGGTCATTCTGGACGCGCGCGAGAATGACATCCAACGCCGCATCATCCGCGGTGTGCAGGCGGACCAGTCCGAGCGTGGCGTTGGTTTCGTCCACGGTACCGTAGGCCGACACGCGCAGATCGTATTTCTTGCGCCGCTCGCCGCTACCGAGCGCGGTCGTTCCGTCGTCCCCGGTTCGGGTGTAGATGCGATTGAGGGTGACCATGTGTCAGCGGTCCATCACCCAGATGGTCAGCATGATGATCACGATGGCGACGAATTGCAGCAGCACGCGCAGCCGCATCAGTTTCTGCGAACGCTGCGGCGAGCCGCCGCGCATCATGTTCACGAGGCCGAGCACCAGCACAATCGCGACCGCGAAAATCGCGAGCGGCACCATCGCGTAAAACAGCACGTCCGACATGCGCTGCTTCTAGCATCCTCCTCGTGTTGAAGCTAATGCTCCACGGCAGAGAGATGAGGACCGATGACTGAACGCATTCTGATCCTGGGCGCCGCCGGACGGCTTGGAAAGGCGGCCGCGGAAGGCTTTCGCGATGCCGGCTGGGAGGTCGTGAGTCTGGTGCGGCCGGGCGCAGCCGCGCGCGCGGCGCAGGGCACCCTTGTCGCGGAAGTGAATCTGCGCGACCACGCGGCGGTCAAGGCCGCGGCGCAAGGCGCGCAGGTCGTGTTCAACGCGCTGAACCCGACACTGCTCGAGTGGCAAGGCCAGGTTCCGCTTTTCACCAATATCGCAATCATCGCCGCGCAATCCGCCGGCGCGACGCTGATGTTCCCCGGCAACGTCTATAATTTCGGCGAGGGCATGCCGGAAACCCTGGACGAGACCACCCCGATGCGGCCGACCACCCGCAAGGGCATCTTGCGCGCCGATGCCGAGGAGCAGATGCGCGACGCCACGCTGGAGGGGCTGCCGCGCGTGATCATCCTGCGGGCCGGAGATTTCTTCGGCAGCGGCTCCGGCGCCTGGTTCGACCGTGTGATCACGCGCAATCTGGCGCAGCGCCGCGTGATCTATCCGGGCCCGCTCGACGTCGCGCATCCCTGGGCCTATGTCCCGGACCTGGTCGTGACGCTGGTGCGTCTCGCCGCCATCCGCGACGCGCTCGGCGCGTTCACGACGCTGGGATTTCCAGGCTACACGCTGACCGGGCAGCAACTGACCCGCGAGTTGGGCAAGGTGGTCCAGCGCGGCCTGCGCATGGACGCAATGCCGTGGCTGATGCTGCGCCTGCTCGCGCCGATCATGCCGACATTCCGCGACCTGCGCGACATGTCGTATCTCTGGAAGGTCCCGCACCGGATCGACGGAACGGCATTACACGAGACGATCGGCGACATTCCACAGACGCCGATCGATCTCGCAATCGCCAAGTCGCTCGTCGAACTCGGCTATATCCTTTGACGGCATGACCCGGACAATGCAGCGTCCGTCCGGAAAGCTGATGCGCGCGTAGTCACGTCAGCCGGTGAGATGCTTCTCGATCTCATGGACCGGCATCCGCACATAATCCTTGCCGAGTTCGCTGCGGATCGCCTTCTGAAGCTGCGGCGAATAATTCTGGCGCAGGATGCCGAGCGCACGCGGCGGTGCGACAACGATCACGGACTTCGCCTGGCCCTGCTCGACAGCATGATTCAGATGACCGGTAAGCTTGTGGAGGAAGGTCTTCTCGGCTTCGTCATGCCAGTCGGTCTGTTCGACCGCGCTACGCCTTCCGTCGGCGGAACTCCCGAGGCGGCCTGGAGCGTCTGTGCCCATTTCGCTGGTGGCCGGGACCTCCTGTTCGTAGACCTCCTTGGTCTTGAGATTGGGGAATTTGGCATCGCCGATATTTTCAAACACCAGGGCCTTGGCTCCGTCGCAGACGACGACCCAGTCGCCCTGCTCAATCCTCATTTTTTCCATCATCATCCTCACGGCGATACGCCGGCCGGATCGGCGGCGCGAGGGTCAACGCCGGCCGGCGCCGTCGGGTTGCCGATTGAGAGGCCGTGATATTTCGACCGCCCGACGGGGATAGTCATGCGTCTGGCGCATACCGGAACCCGACGCGCCAAAGCCGACCTGCGTCAAATCGGCCCGGCTGCTTAGAAATCCGCGTCTTTCCTTCAAATTAACCATTTCGGGATTTGTTCGGAGGTTGCTGGACCACGCCTGCCCCGCCTGTCTGCTTCCGGATTTCCCGATGCCGTCGAACCACCAACGTCTCGCTCCGAGAAACCTGATTTCGCACCTATCGGTGCGCGCCAGGATCGTGGCGATGACCGTCATCCCGGTGATTGGCTTCCTGATCACGGGGATCGCGTATCAGGTCGGCGAAACCGCGGTGGATCACGCGTTCCGCAGCGCCAAGCGGGCTTCGTCCCTGTCCGACGCCAGTCGCGAGTTCAAGGGATCGCTCGGATTGATGCGCGTGAGCGCGACCGATTTCGTGCGCCACCCATCCTTCGAACTGGTGTGGGTGTTTGAAGAAGCGTCGCTCCAGGCACTGCAAAGTCTCAGTTTCATCGAGAGCCAGGCCGAGCCGTTGCAGCGCGACCAGATCGCCCCGCTGCGCAACAAGGTCACCGAACTGAAGGAGCGTTTCGCGAGCTTGATGCAGGAGCAGCAGAAGCTCGGCTTCACTGACGTCGAAGGGCTCAGCCAGAAGCTCAACGAAGCCGGCGTCAGCGTCGAACGCATTATCAACCAGGATCTGCCCTGGGTGGCGGAAGGCGACGCGCGCAAGCTGCTGCTGTCATTGGTCACCATGCGGCGCTATGAGGCGCTGTATCGCATCGATCAGACGCGCGGGTCGCGTCAGCGCTTCATGGAAGAGGTGCAGCAATTCCACTTCCTGTTCGACTCGGTGGACGGCTCGCCCGAACGGCGTGAGCAGCTGATCCGCAACATCGACAATTATTCGATGACCTTCCAGCTCTGGGCCTCGACGCTTGGCAAGATCGGGCCCGAGGCCGTGTATATCAATGCGGAATCCGAGTTGATGTCGCCCCAGGCGGACAAGATCATCTCCGCAGCCCGCGAGCGGGCGAATATCGCTGAGAACGCGCTCCTCGCCGCGCAGCAATGGACCCGCAACGTCATTATCGGCGTTGGCTTGCTCGCGATTGTGCTCGGACTCGGATTCAGCTGGCTGATCGGTCGCAGCATCAGCGGCCCGCTCAATGGACTCGCCGGCGTGATGCGCCGCCTGGCGGATGGCGATACGACCGCGCAGATCCCGGCCACCAGGGGGCGCGACGAGATCGGCGCCATGGCGCGCACCGTCATCGTGTTCCGCGACAATATGGTCGAGCGCGAGCGCCTGTCGACGGCCGAGGCGCAGACCAACCGGTCGCGCGAACGCCGGGCCGAAACCATCGGCACCACGATCGGCCAGTTCGAGAAATCGATCGAACAGGCGCTCTCGCGCGTGCGCGCAGCATCCAAGCAGCTCGAAGTCACGTCGAGCGAACTCAATCATGCCGCCGATACCGTTTCGCAAGAGGCACGCACCGGCGAGCAGCGCGTCGAAGTGGCTTCCGGCAACGTGACCGCCGCCGCAAGCTCGGTGGAGGAACTGGCGGCATCGATCGGCGAGATCGCGTCGCAGGCGATCCGCGCAACCGAAGTCGCGGGCCGCGCGGTGACCGAGTCGGAGCGCACCGGCCGCACCATGTCCGACCTCGGCCTGGCCGCGAACCGGATCGGCGAAGTGGTGGGGCTGATCCAGGCGATCGCCGGCCAGACCAATTTGCTGGCGCTGAACGCGACCATCGAAGCAGCGCGCGCGGGCGAAGCCGGGCGCGGATTCGCGGTGGTCGCATCCGAGGTGAAGTCGCTCGCGGGCCAGACCGCGAAAGCGACTGAGGAAATCGCCGGCCAGGTGGGCGCGATCCAGTCCGCGGTCGCCGACGCCGCGGAAGCCATCGATCAGGTGAATTCGATCATCGGGGAAATGTCGATGATCGCCGCCGCGGTGGCGTCCACCGTCGAACAGCAGAATGCGGCCGTCTCGTCGATTGCCGATGGCGTGCACCGCGCCTCAAGCGAAGCGCGCATCGGCGCGGAAGCGATGAGCCGCGTCGCCGAAGCCAGCACCGCGGCACGCTCGACGTCGGGAGACGTCAAGGATCTCGCCGATGCCCTGTCGGTCGAGGCGGAACATCTCGACGCGCAAGTGCGCCGCTTCCTCTCCGACGTGCAGGCCGCGTAGGGAGAGCCTAGCGCTTCACCGCCAGCCACACGCCGGCAGCCGTCGCCACCATGCCGGCCATCTGCACCGCGGTGAGATCCTCTCCGAACAGCACGAAGGCTTCCGCCGCCACCAGCGGCGGGACCAGATAGATCAGCGCCGCCACGCGCGAGACCGCGCCGCGGCGGATCAACAGCAGCAGCAGCGCAATCGCGCCGATCGACAATGCGACCACCGACCAGAGCAGCACCGCGATAGATGTCGGCGTAACGTCGAAGCGCAGGGTTTCGGTCGCGAGCGCGAGCGGCACCACGATGAACAGCGCACCGATGAATTGCAGGAAGGTCCCGGTGCGCAGGTCGCTACTCGCGGCGAAGCGCTTCTGGTAAAAGGTCCCGAGCGTCACCGAGACCGTGGCGCCGAAATTCACCAGCATCGGCACGACCACCACGCCGAGCATCGCGGCATCGACGCCGGCGAGCCGCGGCGCAAGCACCAGCACGATGCCGACAAAGCCGACCACGATCCCGGCCCATTGCGGCGCGCTCACCTTTTCGCCGGCGAGCGGCCCGGCCAGGATCGCGGTCATCAGCGGCTGCGCGGCGGCGATCAGCGCCGAAAGGCCCGCCGGCAAGCCATTGGCGACCGCCCACCAGACCCCACACAGATACCCGCCATGCAGCAAAATCCCGGCGACCATGTTGTGCCCGGCATCGCCGAAGGTTTTCGGCCACGGCGCGCGCGTTGCGACAGCGAGAAGCAACAGCAGCAGCGCCGCCAGCAGGAAGCGCGCGGTCAGGAACGTGAATGGCTCAGCATCGGCCGCGCCGTAACGCGCCACGATGAAGCCGCTCGACCACAGGAAGGCGAAGGTCAGCGGCGCGATACGGATGATGAGCGGGGCGGCGGGCATGGGAGCGGCACCATGTCGGATTCGCCGCCGCCCGGCAAACTCACCCGCCGCCGTCATTCCGGGGCTCCGCAGCAGCGAACCCGGAATGACATTTTCCTGATCAACAGCAATCCAACGCAAACCGCGCCTGCAGACTTGAAAACGCCGCACAGAACCGCGATGTCAGGGCAACAGGGGCTGCCAAACGATGCGACAAGCTTGGCGGATTGCGCTTGACGCATTCTACCGCTTCAACGCCGACGACGGCTGGGCGATTGCGAGTCACATCGCCCTGTCCGGGCTGATGGCGATGTTCCCATTCCTGCTGGTGCTGACCGCCATCGCAGCCGGCGTGTTCAATTCGGAAAATCTCGCCGAAGAAGCCGCGCGCATCCTGATCGAGGTGTGGCCCAAGGACGTCGCCGACATGATCGCGCTGGACATCACCAGCGTGCTGATCAGCGCGCGCCGCGGCAACGTCTTCACCGTCGGAGCGGTGCTGTCACTGTTCTTCGCCTCAAGCGGCATCGAAGCACTGCGTGTCGGACTCAATCGCGCCTATGGCATCGTCGAGACCAGACCGTGGTGGCTGTTGCGTCTCGAATCGATCCTCTACGTGATCATCGGCGCGATCGCGCTACTGGCCTTTGCATTCCTGGTGCTGCTGGCACCGATCATCTGGGCCACCGCGGTCCGATACATTCCGGAACTGGCGCCGTTCGGCTGGCTGATCACCTTCGTGCGCTACACCGTCGCGGCGGTGATCCTCGTGATCGCGACCGTGATCGTGCATCTGTGGCTGCCGGCCGGCCGGCGTTCATTGTCCGAAGTGGCGCCAGGCATTGCCGCCACTATTATCCTCTGGCTCGTCGCCGGCGAAATCTTCGCCCAATACCTGGCCGAGTTCGCGTTCACTTACGCGGTCTATTATGCCGGGCTGGCGTCAGTGATGATCCTGCTGGTGTTTCTGTATCTGTCGGCGTCGATCTTCGTCTATGGCGGCGAATTGAACACCGCACTCGCCTCGCGCCGCCGCAGATATCTGTCTGAGAACGAGATGGAGATTTCCTGACGTCAGATTTTTCGTCTGATCGTGTTGGCGATGATCTCTGCGATCGCGCTGGGGCTCACCGGCTTGGCCTGATAGGCGCTCATGCCGGCTGCGAGTGAAGCGGCCTCGTCGGGCGCATTGGCCCGGCCGGTGATGCCGACGATCGGGACCGCGCGCGCCGGACCACTGAGCTGCCGGATCCGGCGCGTCGCCTCGATCCCGTCGATGCCCGGCAGCGTGATATCCATCAGCACGAGATCGTGCTTGCCGCGCCCCGCCGCGACCACGGCGGCCTCGCCGGAGCCGACGAAGTCGGCGCGGTGGCCGAGCTCGGTCAGGATGGTATTGAGCACCACGCGGCCATACGGATTATCCTCGACGCATAGGATGTCGAGGCTCTGCGCCTGCTGCGCCGCATGACCGTCGGCGGAGGCCCCGGTTCCGGTACTTTCGGGCGGCAGGCGGACCGCGACATGGAGATCGAACCGGCTGCCGCGTTTCGGCTGGCTCGTCACCGTCAGGTCGCCACCCATCGTCTTGGCGATCCGCTTGACGAAGGCCAGACCGAGTCCAGCGCCGCCATAGCGCCGCGCGATCTCGGGATTGGCTTGCGCGAATGGGCGGAACAGGCGCGTGATCTCGGCCGCCGACAAGCCGATGCCGCTGTCGGCGACGGAGATCGAGAGCTTGCCGCGCCCGCGCGCACCCCGCTTGCAGGCGATCTCGAGTCTGATGGTGCCGCGTTCGGTGAACTTCACCGCGTTGTCGATCAGATTTTCCAGTGCCGCCCGCAACCGCAGCTCGTCACCAATGGCAAGCGCTGGAAGATCCTCGGCGATGACGATCTCGGCGGACAGATTCTTGGTCGCGGCACGCGCCAGCAGCGACGCAGCACCGGCATCGGCAAGCTTGCGCGGCGAGAAGCTCTCCTCGCGCAGCACCAGGCGGCCGGCCTTGGCGCGCGATGCGTCGATGATCAGGGACGTGATCGCCGCGAGATGCTCGGCGGTATTCTTGATGCCGAGCGCCCATTCGCGCTCGCGCTCGCCGATCTCCGACGTGGCGAGGAGCTCGCCGTAGGCCAGAATACCGGTCAGCGGCGTGCGGATGTCATGCGCCAGCGCCGCCAACACCGTTTCCATGGTGCTCTCGCTGACCGGCTTCACCCGCGGCTTCGACTTCGTCCGTTTGACCGTTCTGGCCGCGGATCTTTTCGATCCTGTTTTCACCGTCATTCCCCCGACACCCCAGCATGGCACGCCGTGGGGTCGGAGCCAAACGCAGCAACCGGTTGCGTTAGAGACCAATCAGCTGGCGGATGTCTGCGGAGGTAGCGCCCTGCGCGCGCAGGCTGCGCAAAGCCGTCGCCTGGGTCGATTTCGAGAGCTTCTTGCCTGTGTCGTCCACCACCAGGCGGTGATGCTGATAGGCGGGTGCGGGCAGCCCGAGCAGAGCCTGCAGCAGTCGGTGCAGGCTGGTGGCGTGATAGAGGTCCGCGCCGCGAACCACGTCGGTGACGCCCTGCAATGCGTCATCGACCACAACCGAGAGATGATAGCTGGTCGGCACGTCCTTGCGTGCCAGCACCACGTCGCCCCAGGCCGCGGGATCGGCCGCAACGGACCCTTGGCCTGCCTCCGTCCAAGTCAACCGACCGGTGAGGCCGATCGCCGCCGCCATGTCCAGGCGCAGCGCATAGGGCTCACCGGCCGCGATCCGGCGTTCGCGCTCGGCAAGCGTCAGCGCCTTGGCCTGTCCGGCATAAAGCGGTGCCCCATCGGGATCGACGCCCGCGGCGAGGCGTGCGATCTCGCCCCGGCTCTCGAAGCTCGGATAGACCAGACCGATGGCCTTGAGCGTTGCCAGCGCCGCGCGATAATCGTCGAAATGCTCGGACTGACGCCGGACCAGCTGTTCCCACACGATGCCGAGCCATGCGAGATCCTCATGGATCGCCTGCTCGAATTCAGGCCGGCAGCGCGTCGCGTCGATATCCTCGATCCGCAACAGCAGCGCGCCGCCCTCGCCTCGCGCGCGCGCCGCATTGAGCAGCGCCGACAGAGCATGCCCGAGATGCAGGAAGCCGTTCGGACTCGGCGCGAAGCGGAACACAGGGCGGGTCATCGATGTCGTTCACGCATAATCGGGTGTCGTTGCCCCGCCGGTTCGGGCAATCGATCATGGGAGTCTTCGACCGAGCCCGGATCATTGATGGCCAAGTCCGCACACCCGATCATGCTTCATACCCAGCGCGAATTCGAGCGCGCGCTGAAGCAGCTTGTCAAAGCCAATCCGATGCTGGCTCCGGTCTTCGCCAAGTCCGGCATGCCGACGCTACGGCAGCGCGCGCCGGGATTTGCCGGCCTGTGCCAGATCGTGATGGGACAGCAACTCTCGACCGCGAGCGCCGGCGCGATCTGGAAACGGTTTTCGGCGGCCTATGATCCATTCCACCCCGATGACATCCGGCGCGCCCGCACCGACAAGCTCGGCCGTATCGGGCTGTCAGCCGCGAAGATCAAAACCGTCAAGGCCATCGGCAAGGCGATCGCACAAGGCGAGATCGATCTCGAAGCGCTGGCCGACCTGGAGGCCGATGCCGCCCACGCGGCGCTGGTCGCACTGCATGGCATCGGTCCCTGGACCGCGGACATCTATCTTCTGTTCTGTCTCGGCCATGCCGATGCGTTTCCGGCAGGCGACTTGGCGGTGCAGGAGGCGGCGCGCCTGGCGTTTGATCTGCCGCAGCGGCCGAACGCCAAGGAACTCACCGCGCTTGCGGATGCATGGCGGCCATGGCGCGGAGTGGCAGCGCATCTGCTATGGGGCTATTATCATGTCGTCAAACGGCGCGATGGGGTTCCGGTCCCTTCTTCGCCGATCCCAGCTGCGAATGGAGCGCCGTGAATGGCCGCAGAACTCGACGGCCCGCGGCTCGAGCCGCGTTCGGGCGCCGCCAAACAGCTGGTCGTGTTCCTGCATGGCTACGGCGCCGACGGAAACGACCTGATCGAAATCGGTCGCGCGTGGCAGACGCTGCTGCCGCAGGCGGCGTTCGTCTCGCCGCATGCGCCCGAGCCCTGCGGGCAGGCGCCGGTGGGGCGACAATGGTTCGGGCTCACCTTCCGCGATCCGAATGAGCGCTGGCTCGGGGTCAACAAGGCGGGACCGGTGCTCGACCGTTTCCTCGATGCCGAACTCGCGCGGCGCAATCTGCCGCCCTCGGCGCTGGCTTTGGTCGGCTTCAGCCAAGGCACCATGATGGCGCTGCATGCCGGCTTGCGCCGCGCCGTGGCACCGGCCGGGATCGTCGGCTATTCCGGCACGCTGGTCCTCCCCGAGGATGCCGACCCGGAGACTCTCGCCGGCGAGATCCGCGCGCGGCCGCCGGTGCTGCTGGTCCATGGCGACCAGGACGAGTTGATCCCGGTGCAGGCTTTGTTCATGGCGGCGACCGGACTGGGCGCACTGGCCGTGCCGGTGCAGTGGCATATTTCGCCCGGCGTCGGCCACGGCATCGACCCGGAAGGCCTGCGCCAGGGCGGCGAATTCCTGGCCAAGGCGTTCGCCGGCTCGCATTGAGCGATCTGGTGGCAACGTGCCGCCCCCGCTTCACATTCCGGTCACGGTCCCTATAGACTATCACCCGCGCTGCTTCGCCGCAGGCAAATGGAGGCCGGGGACTAGTGAACGTCCATGTGTCGCCGACGGGTTTTCCAGCTTTGGTGCTCAACGCGGATTTCCGCCCGTTGAGTTATTACCCGCTGTCGCTCTGGGCGTGGCAGGACGCGATCAAAGCGGTGTTCCTCGAGCGCGTGAACATCGTCGCCGAATACGACCACGCGGTGCATAGCCCCAGCTTCGAGATGAAGCTGCCGAGCGTGGTCTCGCTCAAGACCTTCGTGAAGCCCTCGACGCACCCCGCCTTCACGCGCTTCAACGTGTTCCTGCGCGACCGGTTCTCCTGCCAATATTGCGGCGCGCGCGACGACCTCACCTTCGACCACCTGATCCCGCGCTCGCGCGGCGGCCAGACCACCTGGGGCAACGTGGTCGCGGCCTGCTCGGCCTGCAACCTGCGCAAGGGCAGCATGACGATGGCCGAGGCCCGCATGTGGCCGTCGCAGAATCCGTTCCAGCCTTCGGTCCAGCACCTGCACCGGAATGGACGGCTATTCCCGCCGAATTACCTGCACGAGAGCTGGCTCGATTATCTCTATTGGGACACCGAACTCGATCCGTGATGCCTTGCCGCCCGGATGCGGCGCATCACATAACAGCCTCAAACTTCACATACCGCGGCACCTCTTGGCGGCCGGCGTCAGCGCCGGTCCCGCGTGATGCCGCAGCCGTGCCGATGGGCTCGAAGCGATAAGGAACCGCAATGGCAAAAATGGAAAAGAACACGATCTGCATCTGGTACGATAAGGATGCCGAGGCCGCCGCCCGCTTCTATGCCGCGACCTTTCCTGACAGCGCGGTCGGCGCCATCCAGCATGCCCCCAGTGATTTTCCCTCCGGCAAGAAGGGGGATGTGCTGACAGTCGAATTCAAAGTGGCCGGCGTCTCATGTATCGGCCTCAATGGCGGTCCCGCGTTCAAACACAACGAAGCCTTTTCATTCATGATCGCCACGGACGATCAGGCCGAGACCGATCGCTACTGGAACGCGATCGTCGGCAATGGCGGCCAGGAGAGCGCATGCGGCTGGTGCAAAGATAAATGGGGCATTTCCTGGCAGATCACGCCGCGCGTGCTGACCGATGCGATGGCGGCCGGCGGCGATGAAGCCAAGCGGGCGTTCCAGGCGATGATGGACATGAAGAAGATCGACGTTGCCGCAATCGAGGCGGCGCGGCGCGGCTGAATTCTGTGGCGAGGATGCCCCATGACGGGCGGTCCCCGAAAAATACCTCTTTTGCGTGATGCAAGATGGCCGAAAAGGCGATCGTGAGAAAGGGCGCTACCGGCGGGCCAGTGTATGCCCCCGGAAAGTTGCAGACTTTCCAGACGAAATCGTGCCATCAAGCGAGGAATCCAGGTCGCAACCCGACAGGGCCAATCGCGGCCTGGTGCTGGTCAATCCTCCGCCCACGGTGAGTCGATGGCGTCCGTCACGCCGCAAAAGCCCATTCGTACGATCTTCGCGACGCTGGCGCTGGTGCTGCTGCTGGCGGCGCTCGACCAGACCATCGTCTCGACGGCGCTGCCGACCATCGCCGGCGAGCTTGGCGGCCTGACGCATCTCTCCTGGGTCGTCACCGCCTACCTGCTCACCAGCACCATCGTCGGCCCGCTCTACGGCAAATTCGGCGACCTCTACGGCCGCAAGCTGGTGCTGCAGGTTGGCATCGTGATTTTCCTGATCGGCTCGGTGCTCAGCGGCCTGTCGCAGAACATGGTGCAGCTGATCATCTTCCGTGCGCTGCAGGGCATCGGCGGCGGCGGACTGATCGTCACCATCCTGGCGACGGTCGGCGACCTGATCCCGCCGCGCGAGCGCGGCAAGTATCAGGGCATCTTCGCCGCGGTGTTCGGCGCCTCGACCATCATCGGTCCGCTGCTCGGCGGTTTCTTCGTCGACAGCCTGTCGTGGCGCTGGATTTTCTACGTCAACGTGCCGCTGGGCATTCTGGCCCTGCTGATCATCTCAGCGGTATTCGAATCGCCACCGCGCCGTGGTGGCCGCAGCGTCGACTATGCCGGCGCGGTGCTACTGTCGATCGCGCTGACCGCGACGATCATGTTCACCAGCCTCGGCGGCGCGACCTTCCCTTGGCGGTCGCCACTGATGATCGGCATTCTGATCCTCGGCCTCAGCGCGACCGTCCTGTTCCTGCTGGTCGAGCGGCGCGCGACCGAAGCGATCCTGCCGCTGAGCCTGTTCGGCAACCGGACCTTCGCGGTCAGTTGCGGCGTCGCCTTCATCGTCGGTTTCTCGCTGTTTGGCTCGATCACCTATCTGCCGATCTACCTACAGGTGGTGAAAGGCATCACGCCGACGGCCTCGGGACTCCAACTGATGCCGATGATGGTCGGCATGTTCACCACATCGATCGTCAGCGGCCGGATGATCAGCCGCTGGGGCCGCTACAAGATCTTTCCGGTTATCGGCACCGCGCTGATGACATTCGGCCTGGCGATGCTGTCACGGCTCGACGTGGATTCCTGGCTGTATCAGACCGCATTCGACTCGCTGTTCGTCGGGATGGGAATGGGAATGATCATGCAGGTCCTCACTATGGCGGTGCAGAACAACGTCGATTACCAGCAGCTCGGCGTCGCTACGGCCGGCACCTCGTTGTTCCGCGCGATCGGCGGCGCCTTCGGCGTCGCGGTGTTCGGCGCGATCTTCTCCAACGGCCTGCACCTGCGCTTGGAAGGTCCGGGTATGGACTTCCTGTTCGCGATCAATCCGTCCGCCGCACAGAACCTGCCCGCGGCCTTACACGACGATTACGTGAAGGCGGTGATGGCATCGCTGAAGCCGGTCTATCTGGTCGCGACGGGGTTCGCGGCGATCGGCTTCATTCTGACACTGTTCGTCCGCGAAGCGCCGCTGCGCGGCGTCGCGCCGTCGGAAGAACTGAGCGGCGCGTTTCCGATGCCGCGCGACGCGAGCTCGATGCAGGAGCTTGAGCGGATCGTGGAAAACCTGGTGGCGCGCGAGAACCGCTGGCGCAATTACGTCGAGGTGGCGCAACGCGTCGGCAGCGACCTGACGGCGCCGGAGGTCTGGCTGTTGTACCGGCTCGGCGAGCGCGACCCGCAGACCGCCCCGCAACTCGCAGCCTCGCTCAAGATCCCGGAGAAGGATCTCGCCAAGCCGCTGATCGACCTGCGCACCCGCGGGCTGATCGAGCAGACCAGCGAGGGCGTGATCCGCATCTCAGCCGAAGGTCAATTGCTGCGCGATCGCATGATTGCGGCGCGCAGCGCGCGCCTCGCGGAAGTGCTGCAGCGCTGGGAGCCGGAGAAGCATCCCGAGGTGAAGGCCCAGTTCCAGCGCCTCGCCGAAATCCTGTCGCGCGAATTGCCGGTGCAATAGTGCGCTGACGCAGCGGCCGGGAACGATTGTCTGCTCTAAGCTTTTTCACCAGGACATTTCGTCAGGAGGCTGCGATGAGCGACGCACAGGATTTCCAGTGCTTCATGAAGCGGCGCGAGCAGGCGGCGCAGGCCTATGTAAACGGCGACCCCGCGCCGCTCAGCAACATGAGCGCCGACGAAAACCCGGCGACGTTCTTCTCGCCGATGGGCGGCTTTCGGCAAGGCGCCCACGACGTGTCGTCAACTTACGCGCGCGACGCCGGATTGTTTGACGAGGGCAGCATCACCCATTTCGAAATTCTACACACCGCGGCGGGAAACGGCGTCGCCTATTGGACCGGCTTCCAGCGTGCCAGCGTGCGGATGAAGGGTAAGGCGGACCCAGTGCCGTTCGACCTGCGGGTGACTGAGATATTCCGCCGTGAAGGCGACGACTGGAAGCTGGTACACAGGCACGCCGACACGCTGATGTCGGCGCCGAAGGCCGGATAGCCCAAGTTATCGCTCAGACCTGCTTGCGCCCGGCCGCGACGCCCCACGATGCCGCAAACGCCAGCGCCAGCGAGATCAGCACGTTGTAACCGGCGAGCGAAAGACCGAGGAAGCGCCATGCCGCTTCGTCGCAACGCACGACATTGATGTTCTGCAACCGGTCGAGCAGCCCGCCGGCCGAGCCGAGTCCGGCCCCACCGGAGCAATCGGTCGGACCGGCCCACAGCTTCCACTCGATTCCCGAGTGGAAGACGCCGAGTCCGGCTCCGACCAGCATCGCCGCCGCCAGCAGCAGCAAGCCGCCGATCAGCAGCCCGCGCGGCGTGCCCTTGCGCAGCGCCAGGACCGCAACGACGACCGCGAGCGGAATCCCGACATAATACGGCACGCGCTGTTCAAGGCAGAGCGGACATGGCGGCAATCCCAGCACGAACTGGAAATAATACGCCCCGAGAATTGTGGCGGCGCCGCCCGCGGCAACCACCAGGGCAGCTGCGGCAATCGGCTCGGTTCGGATGATGTCGGCGATCGGGCGGGTCATGGCGGCTCAATAACCAAGCCGCCGGTGACGTGCAAATCGCGAGATCGTGTTGACCCCACCGGCATGCCCCCGATATTGTCCCGCGGCTTGCCCCTGTGGCGGAATTGGTAGACGCGCCTGACTCAAAATCAGGTTCCGCAAGGAGTGCTGGTTCGATTCCGGCCAGGGGCACCAATCCATCTTGAATGCGCAGACTTGCACCGCAAATCGATTGCTCGAATACGTCGAGGAGTGCGGGAAGGTGCGAGGATCCCTCGCAACCCGTCACGACCATCGACCTAACCTTCGTTAGCGTCAGCCGGGATCTGCCGCCGATGGCATGTCAGTAATCGCGCGAGGGCAGCAACCAATTCCGCGGTCTGGCATGATCGACGACAACTGGTCGCCTGCGACAATGCCACGCCGGTAGATGTGCCTACCTCTCCCATCCTCTGGCTCGCCTCGTGAGATTGTCGAACCAGCCGGCCGAGGTCCGAACCCGAACCTCGACCGCATGGTCGCGTCCGCTCAATCGCGGCATTCAAAACTTGCGGCGTTTTCCGGATCGCCCTGGCCCTTATACGCAGCATGTTGCGGATAGGCGCAGAGCGGCCGGCTGCGGCCGGGGAAAGCCGGACCGGTGGCCGTCACCATGTCGGGCGCTTTGTTCTGCTCGACCCAGTCGACGACGGCTTGCAGCAAATCGAAGCGATCGAGCGTCGCGGCGCCGGATGTGCAATGTCCCATGCCGGGAACGAGATACGCCCGGCTGGAATTCGCACGGACCTGGTCCAACCCGCCTGAACTCTTTGCCATCCGTTCGTAGTACTCGACCGTGTCCAGGACCGAGAACCATGGGTCGCTGACACCATGGTAGAAAAGGATCTTGCCACCGCGCGCGAAGTAGCTGTTGAGGTTGGACCAGTGCGCCGTGGCCTGGAGCCGGTCCATGGCATCCGCGGTAAGCCTATCCTCGATCGCGTCGACATCGATCGTCTCGAGGAACGGCGGAAGGACCGGGCTGCGCGCGCCGGTGACGAGAAGGCCAGGGATGGCAACACCCTCGGTGGCGAGGCCGCTATCCCACGGGAAGGCCGGATAGGACTGGGCGCCGCGTGAATTCTTCGGCCCCGCGATCCCCCTTGTCAGCGCGCTCACCTGGCCTGGCGCCAGACATGCTTCGGTCTTGGCACCGCTGCACGCGAGCCTCGCCGGATCGAACGTGCACTGGCGCGTGTTGAAGATCATGCCGTCCTTCAGGCCGTCCTTCGCATCGCATGCGTCGACGATGGCGTCGGTGACCAGCTTGCGGTCGGCGGGCGAAAACGTCCTGGTCGGCGCCGGCTTTCCATCGTCGCCCTTGGGCGCGATCTGCGTGAAAAGGAAATTGGCCCAGGCGAGGCCGAGATTGGAGCGACCCGTGTTCATGGCCGGCGCGCCCGCGACGATACCGTCGAACTCGCCGGGGTAGCGCTGCGAGGCCAACATGCCCTCGCGGCCGCCGGTGGAGCAGCCGACGAAATAGGAGCGCGCGGGCGGCTGGCCGTAGTAGCGGGCAATGATCGCCTTCGCCGCCGCCGTCACCTTGCCGACGGAACCATGGGCGAAATTCATCGCCGCTTCCTGGTCGCGCATGAATGAGCCGTCGAATGCTGATCCCTCGTGACCGCTATCCGTCGAGACGACGGCGTAGCCGCGCGCCAGCGCCGGGGTGTCGCCGGTGGCTTGCGGGCCAAGCGGTGGACGGATCGATCCGTTCAGGCCGCCGCCACCCTGAAACAGAAACCGCCCGTTCCAGCGATCGGGAAGCGCGATCGCGAAGCCGATCGCATAATTTTTTCCATCGCCTCCGACGCGCCGGTCGATGACGCCTTGCGCCCGGCAATTCGATGGGATGGCCACGCGCGCGGTGTCCGGAGCTGGCGGATTCACCTGCACAGTTCCGGGCTGAGCTTCCGGAACGACATCGGCCTTTTCGATCACCATGGTCGAACCGGGGGCGCTGACGCCGGCCAATGCCTCACATTTCAGGACAGGCACGATCACGGCCTGACTGTCAGCCGCATATGCCGTCGACAACCCAATCGTCGTGGCGGCGAGAAGCGATATGATGGCGGCTGGGGCCGCTGTTATTTCCCGGCGCATTGACTCCTCCCTATGGTTTGAAACGCCCTGCTCGAAGGTGACGAGAAGCTGTCAGGCGATCCGCAGTCCCGCCATTCCGCCACGTCTCGCTCCAGTTTGTCCACCCCGCGGCTGGACATCATTCCATCCTCGCAGCTCGATCTGACGATCCGCACGCATTCGTCCCCCGATCTTTGAAGTCAGTTCCGGACCGCGTAACAAGGACACTGAGGAATGGAAGGGCCGGCATGATCGACAATACCAAACCGAAACGACCGCCGCCGCCTGGTGCCTGCGATACCCACGCGCATATCTTCGGACCCGTCGACAAATTCCCATTCGTCATTCCCGTGCCTTACGAGCCGCCGAACGCGCCGATCGAGCGTTATCTCGCAATGCTCGATAGCGTTGGACTCACGCGCGGCGTGCTGTCGACGCCGGTGACCTATGAATATGACAACCGCTCAGTGATCGATGCATGCCGTCGCGCGCCGGATCGTATCCGTGGGGTCGGCGTCGCCGGGCCGAAGACGTCGGACGCGACGTTCGACGAGATGGTGCGCGCGAATGTGAAAGGACTGCGCTTCAGCGGCATCGATTCGGATCAGGGCAGCCGTTATGGCGCCTCCGGCCTCGCCGAATTTCATCAGCTCGCGCCGCGCATGAAACAATTCGGGATGCATGCGCAGATCTGGGCCTATGCGCATCGCATCGCCGAGGATGCAGAACGCATTCTCGCGCATGGCGTGCCGGTGGTGATCGACCACTCGGCGCGGCCCGATCTGGCGCGCGGCGTGAACGACATCGGCTTCCAGACCGTGATCGGCCTGCTGCGCGAGGGACGGGTGTGGGTGAAGCTCGCGCTCTCACGCGTCGGGATGCAGTTTCCGGATTACCCGGATGCGCGGCCGTATCACGACGCGCTGGTGGCGGCGAACCCGGACCGCATCATGTGGGGCAGCGACTGGCCGCATGTGCGCCAGGGCGAGCGCACGCCCGATGTCGGCCACCTGCTCGATCTTTTCGACGACTGGACCGGGCGCGACGATGCGTTGCGGCAGAAGGTGTTCGTCGACAATCCGGCGCGTTGTTACGGGTTTTAGCCGACTGGACGCCTCATCACAGGTGGTCACCCCCCGCGAAAAGCGGGGGGTCCAGTCAGCCGTGCAGAAGACGCGAAGGCAAGTCTCTCCGGCTTTCGATCAAGATGTCACGGAATACTGGATGCCTCGCTTTCGCGGGGCACGACAATTGAGGGAGGCTGCTCCAGTCCGCTACTGGCAGATCGCCTTGGTGACGAAGGTCAGCGTCTTGCACTCGCCGGGCTTCGGCGCTCGGCCACTGAGCCAGACCTGCACCGGACAATCCTCGGAGGTCTGGATGTCGAGGCTCTTGCCGGTCGGCAGGCCATTCGCCTTGCACACCGCTTCGGCAGCAGCGCGGCAGTCCGGCGCGCCGTTCGAAGCCAACACACAGCGTTCGCGCGCGGTGACGACACGCGTGTTCGGAAGCCGGGAAACCGAGTCCGCAGTGTCCTTGGCAGCGCCGGTCGCCTGGTCGCCGAGGGTGTTGAGGTTTTCCTGCGTGCCCTTGAGGCTGGAATTGAGGTTGGCGGCGGAGTCCTGAAACCAGCGACTGACCGCGTCGAGGAAGCCGGGCTGATTGGCCGGCTGCTGAGCCACGGCGACGCCGCCGAAGGCCAATGTCAGGATCAGGGCTGCTGCAAGACACGCGACGAGGCCCAATCCCGTTGCGCGGTTCCGGTATCCTTCCCGTTGCATGCTGGCCATGGCCGACTCATCCGACGCCGCTGCCGTCCCGCCGGATGATAGCAGAGGCCGGGGCCGGATGCGCGGCCACCGGTTGGTGCGAAAATCGCGAAATTGTGGATCAGAACAGCGTGAGCGCGGCGATGAAGCCGAGCACGATGACGGCGGCGAACAGGCCCGCCCACAGCCCGAGGCGCTTTTCGATGATCGCGCGCGCCTGCGGGCCGTAGCGGTTGATCAGGAACGCGATCAGGAAGAAGCGCATGCCGCGGGTGATGATCGACAGCACGATGAACGGCAGCAGCGGATACTCGGCAAAGCCCGAGGCGATGGTGACCAGCTTGAACGGGATCGGCGTGAATCCCTTCAGCAGGATAATCCAGGCGCCGTATTGCGTGTAGGCTTGGCGGAACGCATCGACCTGGTTGCCGTAGCCGTAGAGCGCGATCAGCCAGCCGCCGACCGACTCGTAAAGCGCATAGCCGATCACCCAGCCGAGGATGCCGCCCAGCACCGAGGTGACGGTGCAGACCGTGGCGTAGAACCACGCCCGGTCTGGGCGCGCCAGCGCCATCGGGATCAGCATCGCATCCGGCGGGACCGGAAAGAACGAGCTCTCGACGAACGAGACCACGCCCAGAATCCAGGTCGCGTAAGGCCTTTCGGCCGTGCGAATGCACCAGTCGTACAGGCGGCGTAACATTGGGAGGGTGCTTACCGGCGGAAGGGAGGATTGTCCACGCGGCGGATTAGCCGCGACAGCGGCATCAGTGACGCTTGGGGCGGCGGGTTTCCAGCGCCACGACCTTGCGACGGCTGGCATCCCCCAAGTCCTTTGACGGGGCCTTGGGAGACTCCTTGGGAAGCTTCTCGGCAATGCCGAAAAGCTGCTCGCGGCGGGCCATTTCCGCCCACACTTCCTTCGGATCGATACCGGCCGAAACCCACAGCACCACAAGATGATAAAGCAGATCGGCGCTTTCGCGCACCACTGCGTCGTTCTGGCCGTTCATCGCGTCGATGACGACCTCGACGGCCTCTTCGGCCAGCTTCTTGGCCATCTTGCTGCGGCCAGAGCGCAGCAGGCGCGCCGTCTTCGAACGCGCGGGATCGGCCGTGCGGGCAGCCAGGACGGCAGTGTGAAGGCGGTCGAGCGAATCAGTCATCGCTGCCCACCTTACTCCGCCTGATTCGCGAAGAGGTTAACAAGAGGGCAGGAGCCCCGCCGGTCAGGCTCTGATCCAACATCGTCGGATCAGAGCCCAATGGTTCATCGGCCGTGGCGGCTAGCGATAACCGTAATAGCCGGGATGCCCGTAATAGGCCGGCGGCGGCGCATAGGCATAAGGCTGATAGCCGTAGCCGCCGTAATATTGTTGCTGGTATTGGCGGCGCTGATCCGCGGCCGCGAGGCCGGCGATCGTACCGAACACCAGGCCGACCGCGCCGAGCGCGACCGCCGCATTGGCGTTGCCGCCACGGCGATAACGCCGCTGCTGCGAACTGACATCGGTCAGTCCGCCCTGGGTCATGCCCTTGGCTTCTGATGCCTTGAGCGGCGCAGCCGCAACCGGTTGAATTGCAACTGCGCTGAGCATCGTCGCGGCCGCAGTCGCGACGGCAATCGAACGACTCATCGTCTTACGCATGGTCTGGTCCTCACATTGGTTCCTGAATGGTCAAGAACTCAACGCATAGATAAGACCTTGCGTTCGTCACAATCACGGCGGTGGGCATTATGTTTTTGTAATGTACTCGAACAAACGTTCAGAAACGCGAGTCATTCGCTATCCGCCAGCAACGCCGCATTGCCGCCTGACGCCGCGGAGTTGATCGTCACCGTCTGCTCGCTGGCGAAGCGCCGCAGGTAATGCGGTCCACCGGCCTTGGGGCCGGTGCCTGACAATGCGGTGCCGCCGAATGGCTGGGTGCCGACCACCGCGCCGATGATGCTTCGATTGACGTAGACATTGCCGTGCGGAAGCCGCGCGACGATGTGCTCGACGCGCGCGTCGATGCGGGTGTGGATGCCGAGCGTGAGCGCGGTGCCGTTGCTCGCGATGTCGCTCAGCTGCGCGTCGAGTTCATCGGCTCGCCAGCACACCACATGCAGCACCGGGCCGAACACCTCTTCGGTGAGATCGTTCGCGTGATCGAGCGCGATAATGGTCGGCGGCACGAACAGGCCTTCCGCCGGCAATCCTTGGTCACGATCCCAGCGGAAGATGACGCGGCCCTGCGCGTCCTTGTCGGCAATCCAGCGATCGAGCTTCTGCTTCGCGTCGGCGTCGATTACCGGCCCGACATGGGTCGCAATCTCGCGCGGTTCGCCGAGCTTCAGCGCGGCCGCTGCGCCCGCGATCATCGCGACGATACGATCCGCGACGTCATCCTGCACGCACAGAAGCCGCAGCGCCGAGCAGCGCTGGCCGGCCGAGCGGAATGCCGACGTCACGACGTCATCGGTGACCTGCTCGGGCAGAGCCGTAGCATCGACGATCATCGCATTGATGCCGCCGGTCTCCGCAATCAGCGGAACAATCGGACCATCCTTGGCGGCGAGCGCGCGATTGATCGCCCGCGCGACTGCGGTCGAGCCGGTGAAGACGACGCCCGCGGTACGCGGGTCGGCAACCAGCGCCGCGCCGGTCTTGCCGTCTCCCAGCACAAGATGCAGCGCGCTTGCCGGAATACCCGCCTCATGCAGCAGGCGCACCGCAGCGGCGCCGACCAGCGGCGTCTGCTCGGCCGGCTTCGCGACCACGGCATTGCCCGCGACCAGCGCCGCGGCCACCTGGCCGAGAAAGATCGACAACGGAAAATTCCACGGGCTGATGCAGACGAACACGCCGCGCCCGCGATACTGTAATGCGTTGCTCTCGCCGGTCGGACCCGGCAACGCATGCGGCGCGAAACTGCGCCGCGCGGCGGCGGCGTAATAGCGGCAGAAGTCGATCGCTTCGCGCCATTCGGAGACGCAATCGTCGAGCGTCTTGCGGCCTTCGTCCTGCATCAATGCGATGAACGGTCCGCGACGCTGTTCGAGCAACTCGGCGGCTCGCTCCAGCAGCGCCGCACGCTGATCGACAGATGTGGCGGACCAGCCAGCGAAGCCCGCCTGCGCCGCAGCCATCGCGATGTCGGGTGCGATCTCCGCTGGCTTTTCGTCGAATGACGCCGCACCGCGCACATCCGCGATGAGCGCATCGAGGCTCGCATGATCGCCGAACTCGATGCCGGGAGAATTGCGCCGCTCGGGTTGGTAGAGATCGCGCGGCGACGGAATGCGCGGGTGGCGCGCCTGGGCCGGATTCGCGATCCGGACTTGCGGGCGCTTGAGGATCGTCTCGATCGGCACGTCCGGATCCGCGGCCACCGCGACGAAGGACGAGTTCGCGCCATTCTCCAGCAGCCGGCGCACCAGATAGGCGAGCAGGTCACGATGACCGCCGACCGGCGCGTAGACGCGCACCTGGGTTTCCGGCCGTTCGGAGAGCAGCGTTTGGTAAAGCGCATCGCCCATGCCGTGCAGCCGCTGAAACTCGAAATCCTCGACGCCGCTGGCGTCCGCGATCACGCTCGCGACGGTCAGCGCATTATGCGTGGCGAATTGCGGATAGAGGCGTGGCCGCGCATGCAGCAGTGTGCGGACGCAGGCCATGTAGGAGAGATCGGTCATCGCCTTGCGCGTGAACACCGGATAATCAGCGAGCCCGCGCTCCTGCGCGCGCTTGATCTCGGTGTCCCAATAGGCGCCCTTGACCAGCCGTATCATCAGCCGCCGGTCATGCGCGCCGGCAAGCTGCGCGAGCCAGTCGATCAGCGGCAGCGCGCGCTTCTGATACGCCTGCACCGCCAGGCCGAAGCCGTCCCATCCGCGCAACGACGGATCGGCGATCACCGCCGCGATCACCTCCAGCGACAATTCGAGACGATCCGCCTCTTCGGCGTCGACGGTGAAATTGAGGTCATGATCCCGCGCGAGACGGGCCAGTTCGAGCAGATCGGGCGCGAGCTCCGCCAGCACGCGGTCGCGCGAGATCGCCTCGAAGCGCGGATGCAACGCCGACAGCTTCACCGAGATGCCGGGCCGGCGCGGCAACGGCCTCCGACCGGCATGGCGCCCGATCGCGGCGATCGCCGTCGCATAGGACAAGAAATAGCGGCGGGCATCAGCGGCATTGCGTGCGCCCTCGCCCAGCATGTCGAAGGAGTAGAGCTCGTTGGGATCACCCGCCGCGCGCGCCAGCGCCTCCTCGATGGTCTGGCCGAGCACGAAATGCGATCCGAGCAGGCGCATCGCCTGACGTGTCGCGGCGCGCATCGCCGGCAGGCCGAGCCGCCGGCCGAGAGTGTCGAGGATCGAGTCCGGCGTCTCGCCGGGCTGGATGACGCGGGCGGCAACACCGAGCGTCCAGGCCGACGCCGACACCAGCAGCGAGTCCGCGTGGGAGGCGTTCCCGCTCCAGTCGCCGGCCTTGAGCTTGTCCTCGATCAGCCGGTCGGCGGTTTCGCTATCCGGCACGCGCAGCAGCGCCTCGGCCAGCACCATCAGCGCTAACCCCTCGCGCGTCGACAGCGAATAGGCGTGGAGGAAATCCTCGATGCCGCCGAGGCCGCCGCTACGTGCCCGGATCGCTTCGACAAACCGTGTCGCGCGGGCGTCGATGCGCGCCTCCACCCCAGGCTGGCGTGGCGCGGCCGCGAGCAACGCGGCGGCAATCTCCTCGTCGGGCGGCGCATAGGCGGCCCGGAATGTCGGCGGGGGGGACGCGATCATCGACGGGTTTGCCTTGCTCTCTCCACGTTCGTGTTCTTTAGCTGTTATCTTATCAGGCTGCGGGGAAGGGACGATGATGCGCCTTCTCGCTTTTTGTCGCATTGGAATTGCAGGTTTTGCATTGGTCTTCGCCGTGTCGAGCGCGGTCGCGCAGACCGCTGTGAAATTCTCGCTCGAAGGCCGGATCGAAGGCCCTGCCGCGTTATTCGCCTCCACCCTCGACAAGGGTTATTTCAACACCGAAGGCCTGGACGTGAGCATCGAGGCGGCCTCTACCGCGCTGGAGCCGATCACGCGCGTCGCGTCCGGCGAGGCCACGATGGCGATTGCCGACATCAACGCGCTGATCATTTGGCGCGACCAGAATCCGTCCAAGCCGCTCAAGGCGGTCTTCATGGTCTACGACAAGCCGCCCTTCGCGATCGTCGGGCGCAAGAGCCGCGGCATTTCCGGCCCGAACAGCCTGGAAGGCAAGCGGCTCGGCGCGCCGTCGGGCGTCGCGACCTCCGCGCGCTGGCCGCTCTTTGCCAAGATCAACACGATCGATCCCGCGAAGGTCACGATCGACCAGATCGGCGCACCGTTGCGCGCGCCGATGCTCGCCGCCGGACAATTGGATGCGGTGCTCGGCTATTCCTTCACGGCCACTGTCGACCTGAAGGAGCGCGGCGTTCCAGCCGACGACATCGTGCTGATGCCGATGGCCGACCACGGCCTCACGCTCTACGGCAGCGCGATCATCGTCGATCCGAAATTCCTCGCCGCGAAACCGGAGGCGGTGAAAGGCTTCCTGCGCGCCTTCACCAAAGGGCTGAAGGAGGCGGTGCGGCGGCCAGCGCTTGCCGTCGAGGCTGTGCTCATGCGCAACGATCTCGCGGAGAAGACCGTCGAGCTGGAGCGTCTGCGAATGGCGATCCGCGACAACATCGTTACCGCCGCGGTCAAACAGAACGGCTATGGCGCGGTCGATCCGGCGCGCCTCGACGCATCGATCGCACAACTCGCTTTGGTGCATGCATTCAAGCGCACGCCCACCGCAGCGGAGATTTTCGACGCGTCGTTCCTGCCGGCGGCAGCCGCGCGGAAGGCGGATTAGCTACCCGTCACCCTGGTCATCCGTCGCGGGCATCCACGTCTTCTCTGCCGTAAGCAAGACGTGGATGGCCGGAACAAGTCCGGCCATGACGGCTGAGAGAGTGCGCCCGCTTCTTCCTAGCGCGTGGAAAGCGGACTAAACCACAAAACCGGTGGAGCTCAGCGAGGCGCGCGACTCACCCTGGCCTTCGGCCGTCGGCGAACGCAGCACGACGGCAATATCGTCGGCGAGCTGCTCGAGCGCTTCGCGGTTCGCGCCCTCACGCAGGTAGATGCCACAATAAAGCTGCGGCAGCTTCGGGAGCGGCGCGTCTTCCCAGATCTGGAGTTCGGTCCAGACATTACGGGCATAGCCGAGGTCCATCATGCTGCGGATCAGCACCATGGTTCCGAAGCCGACCGCGACCGCCGTCTGCAACGCGACCAGGCTCGGCGCAGTGAAGACGAATTCGAAATCGCGGCCCGCCTGATACAGCGCGGAGACCGCGGCCTGGTGATACGGGCAACCCTCACCGCGCGACACCAGCGGGATCGGGCCCTTTGGATCGATGTTGGTCGCCTCGCTGCGAATCCACACCGCCTCTTCGGTCCAGAAATGCCGCGGCTCATAGGCCGGCTGCGACACGACGATGCCGACCACAACATCGAGATCGCCGCCGCGCAATTCGCGCATCAGGTCATCGAGCTGTCCGCTGCGTACGTTGAAGCGCACGTCAGGACGACGGATATGGAACTTGGCTAGCACCGACGCGATGCGCGCGCCGGCGAAATCCGCAGGAATGCCGATGCGCAGCATCTGCGACGATGGGCGCGACGAGGCAAGATGCAGGATCTGATCGTTGATCGAGAGCAGCCGGCGCGCATATTCGACCACGACTTCGCCACGCGGCGTCAGCGTGACACCCGGCGCGCTCTTGTCGAGCAATTCGCCGCCGAGCAGGAACTGAAGGCGCTTGATCTGCGCACTCACCGCCGGCTGGGTCACCCCGAGCATCACCGCGGCGCGGGTGAAACTGCGCAACTCCACGACGGCTACCAAGGTCCGCAAAAGATCGGTCGGAATATTCAACATGGCCACTCCTCATCGCCCTTGCCCCGCGCAAGAGATCGATGCTGCCTGCTAGAGATCCCCACCCCTGGTCGTCGCGATCTGCGCCGCGTCTGTGATTCAAGGAAGTGACGCTAATCTATTCGCGTCATCACCGAGTGTCATCATAGTCATGAGTTTTGATGATTGTGCAATTCGGGAAAACCGCCGGTGTGGAAAGCCGTTGACGCGGCCTCGCTGAGACTTGCGCGTGTACCGGATCACTTGATCCGTTCAAGTATGCTCACATAGTTCGCAACTGCGGTTCCGCCCATGTTGAACAGGCCTGCAAGTTTCGCATTCGGGACCTGCATTCCACCCGCGGTGCCTGTGAGTTGCATCGCCGCCAGCGCATGCATCGACACGCCGGTTGCGCCAATCGGATGGCCTTTGGCCTTGAGGCCACCCGACGGATTCACCGGTAATTGGCCGGCTTTCTCGGTGATTCCATCCGCGATGGCGCGGGCGCCCTGCCCCTGCGGCACCAGACCCATCGCCTCATACTCGATCAATTCGGCGATCGTGAAACAGTCATGGGTCTCGACGAAGGACAGGTCGGCAAGCGACGTTCCTGCGCTGGCGTGGGCGCGCTTCCAGGCCTCGCTGCATCCCTCGAATAGCAGGATGTCGCGCCGGCTCATCGGCAGAAAATCCTGCACGTGCTCGGCCGCGCGGAACGCAACGGCCTTGCCGAGCTGCAGCGCCGTTTCGACATCGGCGAGCACCAAGGCCGCCGCGCCATCCGACACCAGCGAGCAATCGGTACGCTTGAGCGGACCCGCAACACGCGGATTCTTCTCGCTCTCGGTTCGACAAAAGTCGTAACCGAGGTCCTTGCGGATCTGCGCATAGGGGTTGGCGACACCGTTGCGATGATTCTTGGCCGCGATGCGCGCCAGCGCGTCGGACTGATCGCCCCAACGTTGGAAATACAGCGCGGCAATCTTGCCGAAGATGCCGGCAAAGCCGCCGTCTATGTCGGCTTCCTCACATACGTAGGACGCCTTGAGCAGGTTCCGCCCGATGTCGGGGCCGGGCGTCGTGGTCATCTGCTCGACACCGACCGCGAGCACGATGCGCGCGGAACGCGCCGCGATCGCCCTCAACCCCTGGTGGACGGCCGCGGAACCGGTGGCGCAGGCATTCTCAACCCGTGTGGCTCGCTTGAAGCGCAGGTCGGGCGAGGCCTGCAGCACCAGCGAAGCGGTAAAATCCTGCGCCGAGAACCCCGCATTGAAGTGCCCCAGCACGATCTCGTCGACATCAGCGGGCGCGACGCCGGCATCCGCCAGGGCGTCGGTGGCCACCCGGACAATCAGGCTTTCCACCGTCTCGCCGTCGAGCCGGCCAAAGGGGGTATGGGCCCAGCCCACGATACAACCGGTCATGGTCGCCTCCCAATCAGGACATTTTAGCCGCGTCCGCCGAATTTTGGACGCTTTCCTTTAGGATGAACAGGGCGAGGCAGCTGGCCGAGGGGGAAAACCCGCGCAAAGGATTTTGCGTCGGGAGCCTCATTCGGTTAAATGGACTGGCCTTTCCGTCCTTGAGCTTGCAAGTGCGAGGCCCGAATTGATCGACCGGACCGCGACGACGCCATTTATGCTGCGCATCGCCTGCGCGGCCGCAGCCGTCGCCGTGGTGTCGCTCCTCGGTGCCCCCAAAGCCCGTGCCGGCGCTGAAGCACAAATCCTGATCGAGGCCAGCACCGGCAAGGTGCTGCACGCGGAAAACGCCGGCTACCCCTGGTACCCGGCCTCCATCACCAAGGTGATGACCACCTACGTCACGCTGCGCGCGATGAAGGAAGGGCGCCTCACTCCCGACTCGCTGCTGACCGTATCGACCACCGCGGCAGCCGAGCCTCCGTCCAAGATGGGCTTCAAGCCGGGCACCCAGCTTACGGTCGATAACGCCCTCAAGATGATGATGGTGAAGTCGGCCAACGACATGGCGGTCGTTCTGGCTGAAGGCGTCGCCGGCTCGATCGACAATTTCTCGGAAGAAATGAACCGCACCGCGCGGCGCCTCGGCATGACGCAGACGCATTACGTCAATCCGAACGGACTGCCCGCGGATGGACAAGTGTCGTCGGCACGCGATCTCGCGATCCTGGCGCGCGCGATCATCAAGGAATTCCCCGAATACGATTTCTACTGGAACACGCCCGCGATCAAATTCGGCAAGCGCACCACCCGCAATTTCAACGCACTGATCGATCGCTATCCAGGTGCTGACGGCATGAAGACCGGCTTCATCTGCGCGTCGGGTTTCAATCTCATGGCCACCGCCACGCGCGACGGCCGCCAACTGATCGCCGTCGTGCTTGGCGCGCCGTCGTCGCCGGTGCGCGCGGCCAAGGCCGCTCAATTGCTCGAACGCGGCTTCAACGGCCCGACCCTGAGCTGGCTGACGCCGGCGCTTGGCACGGTCGATGCTCTCGCCACGGTCGACGCGTCGCCGCCCAATCTGCGCGAGGAAATGTGCGGCAAGAATCGCCGACGTCCCGCTGCCGAGACCGACGACGACAGTGAGAGCGAGACGATCGCCGGTAGCGATCCGGGTCAGGAAACACCGCTGGCATTGTCGCTCACGAGCGCCAGGCCCGCGACCGCGCGTGGCGCCGACCTGATCGCTCCCGCGGGCGGCACGCCGTCCCAGGTGGTCGAAGTCTATCTCGGTCCGTCACGCAAGAAGGGCCAGCCCGTGACGCAACTGGCCTCGGCCGGTGCGGCGGGCGGCACGGTGCGCCTGCCGGTCGCACGGCCCGGCCAGATCGCCGCCGGCACCGAAGCGGCAAAGCGTCCGACCATGGCTGCCGCCGGCGCCATGCCGTGGACCAGCTTCAGCGCCACTTCGCTCGCCGAAAGTCCGCCGCCGGCGCTCGCCGTGGCGGCAACCGACGCGGTGCCGATGCCGCGCCGGCGTCCCAAAGCCGCCCCGCGCTGAGCGCGGTTCGCGTCTCCCCATACCTCTTGCCAGCAGCGGCGCATTTGCCCGATGCTCTGACATAATGGATCGCGACGTCGCGCATGACGGCGACGCAGAGGGGAGACGCCATGGACCGGATCTGGCTCAAGCATTACCCACCGGGAGTGCCCGCCGACATCGACGCCGCGCAATATCCATCGATCGTCGCGATGCTGGAAGAGAGCTTCGCGAAGTATAGCGAGCGCAAGTCCTTCATCTGCATGGACAAGGCGATCACCTATCGCGAACTCGATGAAGCCTCGCAGGCGCTCGGCGCCTGGCTGCAAAGCAAGGGGCTGAAGCCCGGCGCGCGCGTCGCGATCATGATGCCGAACATCCTGCAAAATCCGGTCGCGATCGCGGCGGCGCTCCGTGCCGGCTATGTGGTGGTGAACGTCAATCCGCTCTACACGCCACGCGAGCTCGAAATTCAGTTGAAGGATTCCGGCGCCGAGGTGGTCCTGGTGCTGGAGAATTTCGCCAAGACCGTGCAGGACGCGATCGCAGCCACCGCAGTGAAGCACGTCGTGGTCGCAACCATGGGCGACATGCTCGGGCTGCTGAAGGGAACGATCGTCAACTTGGTGGTGCGCCGGGTGAAGAAGATGGTGCCGGCCTTCTCGCTGCCGGACGCCACCTCGTTCAACGATGCGCTCGCGGCGGGACGAAAGCTGACGCTCAACAAGCCGAAAATCGGCCCGGACGACATCGCGTTCCTGCAATATACCGGCGGCACCACCGGCGTATCGAAAGGCGCGGTGCTGCTGCATCGTAATGTCGTGGCCAACACGCTGCAGGCCGATGCCTTCCAGCAGCCGATCCTGGCGCGTGGGCCGGCGGTCGAGCAGCTCACCATCGTCACCGCGCTGCCGCTCTATCATATCTTCGCGCTGACCGCGTGTTTCCTGGTTGGCACCCATAGCGGCGCGGTGTGCCTGCTGATCCCGAACCCGCGCGACATTCCAGGCTTCGTCAAGGAATTGCAGAAATACAAGGTGAACTGCTTCCCGGCGGTGAACACGCTGTTCAACGCGCTGCTGCATCATCCGGACTTCGGCAAGATCGACTGGAGCATGCTCAAATCCTGCGTCGGCGGCGGCATGGCGGTGCAGAAGGCGACGGCCGATGCATGGCTCAAGGCCACAGGCATCCTGATCTGCGAAGCCTATGGCCTATCGGAGACCTCGCCCGGCCTCACCGGCAATCGCGGCGACATCACCGAATTCTCCGGCACGATTGGATTCCCGTTCCCCTCGACCGAGATCGCGATCCGCGACGATGCCAATAACGAAGTGCCGCTTGGTCAACCGGGCGAGATCTGTGCGCGCGGGCCGCAGGTGATGGCCGGCTATTGGAACCGGCCGGATGAGACCGCGAAGGTGATGACGCCGGACGGTTTCTTCCGAACCGGCGACATCGGTGTGATGGACGAGAAGGGCCAGGTCACCATCGTGGATCGCAAGAAGGACATGGTGCTGGTGTCGGGCTTCAACGTCTACCCGAGCGAAGTCGAGGCGGTGGTCTCGGGCCATCCCGGCGTGCTCGAATGCGCCGTGGTCGGCGTGCCCGATCCGCGCAGCGGTGAAGCGGTGAAGCTGTTCGTGGTGAAAAAAGACCCGATGCTGACCAAGGAAATCCTGCTTGAATTCTGCCACAAGCAGCTTGCTGCCTATAAAGTGCCGAAGAGCATCGAATTCCGTACCGACCTGCCGAAGACCAATGTCGGCAAGATCCTGCGCCGCGCGCTGCGCGACGAACCGCAACAGGCCAAAGCCGCATGAACGACGCGTCGCATCTTTTGAACGTCGTTCAGCCGGACGACGTGCTGACCTTCTGGCGCGAAGCGGGGCGTGAGAAGTGGTTCACCAAGAACGCTGACTTCGACGCCGAGATCACAGCGCGCTTCCTGCCGACCTATGAGGCCGCGGCAGCCGGCAAGCTCGGCGCGTGGGAAGCGACGCCGGAGGGCGCGCTCGCGTTGACCATCGTGCTCGACCAGTTCCCGCGCAACATGTTCCGCCAGTCGCGGCGCGCTTGGGACGCCGATCCGCAGGCGCGCGACGTCGCGGAACGCGCAATGGCGCGCGGCTTCGACACGCAGGTGCCGCGCGGCGAATGCGGCTTCCTCTATCTCCCGTTGATGCATTCGGAATCGCTGGCAGACCAGGAGCGTTGCGTTGCGCTTTACCGGCCGCTCGGAAATCCCGACGCCCTCAAGTTCGCCGAAATCCACCGCGACATCATCGCGAAGTTCGGCCGCTTCCCGCACCGCAATCCGGTGCTCGGCCGTACGACCACGCCTGAGGAACAAGCCTTCCTGGACAACGATGGTTTCGCCGGGTGACGCTGGCTCTCCCTGTTACATTTGAATAATATGGTCAGAATGTCGCAGCCGCGCCCATGATCGCGCGGCGCGCCTTCAGGGAGCGAAACATGTCTTTCACCCTCGTCCGGCCGTTGTTCGCCGCCATCATCGCCTGCGCTCTCGGCGCTTCGGCAGCGCATGCGCAGGAGCTCAAGCTCATCGCGCCCGCGGCACCCGGCGGTGGCTGGGACCAGACCGCGCGCGCGCTGCAGCAGGCGATGGTTGCCGCAGGCGCAGCGAAGAGCGTCCAGGTGGTCAACATCCCCGGCGCGGGCGGCGCCGTCGGCCTTGCGCAATTCGTCAATGCCGGCAAGGGCGACGGCAATCAGCTGATGGTCAATGGTTTCGTCATGGTCGGCGCGCTGATCCTCGCGAAGTCGCCGGTGACACTCGAGCAGGTGACGCCGATCGCGCGCATCACCGAGGAGACGCAGGTGATCGTCGTGCCGGCCAACTCGCCGATCAAGACAGCCCAGGATCTCGCCGCCGCGGTGAAAGCCGATGTCAGCAAGATCACCTGGGCCGGCGGTTCGGCCGGCGGCGTCGATCACATCACCGCCGCGCTATTCGCTGCCCAGGCCGGCGCGGATGCATCGAAGGTGAACTACGTGCCGTTCTCCGGCGGCGGCGAGTCGCTGGCCGCGATCCTCGGCGGCAAGGTGACGGCGGGGATTTCCGGCTTCGGCGAATATGAGGGACAGATCAAATCCGGCCGGATGCGCGCGATCGGCGTGACGTCGCAGCAACGCCTGCCTGGAATCGACGTGCCGACCTTCAAGGAACAGGGCATCGACCTCGTCATCACCAACTGGCGTTCGATCGTCGCGCCCCCCGGCCTGTCGCCGGCGCAGACCAAGGCGCTCAGCGATGCGGTCGATAAGACGGTGAAGTCGGCGGCATGGAAGGAACAGCTTAAGCAGAAGGGCTGGGACGATGCGTATCTTCCAGGCGAGCCGTTCGCCGCGTTCCTCAAGGATGAGCAAGTCCGCGTCGCGGCCGTGATGAAGTCGGCGGGACTGGTGAAATAGTTTTCTGCACTGCTCCGTTTGCGGAGCGGTCGACCGAGCAGCGGTCGGGAGGCGATGTGGACGCACAATTCACGACGCGGAAGCCCGACGTCGCAGGTCTCGCTATCGCCGCCGGACTGCTGTTGATCGCCGCGATTATCGCGATCGATTCCTCGCGCCTCCAGATCTCTTCCACCTACGGCATGGGGCCGAAGGTCGTGCCGTTCGTGATGGCGGCTGGCCTCGCTTTGCTCGGCCTCGGCAATGCCATCGCGGCCTGGCGCGGCGACCTGCCGGCGCGCGATGACTATGACCCGCGCGCGATTCTCCTCATCCTCGGCGGACTCTTGGCGCTGATCGCCGTCATCGGCCTCGGCGGCGGCTTCATCATCGCGGTGACAATCCTGTTTACCGCGACATCGGCCGCGTTCGATCGCCGCGCTGTCGCAACCGATATTGCGCTCGGCTTCGCGCTTGGGCTGGTCGCCTATCTCATGTTCGATAAGCTGCTCTC
>CANKHJ010000008.1 GCA_947481635.1 Bradyrhizobiaceae bacterium
GATATTTCTTGAGGAAGCTACGTAGCGTCTGCTCGCCGAGCGCGTAATCCTTGCGCAGCACATAGCCATAGCCGAGGTCATATTCGTCGCGCGGCGATTGCGTCGGCGGCAGCGTCGCGACCTGGGTGCGGCCCGGATCGCGCGACCCTTGCGCGTCGGTCCGCACCTGGGGCACCAGCGCCGGATCACGCGACGCGTTGCCGGCGAGCGTGGAAAGATCGAGCGGCGCGCCGGAGGTGCGTCCACCCGGCACGCCGACCGGCTCGTCTGACACCACGGCAGCGGAATCCTGTTCAGGCGGCAGCGGCGCGGCACCCGGTCCACCGCCGAGCGTGCGCGGAACACCTGGTGCAGCCGGATTTTGCGCCGGATCGAATGCGTCACCGCGACGACCGGGAGTCGCGGCCGGCGCGGCTGGTGTCGCCTGCGCCGCGGGTGCACGACCCTGTTGCGGAGCCGCGGGCGCGCGGCCCGGCGCGGCAGGAGCAGCGCCACGGCTGCTGCTCAATTCCTGAAAGCGGTATTCGTTGTCGTCCTGCTGCTTCTTGATCTGCTGCTCGAGCTGCTGGTTACGGAATTGCAGTTGCTCGACGAGGCCGGTGAGCTGCCGCATCTGGTTCTCGATCCGGTCGAGACGCACCACCAGATCGGAGCCGGCCATCTGCGCCGACGCGACGGTGACCGAGCAGATGAGCGCGGCGGCACAGGCCGCCGTTTTGAAGGACAACAGGGTCATTGGGGATCGCATGATGTTTGCCGGTTGCATGATTTTACCGGTGCCAGTGCGACCAAAATATGTCGGGCGGCGCAATCGGCGCCGCCCTGATTCGTCGTTCTCGAAGCGCTCACGAACTCGCGTTGAGAACCGTCACGGCGCGACGATTCTGCGACCAGCATGAAATGTCGTTGCACACCGCGACCGGGCGTTCCTTGCCGTAGGAGATCGTCCGCATGCGTTGTGGCTGGATGCCGCGCGACGCGAGATAGTCCCGCACCGTCTGCGAACGGCGCGCGCCCAACGCGATGTTGTATTCGCGCGTGCCGCGCTCGTCCGCATGACCTTCGATGGTGAAGCTGTATTGCGGATAATTCGACAGCCACTGCGACTGCTTGTCGAGCGTCGCCACCGATTGCGGGGTGAGCTGGGTCGAATCGCTTTCGAAGAACACGCGGTCGCCGACATTGACCACGAAATCCTGCTGGCTTCCGGGCGTCGCCGCGCCGGCCATGCCCGGCCCGCCCGGGCCGCCGGCTTGATCCGCGGGATTGCTGGCGCAAGCGCCAAGCGCCAGCACCACCGACAATGCGGCGGCCAGTTTCACACCACGGATAATACGCATCACACTCGTCATTCCGGTGACTCCATTCTGTACCCGTTTCCGGACATGCTCCCGGTCTACAGGCGCTTCGTTAATCGAAGGTTCTGTCAACCTTGACGAGGCGTTGCTGAGGTCATTCGAACGCGATTCAACGGCGCAAACCATTTGGTATGGTTAATGCGGCGTGAAGGCGGCAAAAGCACGACCGTCGGCGGGCGCGTGTCGCCGTTACGACAGCAGCGGCGACCAGGCCGGGTCGGACGCAAAACTCGGCGTCGGGATGCGCTGCTCGTTGCGGCCGGTGATGTCGACGCTGAATAATTGCGCGCCGGGCGAGCCGGCGGGCTCGCGGAAGAACATCAGCACCCGGCCGTTCGGCGAGAACGTCGGCCCTTCATTGTGAAAGCCGGAGGTCAGGATGCGCTCGCCCGAACCATCCGGCTTCATGATGCCGATGGAGAACTGCCCCTGTGTCTCGCGCGTGAAGGCAATGTAGTCGCCGCGCGGCGACCAGACCGGCGTCGAATATTTGCCCTGGCCGAAACTGATCCGCTGCGCAGGACCGCCGGTCGCGGCCATGACGTAAATCTGCTGCTGGCCGCCGCGATCGGATTCGAAGCAGATGCGCGTGCCGTCGGGCGCGTAACAGGGCGCCGTATCGATCGCCGCCGCGGTGTCGGTGAGCCGCGTCGTGGCCTTCGAACGCAGGTCCATCACGAAGATATTGGTACTGCCGCCCTCCTGCAGGCTCATGCTCAAGATCACGCGCTGACCGTCATTCGAGAACCGCGGCGAGAATGTCATGCGCGGGAAATTGCCCACGGTCTCACGCTGGCCGGTTTCGATATTCATCAGGAACACGCGCGGCTCGCCCTGCCCGTAAGACATATAGGTGATGTCCTGCGTCGTCGGCGAGAAGCGCGGCGTCAGCACCAGCTCTTCGCCGCGCGTGAGATACTTCACCGCTGCGCCGTCCTGATCCATGATCGCGAGTTTCTTGACGCGGCGGTCCTTCGGGCCGCTCTCGTCGACGAACACGACGCGGCTGTCGAAATAACCCTTCTCGCCGGTGATCCGCTCATAGATCGCATCGGAAATGATGTGGCCGATACGGCGCCAGTTCTCGGTGGTCGTGAAATATTGCTGGCCGGTGAGTTGCTCGCGCGCGAACACGTCCCATAGCCGGAATTCGGCCTTGAGCCGGCCGTCAGGCTGGCGCGATATCCGCCCGGTGACCAGCGCCTGCGCGTTGATGGTCTGCCAGTCCGGGAAGCGCGGCTGGCCGTCGATCGAGGTGATCTTTTCAAGATAGGCCTGCTGATCGATCGGCGCGAACAATCCGCAACGCTTCAGATTGCCGGTGATGATCTGCGTGATGGCGCGCGCGGTCTCCGGATCCTGGAGACCGACGCCGACGAAATCCGGCAGCGCGATGGTCATCGGCTGGATGTTGCCCTGGGTGACGTCGAGCTTGAGCACCGCATGCGCGGCGCGTGGCGACAGCCCGGCGAGTGCACCGGCGCCGGCACCCAGCATCAGCCGCCGCCGCGACAGGTCAAAGCCAGAGGGGGTTCGGTTCATCATGTCGTTCATGGAATCAATCGCGTTGCATGATCAAAAAGGGAGCTGACATCAACCACCGAACATCTGACGCGGGTCGAACGTGACCTCGACGTCCTTCCAGGTCTCGTAGGTTTCCTGCCGCAGCATGTCATAGGGCTGGCCGCGGAAGATCGCGCGGATCGCGCTATCGCGTGCCGCGACGAAGAGTGGATTAGTGCCGCTGGTCAGCACCACCGGCGGCGCCGCGAGCTTGCCGTCACGCGTGAGCTGGATGCGCACGAGGACCACCAGCTGCTCCGGATTTTTGGCGCCGGCCGGCGGATTCCATAATTGCGCCAGCCGCGCGCGTAGCGCGTCGAGCTCGCTTTGCGAGAGCGTCGAAGCGGTGCCGCTCGACAGGCCGAGGGAAACGTTGTGGTTGACCTGATCGCCGGCTGCGGCGACCCGCTTCGGCTCCTGCTTGTTGAGCAGCGCGGCGATCTTCATCGGATCGAATTTCGGCGGCACCGGGATCGGCTGCTTCTTCTCCACCGGCTGCGGCTTGGCCTTTTCCTTCTTCAGCGCTTCCGCGATCTGGTCCGGCTCTTTCTTCTCCGGCTTCGGATCGGGCTTCGCGTCCTGCTTCGGCTGCGGAGGCGGCGTCGGCGCTTCCTGGGCCGCGACGACTTCCTTCTTCTCGGTCGGCTTCGGCGCGGGGTCTTCGACCTTGTTCTTCTCGGCGACCTTCTCGACCAGCGGCTTCGGCGGCGTCTCGGCCGGCTTCGCGTTCTTCTGGCCTGCGGTGATCTGCGAGAAGTCCTTTTCCGAGATGACGTCGACCGGAACCGACTCGACCGACTTCGCCTCGAGCGGCTTCACGGCGAACGACCACACGCTCCAGATGAGGAGCGCGGCGTGCCCCGCAAGAGATATGGCGACTCCAGCCTTCATCTCACGCCATCGACCGATTCTGAGAAAAAGTCCCCGCAATTAAGAGCCTTGCTCCACCTCGGTCACCAGCGCAACCCGGCGAAATCCTGCGCTGGAGAGCCGTCCCATGACCCGCATCACCGTGCCGTAATCGGTCTTGCGGTCGCCGCGCACATAGATGCGCTCGTCAGACCCGCCGCGGGCATCGGTGATGGCCTTGAGTTTAGCCACCAGTTCCTCAAGCGGCACTTCCGCGTTCTGCAAAAACACCTTGCCGTCCGCCTGGACCGATAGCGCCAGCGGCTCCTTGTCCTGATCCAGGCTGCGCGCCTGGGTCTGCGGCAGGTCGATCGGCACCCCGACCGTGAGCAGCGGCGCCGACACCATGAAGATGATCAGCAGCACCAGCATGACGTCGACCATCGGCGTCACGTTGATCTCGGCCATCACCGCGCGACGCCGGTGACGGCGCCTGCCCGATCCGCCGGATCCTGCTGTCCCGCTCATCCCCATCAGGTGCCCTATGCCCGTTCGTCGATCTGCCGCGACAGGATCGCGGCGAATTCGTCGGCGAAGCCCTCCAGGCGCTGGGCCTGCTTGTTCACCTCGGATGTGAACTTGTTATAGAAAATGGTCGCCGGGATGGCAGCAATCAGGCCAATTGCGGTCGCGAACAGCGCCTCGGCAATGCCGGGCGCGACGACCGCGAGCGACGTGTTCTTGGACGCCGCAATCGATTGAAATGCCGTCATAATTCCCCAGACCGTGCCGAACAACCCGACGAAGGGACCCGCCGAGCCGACCGTCGCCAGCACCAGCAGCCGCCGCTCCAGCCGCTCGATCTCGCGGGCAATCGTGACGTCCATCACCTTCTCGATGCGCATCTGAAGGCCGGCGAAGGAACGGGTCTGGCCCTCGAAGCTGCGTTTCCATTCGCGCATCGCGGCGACGAACAGGGCGGCCATCGAATGGGTCGGCCGCGACGACAGCGAACGATAGAGTTCCTCAAGCGACTGCCCCGACCAGAAGGCCTGCTCGAAACGGTCCATCGCCTTCTTGGTGCGGCTGTAGAGGATGATCTTGTCGACCGCGATCGCCCAGACCCAGACCGAGCAGACCACCAAGCCGAGCATGACGGCCTTGACGATCCAACCCGCCTGCAGGAACAGGGCGAACAGCGACACGTCGGACGACGCGGCCAGCAAAACCGATTGGGCTATGTCGGCGGGATTCATTCAGCAGGTCCTTTCGCTCGCCGGGCGCGCGGGCGGCGACGGATATCGCGATATCCGCTCACCAAACCCAATCATCAGAGGGACTTTCGCCGCCCGTCCGCGGCTGCACCGCAATCGTCGGCGAAAATGGTCAAATGAGGGCGCTCCGGACCGTGTTTTCCCGGCCTAACCAGCGCCGATTGTGGTTAACAGGGGGTTATCAAGGTATTGGGCCGAGGCCGCTGCGACAATGATGCGAGGCGTAGTGCCGCCGATTCGTGGGATTCGGTCATCATACCTCTCCGGACAGCATGATTGGTCTCGCGGCGCGGGCGCCCGAGCTTTGCCGTGTCCCCCTCCAACACAACGAGGGGGAGCGGAGCGCCGGGAGGCGCAATGTCGGGAGCTATGCCTGCGAGGCACAGCGCGCGTCTTACGATCGACGCGCCCGCCTCTCGGCGCTCCACTTGCGGATTTGTCGACCCGGGCCGCGCTTGCAAGAACCGGCACCGTGCCGATCCTCGTACAGCGAGCTCCTCGCGTGCGGGTCGTAATGCCCGCAGGGCGGAGTCCCGGGGTCGCCCGAGTGCGTGGTTACGAGCCACGGCCGCAGGCACCGCACCCTGCTCCGCCTTCAGGACCGTCTCTAGAAGACGCCCCCTCACGAGCAGGATGAGGGGATATAATCATAACAATGGAATAAAATCTAACCTCGAACTCAGTCATCCCCACTGTTCATGCGGCAGCCCTAGGCGAAAATTCGGCAACGAACTTGTCAACGTCATCGGGCCGCCCGCCTGGGGAGGCGAACGGCCCGAAATCACACCTGCGATATTTTGACTCAGGCGTGCTGCGGAGCTCCGGTCTCGGGGCCGCGGTTGCGGCGTTCGTTCATGAACTGATCGAACTCGGCGCGATCCTTGGCGAAACGCAGCCGATCGAGGAAGTCGCGGAATTCCTTCTGCTCGTCCTCAAGCCGCTTGATCGCATCGGTGCGGTATTCGTCAAACGCGCGATTTCCGCTGCTGGACGAACCGCCGCCCCAGCCAGAACCGCCTGGACCGCCGCCCATGCGCTCGCGTACGCGGTCCATTTTCATCTGCAAGCCTTCGAGCTTGCGTTCCCAGCGGCCGTCATGGCCGCGATAGCCGTATCCGCAACCCATTTTTCTACTCCAGATCATGAAGAACAGGGTGGCGAGGCCGAGCGGCCACCAGGCGATGAACGCCAGGATCGTGACGATGATCGCAAATGGCCGCCCGAAAGGCGCCCAGCCGTGCCTGTAGTCGGCGGTGTATTCACTGGTAGACATGTCTGCCTCGCGCGTGTGAATGTAAATAACATTCACATAGCTAAATCGACCTCTGCCGCTTGTCAAGAGACGCCGCTCAAGAAGTTCGGCGCGATCCCGCCGGAGGCACCGAGCCGGGCGGTTTTGCTCCGCCGGGAGACCACGGCCCTGGCGGCGGTTCGTCCTTCGCCTTGTGGGGGCGCACCAGTCCCAATCCCTGCAAATAAACCAGCACGCCCGCTTCCAGCAGATCCTCGGCAGGCATCGGCAACGCCCGTCGGCCGCCATCGCTGCGGCCGAACAGCGACGCCACCCCATGCGCCATCGACCAGATGTGCAAAGCGACCATCATGGCCGGCGGACGCTGCCCGGTCGGCATCAACGACACCAAGCGTTCCGCGGCGCCACGCAGCACGCCGAAGGCGCGATCGCCGGCTTCCCGCAAGCCGGGATTCGCATCGAGCGGAATCGCAGCCTCGAACATCGCCGAATAATACGGCCCTTCGGTACGCGCGAAGTCGAGGTAGGCGCGTCCCAGCCGTTCGAAGGCAACACCGGGATCGGGCCGGCCCTCGTCCCATGCCTTGGCCAGCGCGGCTTCGAACATCACGAAGCCGCGCAACGCGACGTCGGCGATCAGTTCGTCGCGGTCGCGAAAGTGGCGGTAAGGCGCCGCGGCGCTGACGCCGGCCCAGCGCGCCGCATCGGCAAAGGTGAACCCCGCCGGGCCTTTCTGGGCAATCAGTTCCACGGCGGCGCGGACCAGCGCTTCCTTCAGGTTGCCGTGATGATAGCCGCGCGGCCCGCCTCGGCCATCCTTGGACCAGCTCATGTAAGGAGCGTTAACATGGCACGACGCGAGTCGTCGACACCCGTCTGATCCCGAACCGGAATGCCGTCGTGACGCCGAACCTCACGCCGATCTGTGCTGATCCGCCAGCATCGCCAGGCGCAATGATTTCGGAATCGGCCGCGCGCGGCCGTCCGCCACGAAGGCGACGCGCACCTTCGCCTCCACCAGCAGGTCTTCGTCGCGCATGACACGCTGATGCAGCGTGATCGACGCCCCCTTCACCTCATGCGGCAGGGTCTCGATGCGCAGCACGTCATCCATGCGCGCCGGCTTGAGATAGTCGATCTGCATCGCGCGCACGACGAATGAAAAGCCGGGCGCCTCCGCTTGCGCCTCGGCGAACAACGCGCGCTGGTCCGCACCCAGCAGACGCAGGTAATTGGTGCGGCCGCGTTCCATGAAGCGCAGATAATTCGCGTGATAGACGATGCCGGTAAAATCCGTGTCTTCGTAATAGACGCGCAGCGTCATCAGGTGGCGGCCATCGCGAATTTCGCCGTCGATCGATTGCATGGCGTCCATCGATAATCCGAAGCTTTGGTGGATGCCGGGTTTAGAGCCTTTCCGGCTTTGATGGAATCAAAGCCGGGGCTCTAGTTCTTGTTTTGACGCGTTTTCTTCACGCGAACCGGCATCCACTTCGCTCGAAAACGCTACGAGACACCCGCGATCTGTCGATTCTACGATCCAATCGTCACGAACACGATCTCGGGCGGCACGCCGAAGCGCAGCGGGGCGATGCTGCATCCAAGGCCGCCTGAGACGATCAGGTCGCAGGCCTCGCTCACATGCCCATAGGCATATTTGTTTCCATAGTCCGACGGCACCACCGGCGACCAGCCGAACAGGCGCACCTGGCCGCCATGGGTATGGCCGCTGAGCACCAGCGACACCCGCTCCGGGACACGCACGATGATATCCGGCTCGTGCGCCAGCAGGATCACCGGCGCATCGTCGGTGATTTTGGCGAGCGTGCCGTCGAGATCGTCGACCCCCATTCGGACATCGCGACGGCGCGCGCGGCGCAGCCGTGGCAGAAACGCAAGCTGATCGCCGAGCCCCGCGAGCCAGAACGGCGTGCCATCCTTGGTGAGGCGGATCACGTCATTTTCGTAGACCGGAATTTGGACATCCTCCAACGCGCGGCGACCGACCGGCACGCCTGTGCCGGTGCTTTGCATGGCCGGATCATTCCAGAATTCATGATTGCCGAGGATCGCGTGAACGCCGAGCGGCGCCTTGAGTCCCGCAAGCTCCTTGGCCCATTCGGCAGCCGGCACTTCATCGGAGATCCACTTCGACTGAGCGCCGACATAGTCACCGAGCAGCACGATCACGTCGGCATTCAGGCGGTTGGTCTGTTCGACGATGCCGCGGATCCGCTCAGGGCTCATCCACGGACGACAGGCATGGACGTCCGCAATCGCGGCAATGGTCAGCCGGAAGCCACGGGGCCAGCGGGGCGGCGTGACCTGGTAGCGGGTGACCCGCAGCCGCAGCAGCGGCTCGATCGCGAACGCGTAGCTCGCCGTGGCGATACCAGCCACGCCGAGCGCTGCGAGCCAGGTGAGAAACCGGCGGCGGGAGATCATGCGGCGGAATAGGCCGTGGCGGTCGTTACCAATCCCTCACCCCGATGCAGGAATCGCGCGACGTCGCGATGCAGTCACGCATCTTCCTGCCCGAATAGTCCAAATTGTGACGGGTCGCGCGACGGCTCGGCCAGCCCGAGGTGACGAAAGGCATGGCCGGTGAGCAGGCGGCCGCGCGGCGTCCGCTGCACGAAGCCCTGCTGGATCAGAAACGGCTCGATGATCTCCTCGATCGCGTCGCGCGGCTCGGAGAGCGCGGCGGCGATGGTCTCGACCCCGACCGGACCGCCGCCGTAATTCAGCGCCACGGTGTTGAGGTAGCGCCGGTCCATCGCGTCGAGGCCGGCGGCATCGACTTCCAGGCGCAGCAAGGCATCGTCGGCCACCGCGCGGTCGATCTTGTCCGCCTTTGCCACCAGCGCAAAATCCCGTACGCGGCGCAGCAGCCGCCCGGCAATGCGCGGCGTACCGCGCGCGCGGCGCGCGATCTCGTTCGCGCCATCGGCGGTCATGCCGATGCCGAAGACGCGCGCGCCACGATTCACGATCAGCTCGAGTTCTTCGACGGTGTAAAAATTCAGCCGGATCGGAATGCCGAAACGGTCGCGCAGCGGATTGGTGAGCAGTCCGGCGCGGGTGGTCGCGCCGACCAAAGTGAACTTCGCGAGGTCGATCTTCACCGAACGTGCGGCCGGTCCCTCGCCGATGATCAGATCGAGCTGGAAGTCTTCCATCGCGGGATAGAGGATTTCCTCCACCGCCGGATTAAGCCGGTGAATCTCGTCGATGAACAGCACGTCGCGTTCTTCGAGATTGGTGAGCAGCGCCGCGAGATCGCCGGCCTTGGCGATCACCGGGCCCGAGGTGGCGCGGAAATTGACGCCGAGCTCGCGCGACACGATCTGCGCCAGCGTGGTCTTGCCCAAACCCGGCGGGCCGACGAACAACACATGATCGAGCGGTTCATTGCGCGTCTTCGCGGCCTCGATGAAGATCGAGAGATTGGCGCGCGCCTGCTGCTGGCCGATGAATTCGGACAGCCGCTGCGGCCGCAGCGACGTGTCCGCGTCGTCTTCAATGCGCTCCGGCGTGACGATGCGGGGTGGCGTGCTCACCGCGCCACCCCGCGCCGCATCACCAGCCATCCGACGGATGCGGCAAAGAGAGAGAAGACGATGGTGACGACGACGCCATTCAGAGGCATGCTCGACTCGGACGTGAACACCTCGCGTTCGAACAAGCCGTAGAAAATCGGATTGGCCAGCAGCGCCGCGGCGATCACTGCGACAAATGACAACGGCCGCCACAGCGACCACAGCCCCAGCAGAATGCCGGCGATCGCGGCAATACCACCACCGGTCAGGTATGCCGCACCGAGAATGGTCACGAACATCTCCGCCAGGGCGCGGCCGAGATCGGCAAGGCTGGCCGGTGCGAGTGGCTCGAACAGGAACAGATAGGCGGTCATCGAGGCCATGACCAGGAACACCGCGACGCCGCCGATCAACGGTCCGACAATTGCGGCCAAGACAATGATCAGCGCCGCCCGACGGAGCCGGAGTGGCGACGTCGGCGAAGCATCGGCTGCCGCGGACACCATCATCGCGCCAGTTCCTTCAGCCCAAGCTTGATGAGCTGCGCCGTCTCCGCGCCCTCCCCTGCGGTTCGCGATGCCGCAGCGATGGCCGCGGCCGCCTGCGGCTGGCCATAGCCGAGATTGACCAAAGCCGACACCGCGTCCGACACCGGCCGCGGCGCGCGCCGGTCGTCGACGCTGCCGGCAAGATGCACCACCGCCGGATCGAGATCGGCATAGGCCGGCGCCTTGTCCTTCAATTCGGTGACGATGCGTTCCGCGACCTTCGGCCCGACGCCGGGGGCGCGCGCCACCATTGCCTTGTCGCGCATCGCAACCGCGGTCGCGAGATCGGCCGGCTTGTGGGTCGAGAGCACCGCGAGCGCGACCTTGGCGCCGACGCCCTGCACGGTCTGGAGCAATTTGAACCACTCGCGCTCGATGTCGTTCTCGAAGCCGAACAGCTTGATCTGGTCTTCGCGCACATAGGTTTCGATCGCGAGCGCCGCCGGCGCGCCCTGCGCCGGCAGCGACTGCAACGTGCGAGCCGAGCAATGCACCTGATAGCCGACGCCGCCGACGTCGAGAATGATGTAGTCGTCGCCGTAACTGTCGATGATGCCCTTGAGCTTGCCGATCATCGCGCGGCCACCCTCAGAAGCATGCTGGTGCGGTGATGCGCATGCGTGATCGCGATCGCCAGTGCGTCGGCGGCGTCGTGGGTCTGCGGCGTCGCCTTCGGCAGCAGCACGCCGAGCATCATGCGGATCTGCGCCTTCTCCGCGTGGCCGGCGCCGACCAGCGTTTTCTTCACCAGGTTCGGCGCGTATTCCGCGACCGACAGCCCGTAGATCGCCGGCACCAGCATCGCGATGCCGCGCGCCTGCCCGAGCTTGAGTGTCGCTGCCGCATCTTTGTTGACGAAGGTATTCTCCACCGCCGCCTCGTCGGGCGCATGTTCGTCGAGCACCTTGCGCAGCCCGTCATGGATCGTAACCAGCCGCAGCGCCAGCGCGGCGCCATCCTGGGTCGCGACCGAGCCGCAGGCCAGGAAACTCAGACGATTGCCCTCGACCTCGATCAGGCCCCAGCCGGTGCGGCGGAGCCCCGGATCGATACCGAGAATGCGAATCGGGCGGGCCATGATCCCCACGGTGTAACTCTGCAACCCTGTTCCGCCTAGGCTCGCGTCGCCCGAGGGATTTCGACCTGTTAAGGGACGGCGGCCATACCGGGAATCGCCGCTTGCCAGAGTTCCTCGCCGACATTTCGTTCGCCGCGGTCGTGACCGACCACCGTTTCCCGTTCGCGATCGCCTGCGCGATCCTGGCCGGGATCGTACGCGGCTTTTCGGGTTTCGGCTCGGCGCTGGTGTTCATTCCGATCATGAGCGCGCTTTACGGGCCGCAATTTGCCGCCGGCGCGTTCGTGCTGATCGATCTGGCGGTCGACGCGATGCTGGTCCCCGGCATCTGGCGGCAAACGCGCTGGCGCGAGGTCTGGCCGATGGCGGCTGCGGCCGTGGTCGCGGGACAATTTGGCGCGATCATCCTGAAATATTCGGATCCGGTCGCGCTGCGCTGGGCGATCAGCGCCATCGTGCTTGCGGTCGTCGCGATCCTGGCATCGGGCTGGCGCTATCCCGGCCGGCCGGTGCTGATCGTGTCGCTTGCGGTCGGGGCGCTGTCCGGCCTGCTCGGCTCATCGATGCAGATCGCCGGGCCGCCGGTGATCCTGTACTGGCTCGGCAGCGCCGCCGATGTCGTGACGGTGCGCGCGAATTTCATCGGTTATTTCACGCTGCTCTCGCTCGGCCTGTTCTGGACCTATGCCGCACGCGAGATCATCACGGCGGAGGTCATCGCGCTCGCGTTGATGACCGGCCCGATTCAGGTCTTCGCCACCTGGATCGGCACGCGGCTGTTTCACGTCGCCTCGGCCAAGACTTACCGCTGGGTCGCCTACGTGGTGATCGCGGCCGTGGCATTGGTCAGCATGCCGGTGCTCGACGGGCTGTGGCAATGAGCTTGAGAATCTAGCCCCGCCGAAGGTCGAACTCGCATTGAGCCAGGCAGAAAGCTAGAGTTGCGCGCCGCCATTCCGTCCTCGTCTCGTCAAGGAAGCCACCCATGATATCAAACGCGATCAACGCCGTGCTCCCGGTGCGGAGACTCGCGCTGCCAATCCTCATGCTGGTGGCTCTTGCCGGCGCGGCGCTTGCCGCCGCTACGGATCCGATCGCCAAGGATGCGCCGCAGGTCGAAACCTATCTGCGAAAACTGCTTGGCAGCAGCCAACTCCGCATCGTCGTCAAGGATGACAAGGTCGCCGACATCCTGGTGGCCGACAAGCCGGTCGGCAAACTGGAACGCGATGATGACGATTTCACCGTCACGCTCAACATTCCCCCCGAGGCGGCATCCACCGACGGCAAGACCGATACCCCGAAAGCCGAGCGCTATCTGCGCGACCTGTTCGGCAATCAGAAGATCGGGCTCAAGGTCAACAAATCGAACGACATCGAGTTTCAAATCGACTCGGAGTTCGAAGGGAGCCTCTACAACGACGGCGGCGCCACCACCGTGATGATCCCGCTGTTTGCCAGAGATCTCCCCGCCACGCCCGCGATGGTCGCGAGCAATATCGAGCCGGTCGACTCGGCCAACTCGGTCTACTACGCCCGCAATTCCGGCACCGCCGTGCACGAGAGCGCGGGCGAAGACTCGCCGGTGGCCGCAAAACTGTCCGAGGATCAGCGCGTCAAGGTCACGGGCCGCACCAAAAACAGCTCCGCTTCGGAAGAGCGCTGGTATCAGGTCGACTATGCCGACGGAAAGCCCCGCTTCGTGCTCGGCAAGAATCTCCTGTCGGAAAAATCCCGTGAAGCGAAGCAGAAATACAAAACCCTCGAGACCACCTATTCGGCGATCCTGAATCAAATTGGCAATTCACAGGGCAAGCTCACCAAGTTCATGGGCTTCTATACGCTCGGGCAGGATTGCACCCTCAATCCGGTGCAGGTCGACGCCGTGAAAGGCTTTGCCAGCACCCAGGCCTCAAGCCAGCGGCTGCAGGATCGGTTCTGGGGCAACACCAGCGCCGTGTTCTGGACCGACGGCAAGCAGGTCTTCCGGGCCTTCGTCGATTCCGGCACCATCATGAAGTACAATCCGACCTTCATCCGGGCGGCGAGTTACGGCAGTATCGGAAAGGTCGAACTCTATCGCCTGGACCGCGTCGAGCCGCCAGGCCTCGACCCCGACCTCGCCGTGAGCGGCTTCGCCGAGAACGGCAAATTCCTCGCGAATGTTCAGATCAACGGCGAGAACATCCGGTACCGCACCGCGACCCGTTGCAACAATCTGCCGAACGTCCGTGAAGCCGTGGCGCGATACTACAAGAACGCGATCGCGAGGCTGGCGGTCGACTAGCGGCATCAGACTGCGCACAGACAGCGAAAATCGGATCACAGAGCGTGACAATGAATGCGGTCGTAAAGCCGGCGATGTTTGCGATCGCGCTGCTCGTCGCGGGTTTTCCAATACAGGTATTGGCGCAAGCGCAGGAATGCACGGGAGATATCTCGGCGGATTTCGAACCGAATGTCAAAGCCTGCACCGCCAAAATTCAGTCCGGCCGGCTGTCGAACAAAGACCTCGTGAGAGCGCTCGACAATCGCGGCTCCGCCTATCTCGCCAATGGCCGCTACGACCTTGCCATTCAAGATTTTGACCAGGTCATCACGATCGATCCGAAATTTGCCGGTGCCTATAATCGGCGCGGCTTCGCCTATCACAACAAGAAACAATACGATCTCGCCATCAGCGATTTCAGCCAGGCGATCAAGCTGGATCCAAAATCGGGTTCGTTTTTCACCAACCGGGCCAATAGCTACAAAGCCGACCGCCAGTTCGATCTGGCTATTCAGGACTACGGGCACGCCATCAAGCTGGATCCAAAATCGGCCGTGCATTTTTCGGAACGCGGCGATGCTTACGCGGCCCAAGGCCAGTTCGACCGGGCGATCCAGGATCACGACCAGGCGCTCAAGCTGAAGCCCGATTTCAGCGTGTTCCTGTATCGGCGTGGCGCCACCTATGTCCGCAAAGGCCAATATGAGCTTGCGCTCAAAGACCTGAATCGCGCAATCGATCTGGACCCCAAACATGCGGCCGCGCTGAACGATCGCGGCCTGGCATATCTCAGAACAGGGCGAACCAATCTTGCGATCCCGGACTTCAGCGAGGCGATCAAGATCGCGCCGGCCTTCGCGACCGCTCACACCAATCTCGGAATCGCTTATGACCGCAACAAAGACCATGAACGCGCCGAACGCGCCTTCACCGAGTCGATTCGTCTTCGGCCTGACGACGCCGATACCTTGAACGGTCGATGCTGGCTTCGGGCCGTGATGAACAAGCTGGAACCAGCCCTCGCGGACTGCAATGAATCGCTGAGACTGAAGCCCGGCAGTTTTGAAGCGCTCGACAGTCGTGGGCTGGTCCACCTCAAGCTCGGCCAGTACGACGCCGCCATCACCGACTATGATGCGGTATTGAAGATCAATCCCAAGATAGCGATCTCGCTTCATGGCCGCGGCGTCGCAAAATCAAAAAAGGGAGACCAGGCGGGTGCCGATGCGGATCTTGCCGCGGCAAAGGCGATACAGGCAACGATTGCCGTTGAGTTCGCGACCTTTGGTGTGAAGTAGCCCCCGAGTCACGCACCGTAGGATGCATGACCGCATCCGCGCCTCCTTTCCCCGATTTAGGATGCGAGGCGCGGCGCTAATTCCTGGTCCACATTTTCAGGAAGCATTTCAGCGGCGCTTCGGAACCGAGCGTGACGATCCGGTCATCCGCCAGCGCGGCGACGCGGTGCTTCACCCCTTTCGGATAAGCCACGAAGGACTGCAGGTCCGCACCGGTCTCGGCGTCGTTGACCTTCACCTGTCCGGTCGATGCGATGCTCACCACGCGTCTGCCATCGCTGGAGACGACGGCGTCCGCAGGGTTGATCTTCTCCGTGGTCGGATGATTGGCGATCACCCTGGCGCCCTTCAAGTCTTCGTTGAAAAGCCAAACGTTGCCGTTCAAATCGGCGATGATCATTTTCTTCCCGTCAGGAAAAAACTGCACCCGGTCCATCGTGTTCGAGGGGAATGTGGTGCCCGCAAGCAGCTTACCGGTCGCAACGTCCCAGAGCCGGATCGGGTTTTCCTCATCACCCATGAAGCTGACCGTTACCGCCCTCGCGCCATTGGGTGAGAGCATGGAAAAAGCTATCTTGGCGTCCGGCTCATCCGCGGTGCGGTGATTCACTTTCAGCACCGTCGCGCCGGTTTTGATATTCAGCAGATAGGCATCCCTGGCGAGGTGGGACACGACCAGCACGCGCTCGCCATCCGGCGACAGCGCCAGGCTTTCGGGCGCGTCAGGCAGGTCGATGGTCTTGACAATGGCGCCGCCTGGCCGCGCGACGATCTGCACGCCGCCACCCTTCAGATTATTATTACTGAAACCCGTCACGATGTATTTTCCGTCGCGGGTCAATGCCAGCCTCGAGAGCAGATGCTTGCCCCTGTCGAGGTGTTGTTCGCGCACGTCGCCGTTGGCGCTATCGAACACCATCATAAAACTGCCGGGGGATTGGCTGTTCGGAATCGCGACGATTGCGATGCTGCGCTCATCCGCTGACACTGCAATCGACGGCATGCAGGTCAGCAGCGGCTTGCTCCATTGCAGCCGGTAGGACGCGGTGGGAGACGGCGACGCGGCCGCCGCAGGCGCGGGCGCAACCACGGGCGCGGGCGTCTGCCTGGCCCTGGTCTCTTCCATTCTCCTGCGAAGTTCGGCCGCCCGGCGCGGGAGGTCCTGCTCCAGAACCTTCCCCTGCTCCTCGGGCGGTTTGTCGCTCGCTTCGACCACCTTGGCAAAGTCAGCCAGCGGCACGCGGAAATCGACCTGCTTGCCGGCGAGATCGATCCCCTGAAGGGTCAGCGTGGTGCCAGTCTTCATTTGCGCAACGAGATCGTCGGCGCCGACGTGATCGGCGACGCAGCCGTCCTTGCCGCAATAGACGAACATGACCTGCGTCGCCGGCAAAAGATCGACCAGCACGCGCATCCCAAACTTGAGTTGCAGGTTGAGCGGCAAGGTCATGCGCAGCAGCGTCTGGCCCTCATCCGGCTGGATCAGCGTCACCGCGGCGGAGGTTTCCCCGCCCTCCCCGCTCATGATTCTGCGCGCCGTGAAGCAGGCCCGCTGGTTCGGCACGGCGGCGCTGTTGCAGGTCTTCTCCCAGGCCGCCGTGAGCGGGTTCGCCCCGGTCTGAGCCCGGCTTTCCAGCAAGCCAAGGACTAAAGCGGCGACGGCCCCAATCGCCGGGATCCATCCGGCGCATCGCCGGCGCGCGCGCGACCCCGGAGACTGGCGTTTCTGCTGGCTGCTGACCATGTCAAATCTCCTCCGCGGCAAGGGACCCGATCGCTGCCGACATGGCCGCCCACCGCGCCATTCGCGGCTGTGCACGGAGCATGAACCGATTCATCAGATCGGGCCATGCTCGAGTCTGGGGGCAGATTTCGGCATCCGGCTCGCGAGCACCACGCCGGCCGACGCCAGCCCAAGCGCGATCATCACTGTCATCTCAGGCACTTCACCCAGCACGAAATAGGCAGCGACCGCGGCGATCAGCGGCGTCAGCGTGACCAGCGTCGCCGCGCGCGCCGGGCCGATGCGCGTGATCGCGATGCTGTAAGTCCAGATCGCCAATATGGCCGAGAGCAGGCCCTGCTGAACCAATTGGAGCGCGATATCGGCGTAAAGGCCTTTACGTACAGCGGCGACGACCTCCATCGCCCCGAACGGGAAGATGATGATCAGCGCCCAGGTCGAGACCAGCGCGGCGGCCTGGATGCCGCTGAGACGGCTGAGCGGAAACGCCACGGTATAGATCGCCCAGCTCAGCGCCGAACAGAGGAACAACACGCTGCCGAGCAGCACATTCTTTTCGCCGACCAGCAACGCGTGGATCAGGGACAGCACGACCGCGGCCGCGATCAGGCCATAGCCAAGCAGACGGGACCGATCGATCCGCGTCCGAAACACCGCGACGCCGATGATCGCGACCAGCAACGCGGTGCTGCCCAGCAGCATCGAACCGGACGTCGCAACCGAGGCATATTGAAATCCCGCCGTCGAGCCGATGAAGAACGGCAGCCCGCCGCAGCTGAGCGCCAGCATCACCTTCCATGACATGCCCTTCGGGAACAGGCCGATGCGCCACCAGACCGGCGCGAGCAACAGCGCCGGCGGCAGGAACCGCAGCACGCCGATCGCTGCCGGCGACAGCGATCCGGTGACGCCGTAGCGCGTGATCACCGGCCATGCCGCCCAGATCGCAACAGTTGCGAATGCAGCGGCAACGCCGATCCAATAGTCGCGGCTTGACGGCGCCGGTGTGACGGCGCGAGGCTCGCTCACGCTCCGAGCTTTGACATCAACGCGTCGGAAATCTCGAAATTGGCGTAGACGTTCTGCACGTCGTCATGTTCGTTGAGCGTATCGACGAGCCTCATCAGCTTCTCGCCATTCTCGTCATCGACCATAATGGTGTTCTGCGGCTTCCAGACCAACGCCGCCTTGCGCGGCTCGCCGAATTTCGCCTCCAACGCCTTGGCGACTTCGCGCATGGATTCCTGCGTCGTGTAGATTTCGTGGCCATTCTCGCCCGTAACCACGTCATCCGCGCCGGCATCGATCGCGGCTTCCAGCATCGCGTCCTCAGTGGCGACCTTGGCGTCGAATTCGACCAGGCCGACGTGATCGAACATGAACGACACCGCGCCGGTCTCGGCGAGGTTGCCGCCGCTCTTGGAGAAATAGGAGCGCACGTCGGATGCGGCACGGTTGCGGTTGTCCGTGAGCACCTCGACGATCACCGCGACCCCGCCCGGGCCATAGCCCTCGTAACGGATCTCGTCATAGATCTCGGCGTCACCGCCCAGCGCCTTCTTGACCGCGCGCTCGATATTGTCGCGCGGCATGTTCTCCTGGCGCGCGGCCGTGATTGCGGCGCGCAGGCGCGGGTTGAATGCCGGATCGGGCATGCCGAGCTTGGCGGCGACCGTGATCTCGCGCGCCAGCTTGCCGAACAGCTTGGACTTCTGCGCGTCCTGCCGCCCCTTGCGGTGCATGATGTTCTTGAATTGGGAATGCCCGGCCATGGTCCCTACCGCGTGAGTTGCGCGCCGAACTTATAAGAGCACCACGGCCAAGACTTCAAGAAAGCCGGTTCAAGAAAGCCGGTTAACCGACCCAATGCCATTGGGCAAACAGCGCCGCATACATGAACAGCATCGCGCCGAACAGGCCGATCACCGGCGCGATCATCCATGGCCGCGGCCGCATCAGGTCCGCCAGGACGATGAAAGCCGGAAAGGCCAGCAGGCCGAACCGCGCGGTCGAGGTGAACCCGTTGGGGCCGCCGGCCAGCGTCAGATACGGTAATCCGATCACACCCGCCGCGAACAGGGTCATGGACAAGGGAAGGCGGCGCCATCCGAGCAGGATCAGCAGGATGAACAACAGGAAGAACCAATGATCGAGCCCGGCCGGAGAGAAGTCGAGCAGCCGCAGCCGCGTGAAGGGCTCGAGCGTAAGTGAATTGAACAATCGCGCGCCCTGGCTGGTGCCGCCGTGGAATGCCGCCTGCGCTTGCGCAAACGCCAGCGGATTGCCGAAGGCACGCCAGAGATAGACCATGTAGGCCGCGAGACCCGACGCCGCGATGACGAGGCTCGCCAGGCCGTAAGCCAGCAGCCGGCGCGGCTCGCTGCCAAATGTCCGCCAGACCTCCCACAGCAGCACCGGCAGGAGCACCAGCCCGGTGGAGCGCGTCGCGAGCGCCAACCCGGCGAAGACGGCCGCGAGCAGGTATCGTTCCCGCCGCAGCGCGAGGAAGCACGCCAGGATCAACGCGAGCGCGCTCGCCTCGGTGTAACCAGCCGACAGAAACAGCGAGCCCGGAAAGAAACTCAAACATCCCACCGCGAGCCACGCAACCCGGTCGCCATGGGTCTCGCGCACCAGCTTGAACAACAGCAGGATCGCGACCACAGCGGATGCATTCGCGACGATCAGCAGCGCATCGCCGATACCGAGACCGGGAATGACCGCGACCAGCCGCGCGACCAGCGGATAGAGCGGATAAAAGACGACGGTTTGGAAATCGTTGGGGTTGGCGTTGTATTGGTAGCCGTTGCCGGCGATCTGGGCATACCAGTTGGAATCCCAGCGCAGCAGGTGATGCAGCCAGTAATCACCGGCGAACCATTGCCGGTCATTCTTGAGCTGGAGATAGATCGTCGCGAAATTGATCGCGAGCACGATCACCAGCCGCGAGCTTGCGTAGATCGCGAGCGCAATCAGATAAGGAATGGCGCGCGCCTGCATGGTGAACCCGATAGGTCTAGGCCCAGAAGGTGGGAAGGGCCTGCTCGAGCCGGGCGCCGACCCGGACCGGTGCAACACGCGCCGCAAGGCCAGTCTGGTCGTCGGTCTCGACCGCGATGCCGCACAGCGTCCCCGGGCCATTGGCCGGCTCGAACCGCGAACTTGCGATCTTGCGCAGGAAGCGATTGATCGGCTCGTCCTTGGTCATGCCGATGACGGAATCATAATCGCCGGTCATGCCGGCGTCGGTCATGAAGGCCGTGCCGTGCGGCAGGATCTGGTGATCGGCGGTCGGCGTATGAGTGTGCGTGCCGACCACGAGGCTGGCACGGCCATCGCAAAAATGCCCCATCGCCTGCTTCTCGCTCGATGCCTCGCAATGCATGTCGACCACGATCGCGTCGGCCGCGGTCTTGAGCGCGCATGAGGTCAATTCGCGATCTACCGCCGTGAACGGATCGTCGAGCGGGTCCATGAAGATGCGGCCCATCGCATTGACCACCAGCACGCGCGCCCCATTCTTCGCGTCGATCATCGCCACGCCGCGCCCCGGCGTACCGGGCGGAAAGTTGATCGGCCGCAGCAGCCGCGGCGCGCGCTCGATGAAGACCAGCGCCTCCTTCTGGTCCCACGAGTGGTTGCCGCCGGTCACGGCATCGACGCCGGCGTCGATGAATTCATTGTAGATCGACTCGGTGATGCCGAAGCCGCCCGCGGCATTCTCGCCATTGAGCACGACAAGATCGAGCTTCCAGTCACGGACCATGCCCGGCAGGCGGTCGCTGACGATGGCGCGTCCGCTGCGTCCGACCACATCGCCGATAAAGAGAATCCGCACGCTTCACGCTCCGCCGCAGTCGATGACGCCGCGTTCCGTTAGCACGAGATCGAGGCGCTCGTCGCGCTCGGTCGCGGGCACCGCTGGAACTTCCTGCATTGCGTAGGCGAGGCCGATGGTCCGCACCGGCTTCAGGGTGCGCAGCCGCGCAATCGTCATGTCGTAATAGCCGGCGCCGTAGCCGATCCGGTTGCCGTTCCGGTCGAACACCGAGAGCGGCACCAGCAGAATGTCGGGAAACACCTCCGGCGCCTCCGGCTTGGGCTCGCGGATGCCCCATTGGCCCGAATCGAGCAGATCGCCGAAGGCATAGGCGCGCATGGTGAGCGGCTTGCCGCGCCCCCGCACCACCGGCAAAGCGAGCCGCGCGCCAAGCGCCGCGAGCTTGCGCATCAGCGGGATCGGATTGATTTCGCTCTTGAGCGGCATGAAGCCGGAGATGACGATGCCGGGTTCGACCGGAACTGGAAATGGACCGACCGCAATGGCCTGCGCCGCGGCTTGGCGCAGTTCAGGCGGCAGCGCGTCGCGGGCGGCAAGCGTCCGCTCGCGCAATTGCGTTTTCAGGATCGCGGCCGCATCAAGCTCGGGCATGAAATGTCCTGCGGTCATGCCCCGAGTGAACGAGAAAGTGCGGAGCCGCGATGGCCGTTGGAGTTTTCGATCCCGGGTGCCCTACATAGTAGGTGGGCGCCATATACCCGAGCCCACGAGCCCGGACAGGGACAGCTCCCTTGAGATCGATAAGGCCCCGAGAATAAGTACTCCTGACGCACCTCACAGCTCCGCCTTAGTAATGTAGTGCGAAGCAGGGGTGATTGCCATGCGGCTTTCGCCGGAATACCCCGCGAGAAGCGACTATCCCAGCGGCACGCCTGGGCCCGGGCTCTGGTTCAATCGCTTGGCGGCGGCCTCGATACGTTCGGCGGCGGAGTTGAGCGCGGCAGCGACCGCGTCCTGCGCCACCCGGTCGCGATCGGTCGAGACGACGCGTGCATCCTTCAGCGCCGAGAGTTCCGCGTCGAGCCGTTTCAGCTTGGTGCCGGACTCGTCGAGTTCGTCGGCCACCATCAGCGCCGCCATGATGATCATGCGCAGCTCGCCGACCTGGCCGAATTGCGTGCGCAGACCCTCGATGCGCCGGTCGAGGTCGGTCGCAAGCTTGGTGACGTGGCTTTCCTGCCCGTCCTCGCAAGCCATGCGGAACTGGCGGCCCATGATGTTGACGGTGACCTGCGCCATCGCGTCACCCGCCCTTCGCGTCGAGGACGGCGCTGATGCTCTCGACCGCCACGTCGATGCGCCGCGCCACCTCGCGATTGACGGTCTCGAGCGCGCGGCCACGCGCCGCGGCGGCATCGAGTTCAGCTGCGAGGCGCGCGCGGTCGTTGTCGAGCGTGTGAACCTGCGCGGACAGCGCATGGCTCTCGCGGTCCGACTCGCTGCGCCGCTCGACCGCCGCGTCGAGCGTGTCGAGTGCGAGCCTCAGACGCCGCGTCGCCGCCTCGATAGGGTTGATATCGGCCATGGGCCGCGGTCCCAAACATCGTGAGCAAGGTTTTGAAATCGCTTGCAGCGCAAGGATTTAGGATCGGAACCTTACGTGGCGCGCGACCCGCGCGTCAACGCCTTGGCCGGCACTCTCCCCGGGTTCCACGCCGCCCGTGGACCGCACCGCGGCGTGCCTTGGACTCCCCGCCCCTGCATGCTATGCGCACCCATCATTCCAGCCCTTGGCGGACCCCATGAATCAGCCCTCGATGGCCGCCGCTGCGGCAACCGCCACATCATCGGCAAGCATTCCGCGCGCGCAGCATGACCGGATGGCGAATGCGATCCGCGCGCTGGCGATGGATGCCGTCGAGCAGGCCAAGTCCGGCCATCCCGGCCTGCCGATGGGCGCCGCCGACATCGCGACCGTACTGTTCACGCGCTTCCTGACGATCGACCCGGCCGACGCAAAATGGCCCGACCGGGACCGGTTCGTGCTGTCGGCCGGTCACGGCTCGATGCTTGCCTATGCGCTGCTCTATCTCACCGGCAACGAGAGCATGACGATCGAGCAGATCAAGCGCTTCCGGCAGCTCGGCTCGATCACGCCGGGACATCCCGAGAACTTCGTCACGCCGGGTCTCGAGACCACCACCGGCCCGCTCGGCCAGGGGCTCGCCAATGCGGTGGGCATGGCGATCGCCGAGAAGCATCTCGCCGCCGTGTTCGGCGCCGACGTGGTCGATCACCTGACCTATGTGCTCGCCTCCGACGGCGACCTGATGGAAGGCATCAGCCAGGAAGCCATCGCGCTCGCCGGCCATCTCAAGCTCAACAAGCTGGTGGTGCTGTTCGACGACAACGGCATCTCGATCGATGGCCCGCTCTCGCTCGCGGATTCGGTCGATCAGGTGAAGCGCTTCGAGGCCGCGGGCTGGGCCGCCTCGCGCGTCGACGGCCACGATCCGGACGCCATCGCCGCCGCAATCGAGCAGGCCCAGACGTCCGATCGCCCGACGCTGATCGCGTGCAAGACCGTTATCGGTTACGGCGCGCCGTCAAAGGCTGGCAAGTCGTCATCGCATGGCTCGCCGCTCGGCGCCGACGAGATCAAGGGCGCACGCGAAAAGCTCGGCTGGAGCGCCGCGCCATTCGAGGTGCCCGCCGACATTCTCGATGCGTGGCGCGCGGCGATGCAGCGTGGCAAGGCCGCGCGTGCGGCATGGCAGCAGCGCCTCGCCGCCATTTCCGCGGACAAGCGCGCCGAGTTCGAGCGCCGCATGGCTGGCAAGATCGACGCCGCCAAGCTCGCCGCTGCGGTACGTTCCGTAAAGGACGCGCTCGCCGCGGAGCCGAAAGAGATCGCGACGCGTATCGCGTCCGAGAACGCGCTCCAGGTGCTGGTGCCCGCGATGCCCGAATTGATCGGCGGCTCGGCCGATCTCACCGGCTCGAACAACACCCGCGCCAAGACGATGGAGCCATTCTCGCACGCCAACCCGGCCGGGCGTTTCATCCACTACGGCATCCGCGAACACGCGATGGCCGCCGCAATGAACGGCATGGTGCTGCATGGCGGCGTCATCCCGTATTCCGGCACGTTCCTGGTGTTCTCCGACTATTCACGCCCGGCAATCCGCCTCGCCGCGCTGATGGGCGAACGCGCCATCCACGTCCTGACGCATGACTCGATCGGCCTCGGCGAAGACGGCCCGACGCATCAGCCGGTCGAGCATCTCGCGGCGTTGCGCGCGATCCCGAACCTGCTGGTGTTCCGGCCCTGCGACACCGTCGAGACGCTCGAATGCTGGGAGCTTGCGTTGAACGCCGACGACCGCCCAAGCGCGCTGGCGCTGACGCGCCAGAATCTGCCGCAACTGCGCCGCGAAGCGCCGGGTGCAAATCGCTGCGCTGCCGGCGCCTATGAAATCGCCGCCGCCGAAGGCACGGCGAAGGTGTCGCTATTCGCCACCGGCTCCGAGGTGTCGATCGCGGTCGAAGCCAAGAAGCTGCTCGACGCCCGCGGCATCCCGACCCGCGTGGTCTCGGTGCCAAGTTTCGAATTGCTGCGCGCGCAGCCCGCCGCCGAGCGCGCCAAAATCATTGGCAATGCCGCAGTGAAAGTCGGCGTCGAAGCCGCGATCCGCATGGGCTGGGACGAGATCATCGGCTCGGACGGCGCCTTCGTCGGCATGACCGGCTTCGGCGCCAGCGCCCCGGCTAAAGACCTCTATAAGCATTTCGGAATTACAGCAGAGAAAGTGGCCGAGGCCGCAGTCAGCAAATTGGGTTAGCCGTCATGCCCGGTGAGACCGGGCGTGACCAGAATGGAGAGCTTTGAGATGACAGTCCGGGTCGCCATCAACGGGTTTGGCCGTATCGGCCGCAACATCCTGCGCGCCATCATCGAGGCGGATCGGAAGGATATCGTGGTGGTCGGCATCAACGATCTCGGCCCGGTCGAGACCAACGCGCATCTGTTCCGCTTCGACTCGGTGCATGGCCGCTTCCCCGGCACCGTGACGGTGAAGGGCGACACCATCGACGTCGGCACCGGCCCGATCAAGGTCACCGCGATCAAGGACCCGACCACGCTCCCGTGGAAGGAATTGAACGTCGACATCGCGCTGGAATGCACCGGCATCTTCACCTCGAAAGATAAAGCCTCGGCGCATCTCACCGCCGGCGCCAAGCGCGTGATCGTCTCGGCGCCGGCCGATGGCGCCGATCTCACGGTGGTCTACGGCGTGAACCACGACAAGCTGACCAAGGATCACCTGGTGATCTCCAACGCCTCGTGCACCACCAATTGCCTCGCGCCGGTCGCGAAGGTGCTGAACGACCTGGTCGGCATCGACAAAGGCTTCATGACCACGATTCATTCCTATACCGGCGATCAGCCGACCCTCGACACGATGCACAAGGATCTCTACCGCGCGCGCGCCGCGGCGCTGAACTTGATCCCGACCTCGACCGGCGCGGCGAAGGCCGTCGGCCTGGTGCTGCCGGAACTGAACGGCAAGCTCGACGGCGTCTCGATCCGGGTGCCGACGCCGAATGTCTCGGTGATCGACTTCAAATTCGTGGCCAAGAAGGCCACCACCACGGACGAGATCAACGGCGCGATGAAGCGTGCTTCCGAGCAGCAGCTCAAGGGCATCCTCGCCATCACCGACCAGCCGAACGTCTCGGGCGACTTCAACCACGACCCGCATTCCGCGATCTTCCACATGGACCAGACCAAGGTGATGGACGGAACGCTGGTGCGCGTGATGGCGTGGTACGACAACGAGTGGGGCTTCTCCAACCGCATGGCGGATACCGCCGTGGCGATGGGCAAGTTGATCTGACGATCGGGGATTCGTGGCCCGACCAGAGGTGGCTCATGAACGACTTCACGGACTTGCTGATTGTCGGAGTGCTCGCTCTCGCGGGCGGCCTCGCGGCGTTTGCGGTGTTTTATAATGCGAAGGCGCAGTCCCGCTACGCCAAGGACAACATGATCATGGGCGTGAACGTCCTCGATCAATATCACGGGCCCGGACCGGGCGACGGCGGTAACGGGTAAGGTATGGCAGGTTTCCGCACGCTCGATCAGGCCGATGTGAAGAACAAGCGCGTCCTGCTGCGCGTCGATCTCAACGTGCCGATGGAGAATGGCAAGGTCACCGATGCGACGCGCATCGAGCGCGTCTTGCCGACCATCACCGAGATCGCCGACAAAGGCGGCAAGGTGATCCTGCTGGCGCATTTCGGACGGCCGAAAGGGCCGGACCCGAGAGAATCGCTCAAGCCAGTCGCTGCCGCGCTGGCTGAGGTGATCGGCCGCAAGGTCGCTTTCGCCGACGATTGCGTCGGCGCGAAAGCGGAAACCGCGGTCGCGGCGATGCAGCCCGGCGACATCCTCTGCCTCGAAAATACCCGCTTCCACAAAGGCGAAGAGAAGAACGATCCGGATTTCGTGAAACAACTCGCGACGCTCGGAGACCTTTGGGTCAACGACGCCTTCTCCGCCGCGCATCGCGCGCATGCCTCGACCGAAGGGCTCGGCCATGTGCTGCCGGGTTATGCCGGCCGCACCATGCAGGCCGAGTTGATCGCATTGTCGAAGGCGCTGGAGGCGCCCGAGAAGCCGGTGATCGCGATCATCGGCGGCGCCAAGGTTTCGACCAAGCTCGAACTGCTCGAAAACCTGATCCGGAAGGTCGATGCGCTGGTGATCGGCGGCGCGATGGCGAACACCTTCCTGCACGCGCAGGGCTTGAACGTCGGAAAGTCGCTGGTCGAGAAGGACATGGCCGATACGGCGCGGCGCATCATGGAGAAGGCGGACGACGCGAAATGCGCGATCATCCTGCCGGTGGACGCGATCGTCGCGTTTCATTTCGCCGCTCATGCGCCGTCCCACGCTTACGGTGTCGATGCAATTCCGGCCGACGGCATGATGCTCGACGTCGGCGAACAGTCGATGGAACGGATCCGCGGCGCGATTGACGAGGCGCGGACGCTGGTCTGGAACGGCCCGCTCGGCGCGTTCGAGATGCAGCCATTCGACAAGGCCACGGTGAGCATCGCCCGTTATGCGGCCGAGCGCACGACGAATGGCACGCTGGTCACAGTGGCGGGCGGCGGCGATACCGTCGCCGCGCTCAATGCGGCCGGCGTGGCCGACAAATTCACCTATGTGTCGACGGCCGGCGGCGCCTTCCTGGAATGGATGGAAGGCAAGCCATTGCCCGGCGTCGACGTGTTGAAGACAAAATAGCGATACAGGGAGAGTGCGATGAATCTCAGCGAACTGAACAAGATTGCCAATGCCATGGTGGCGCCCGGCAAGGGCATCCTCGCCGCCGACGAATCGTCAGGCACGATCAAGAAGCGGTTCGACGCGATCAACGTCGAGTCGACCGAGGATAATCGCCGCGATTATCGCGAGATGATGTTCCGCTCGACCGAGGCGATGAAGAACCACATCTCCGGCGTGATCCTTTATGATGAGACCATCTGGCAGAAGGCCAAGGACGGCACACCGCTGGTCAAGGTGATCGAGCAGGCCGGATCGATCCCCGGCATCAAGGTCGACGAAGGCACCCAGCCGCTGCCGAACTGCCCCGGCGAACTGATCACAATCGGCCTCGACAAGCTCGCGGGCCGCCTGGCCAAGTATTACGAAGCCGGCGCCCGCTTCGCAAAATGGCGCGCGGTGATCGATATCGGCGCGGGCATCCCGAGCCACAATGCGATTCACGCCAATGCGCATGCGCTCGCACGCTACGCGGCCCTGTGCCAGGCCGCGCAGATCGTGCCGATCGTCGAGCCCGAAGTGCTGATGGACGGCGATCATGACATCGACCGCTGCTTCCACGTCACCGAATGGGTGCTGAAGGAAACCTTCCAGGAATTGTATTACGCGGGCGTGCCGCTGGAAGGCATCGTGCTCAAGCCGAACATGGCGATCTCGGGCAAGAAGAATGGCAAGCGCGCCTCGGTCCAGGAAGTCGCTGAGAAGACCGTGCGGATGCTGAAGAATTGCGTGCCGGGCGCGGTGCCGGGCATTGCGTTCCTGTCCGGCGGCCAGTCCGACGAGGAGGCCACCGCGCATCTCGATGCGATGAACAAGCTTGGACCGCTGCCGTGGAAGCTCACCTTCTCCTACGGCCGTGCGCTGCAGGCTGCGCCGCAGAAGGCCTGGGGCGGTAAGGCCGAGAATGTCGGCTCCGCACAGCGCGCCTTCTCGCATCGCGCCTTGATGAACAGCCTCGCCTCCAAGGGCGAATGGAAAGCCGACCTGGAGAAGAAGGCGGCCTGAGGCCGTCTTGCACCTGAAGCGACGCGATCAGTAGAGCCGCACCAGCGCGGCTCCGCCTGCCAGCAGGCCCATGCCGGCCAGCCGCGGCAGGTTGAGCGCGTGCTGTTCGAAGCCGAGCAGGCCGAAATGGTCGATCACGGCGCCGAACACGATCTGCCCGACCATCACCAGCGCGACGGTCGCTCCGGCGCCCAGCCGCGGTGCGAGGATGATGAGCAGGACGATATAGACCGCCGCGAAGAACCCGCCTGCCGCCCAGGACAGCACCGGCGCGCTCATCACTTGCGCCGCGCTGGGCCACGGTGCGCGCATTACCAGCATGACCAGGACCGTCGTGAGGAAGCCGGCGGTGAACACGGCGAGCGCCGGCGCCAGGGGCGACTGCAGGGCGCGCGCCAATTGGGTGTTGTAGGCGGTCTGGAACGGGATCACCGCCCCCGCCAGGATCGCGCCGAGGATCTCGATGACAAACCGGAAATTCATTCCTTGGTCCTTATGAATTGAGAACTTCACGTTGCGTCGTGCGGCGCCGGCCCGCAATCCAGCGTGAAGCGGATTTTGTGACAGGGACTTCCTGCGCCCCCATTCCGCCGGATTGAGCTAGCATTTCGAATCAATGGCATCCTCTTCCGATACCGAGCGCCCCGCCCCCCAGCTCTACCTCTTCACGCCCCAGGCCGCCCGGCCGGGCGGGATCGAAAAGGATCTGGCCGCGGCGCTGGACGCCGCCGACGTGGCGGCGGTGCTGCTCAGCCTCCCGGGCGCCGACGAAAATGGTTTCACCAAGCAAGCCAAGGCGGTCGCCGCCCTGGTGCAGCAGAAAGGGACGGCCCTGCTGCTCGACGGCCATGCCGAACTGGTGGCACGCGCCGGCGCCGACGGCGCGCATCTCAGCGGCCCCGAGGCGCTGGCCGACGAAGTGGCCTTTCTCAAGCCGGACCGCATTGCCGGCTGCGGCGGCCTGCTGTCCCGCCACGACGCCATGGTCGCGGCGGAAGCCGGCGCGGATTATGTGATGTTCGGCGAGCCGGATGGACATGGCGCGCGTCCGCCCTTCGAGACCGTGCTGGAGCGCGTCGAATGGTGGGCCGAGGTCTTCCAGGCCCCCTGCGTCGGCTTCGCAGCTTCGCTCGACGAGATCGGGGCGCTCGCCAAGGCCGGCGCGGACTTTGTCGCGGTCGGCGACTGCATCTGGAGCGATCCGCGCGGCCCTGCCGCCGCTATGGCCGACGCCGCCGGACGGCTCGTCGTGGAGCCCGCCGCATGAGGCCGCTGCGGCCCATTCTCGCGCTGGCGCTGTTCGCAGTGCTGGCCATGCCGGCGCGGGCGCAGCTCGCGATCTCACCGCCGGGTGAAACCCCTCCGCCCGCCGCCACCCCTAAAGCCAAGGCTCCAGCTCCGGCTCCCGCACCGGCGAAACAACCTGCCAAGCCTGCGGCAAAAGCGCCGGCCAAGGCCGAGCCACAATCAACGCAGAGTGTGCCCCCCGGCACCGACATCGCGTTCGGGGCGTATCAGCGGGGCTTTTATCTCACGGCGTTCTCCACCGCGACAAAACGCGCCACCGAGAACAACGACATCAAGGCGATGACGCTGCTCGGCGAACTTTACGCCAACGGCCACGGCATCCCGCAAAACGACCTGAAGGCCATCGAGTGGTATCGGCTTGCGGCCGACCGCGGCGACCGCGAGGCGATGTTCGCGCTCGCGATGCTGAAAATGACCGGGCGCGGCGGTGCACGCGACCGCGAGGGGGCGACCAAGCTGCTGGCAGCTGCTGCGAAGCTCGGCCACGCGCTCGCCGCCTATGACCTCGGCCTGCTTTATCTCGAAGGGCAGCTGTTTCCGCAGGATTTCGGCCGCGCCGCCGAACTATTCCGCGCGGCGGCCAATGCCGGAAACGCCGAAGCGCAATATGCGCTCGCGACGCTCTACAAGGAGGGCCGCGGTGTGGCGAAGGATCCGCGCCAGTCGGCGCGGCTGCTCAGCGCCGCGGCGCTCGCCGGCAACGTCGACGCCGAAGTGGAATTCGGGATCGCCTTGTTCAACGGCGAAGGGGTCACCAAGGACGAAGCGCGCGCCGCCACGGTGTTTCTCAAAGCCGCGCGAAAAGGCAGCGCCATCGCGCAGAACCGGCTCGCCCGCATCTTTGCCGTCGGCCGCGGCATGAGCGCCGATCCGGTCGAAGCCACCAAGTGGCACCTCATCTCGAAGGCCAATGGCGGATCGGACCTGTTCCTCGAGGACTTCATCCGCAAACAGTCGCCGGAGACCCGTGAGGCGGCGGAAAAAGCCGCCGAGCCCTGGCTCACGATGATCAAGGCCTCGCGTTCCTGAGCTTGTTTCTCTCTCCCATCCCCGCTACGCGGTTGAGAGAAAGTCAGGTCCGCATGCTCCACTCCGCCCTCCTCAACGTGATGATCAAGGCTGCCCGCAAGGCTGGCCGCACGCTCAAGCGCGACTTCGGCGAGGTTGAGCATCTGCAGGTCTCGCTCAAAGGCCCGGCCAATTTCGTCACCGCCGCCGACCGCAAGGCGGAAGAGACGCTGCGCGCCGAACTGATTGCGGCGCGTCCCGGCTACGGTTTCATCGGCGAGGAAGGCACCAACATCACCGGCAGCGACACGACCCATACCTGGATCGTCGATCCGCTCGACGGCACCACAAATTTCCTCCACGGCATTCCCCACTTCGCCATCTCGATCGGCCTCAAGCGCGAGGACACTGTCGTGGCCGGGCTGATCTATAATCCGGCCACCGAGGACATGTTCGTCGCGGAGCGCGGCAAAGGCGCGTTCTTCAGCGACCAGCGGCTGCGGGACCAGCGGATGCGCGTCGCCGCGCGGCGCCGGCTAGCGGACGCTGTCGTGACCTGCGGGCTGCCGCATCTCGGCCATGGCGATCTTGCGCTCGGCCAGCGCGAGACCAGCGCGGTCCAGGCCAAGGTCGCCGGATTGCGCCGCTTCGGTTCGGCGGCGCTCGATCTCGCCTGGGTCGCGACCGGACGTTTCGATGCCTATTGGGAGCGGAGTTTGCAGCCCTGGGACCTTGCCGCCGGGATCGTGATCGCACGCGAGGCGGGCGCCATCGTCACCGACCTGGACGGCAAGGAAGCGATGCTCGAGCGCGGCGAAGTCCTGGCGGCCAACGACGCCATCCATCGCGATCTGCTCAAGACCCTGAAAGCGGCCTGAGGGCCGCCGCGGCGCACCGAGCAGAATTCCATTCAGTATCCAGCCAATCGGGCCGGAAACGCCTAAAACCTTTCGCGCCGCCGGGTGTTTATCTCGCTGTGCTTTCAATCCGTCATTTCTGTGCCATCATGGCGCGTCACTCCGTGTGAATTGGGCCATGGCCAGGGAAACCGACCCGCATAAGCTGTCTTCGCCCCGGATCTTCCTGATCCGGATGCTGGTATTTCTGATTCTCGGCGCGCTGGTCGCTTTCGTCCTGTATCGCCAGATCTGGACTGCCTTCCTGGCCAATCCAGGGCTCAACGCCCTGATCTTCGGCGTGCTGCTGATCGGCATCCTGCTGTCCTTCCGCCAGGTGATCCGGCTGTTTCCGGAGGTGAATTGGGTGAACGGCCTGCGGCTGGCCGATCCCGGCCTGTCGGTCGAGCGCCCACCGGCCCTGCTGGCGCCAATGGCGGCCTTGCTCGGCGAGCGCGTCGGCCGGATGTCGATTTCGACCCAGACGATGCGCGGCATCCTCGATTCGATCGGGACCCGCCTCGACGAAGCGCGCGATATCGGCCGCTACATGACCGGCCTGCTGGTCTTCCTCGGCCTGCTCGGCACCTTCTGGGGCTTGATCGAGACGGTCAGTTCGGTTGGCAAAGTGCTCGAAGGGCTGAAGGCCGGCGGCGACGCCACCGCGATGTTCGACTCGCTCAAAGAAGGCCTTGCCGCGCCGCTGAGCGGCATGGGCATCTCGTTTTCATCATCCTTGTTCGGCCTCGCCGGCTCGCTGATCCTCGGCTTCCTCGACCTGCAGGCCTCGCAGGCGCAGAACCGCTTCTACACCGAGCTTGAAGACTGGCTCTCCACCACCGTGCGCGACCTCGGCGACGGCGGCGACATGTCGGCCGGCAACGCCAATATCTCGGGCGAGCTTGCGGTCGCGATCGAGCGCCTCAAGGACACGATGGGCGAAAGCGGATCGAGCAAGGCCGCCACCACCGCGATGGCCAATCTCGCCGAGGCGATCCAGGGCCTGGTGCATCACATGCGCACCGAGCAGCAGATGATCCGCGACTGGGTCGATTCGCAGGCCGAGCAGCATCGCGAAATCCGCCGTCTGCTGGAAATCATGACGCGCGAAAGCGTCAACAAGTAGGTTCACCATGGCACTCGCGCGCACCCGCCGCGGCGGCGATTCCGGCATGAATTATTGGCCGGGATTCGTCGACGCGCTGTCGACCCTGGTTCTCGCCATCGTCTTCCTGCTCACGGTCTTCGTCGTGGTTCAGTTCTATCTGTCGCAGGAGGTGGCCGGGAAGGACACCGCGCTGAGCCGGCTCAATGCGTTGATCTCCTCGCTCACCGATCAACTGGCGATGGAGAAGGGCGGCAAGGCCAATCTCGAAGACACGATCTCGCAATTGCAGGCAAGCCTCGGAGCCGCAGAGGGCGAACGCGACCGGCTGCGCGCGCTGTCCGAAAGCCGCGGCGCCGACGCCGCGCGTGCCGCCGCCGAACAGGGCCGCGCCGGCGAACTCGCGGGACAGCTCGATGCCGAGCGCCGCATCTCGGGCCGTGCGCTGGCGCAGGTCGAAGTGCTCAGCCAGCAGATCGCCGCGTTGCGGCGCCAGCTTGCCGCGATCGAGGATTCTCTCGCCATCACCGAGCGCAAGGATCGCGAGGCGCAGGCGCAGATCGCCAATCTCGGACAGCGCCTCAATGTCGCGCTGGCGCAGCGCGTCGAGGAGCTGAAGCAATTCCGCTCCGACTTCTTCGGGCGGCTACGTCAAATCCTCGGCAACCGGCCGGATGTGCGCATCGTCGGCGACCGCTTCGTGTTCCAGTCCGAGGTATTCTTCGATGCCGGACAGAATGTGCTGAAGCCCGAGGGCCGCACCGAGCTCGACGGTCTCGCGACCGCCCTGGTCGAACTAGAACGGCAGATTCCCCGCGACATCCCCTGGGTCATGCGCGTCGACGGCCATACCGACGTGCGCCCGATCTCGAATCCGACCTTCCGCTCCAACTGGGACCTCTCGGCCGGCCGCGCCATCGCCGTGGTGCAGTATCTCGTCAGCAAGGGGATCTCGCCGCAGCGTCTGGTCGCCGCCGGCTTCGGCGAATTCCAGCCGATCGACACCGACCGCACCGAAGAAGCCTATAGCCGCAACCGGCGCATCGAGCTCAAGCTGACGGAACGGTGAACAAGGCGAGAATCACCTCATGACCAGACTGCTTGAAGAAGCGTTCGAAAAGGCGCGGAAGCTTCCCGCAGAGGATCAGGATGTTGCCGCCGAGATTCTTCTGTCGCTCATTTCCAAACGGATCGACATCGATGCGCTCGACGAAGAAACCCGGGAAGCGATACGCGAAGGCCTGGAACAGGCCCGGCGGGGTGAGTTCGTGCCGGATGAAGACATGCGCACGTTCTTCAAGCGCCACGGTGTATGAGAATCCGCTATACGATAAGAGCGGGCGATGACCTCGATCGGATATTTCGTTACCTCGACGATCACAGCCCGGCCGGCGCGCTCTCCGTCAAGAGTGAGATAACACGGCGGATCAGTCTTCTCGCTGACATCCCCGACCTCGCGCCGCGCAGCCGATCTATTGCCGGCGTTCTCGAGCTGACGGTGACCCAGCACCCCTATAAAGTCTTCTACACGATCGAAAGCGGCGAGGTCGTCATCCTACACGTGCGTCATGCTGCACGTCGGCCTTGGACAGGCGCATGAGGCCTCATCAGGATATCGTTCTTCGTCCTTATGTCCCCACAGACGAAGCAGCCGCGATGGAACTGTGGCGGCGCACCTGGCAGCAGGCTTATCCGCAACTCGATTTCTCTGCGCGGCTCGACTGGTGGCGTACGCGCTGGCGCGACGAGTTGGTGCCGAAGGCTGAGATCGTGGTCGCCGAAAGCGCCGGCACGATGATCGGCTTCGTTACGATCGAGCGCGGGTCAGGCTATCTCGATCAGATCGTGGTCGCGCCGGAGGCCTGGGGGAGCGGCGCTGCCGAAGCTTTGCTGGCGGAAGCGAGGCGAATATCGCCGGGCGGCATCACGCTGCACGTCAACACCGACAACGCTCGCGCCATTGCCTTCTACCAGAAACAAGGCTTCATCATCGACGGACAGGACATCAACCCGCGCTCCGGCGCGCCGATACACCGGATGCGTTGGCAGTCTTAAGCCGCCTCGAATTGCAGCTTGGCCAATCGCGCATAGAGCCCGTTGGAGGCGGCGAGGCGCTCATGGGTGCCCTCCTCCACCAGACGGCCATGCTCCAGCACCAGGATGCGGTCGCAGGACAGCACGGTCGCCAGCCGATGCGCGATCACCAGCGTGGTGCGCTCGGCCATCAGCCGCTCCAGCGCCGCGGTGACCAGGGTCTCGCTTTCCGAATCAAGTGACGAAGTCGCCTCGTCGAGCAGCAGCAGCGGCGCATCGCGCAGCACCGCGCGCGCGATCGCGACGCGCTGGCGCTGTCCGCCCGAGAGCGTTACGCCGCGCTCGCCGACCGGCGTCTCGAGTCCCTGCGGCAGGCGCGCCGAAAACTCGCTGACCAGCGCAAGCTCGGCGGCGCGCGCCACGTCGGCGTCGCTCGCATCCGGCCGGCCGAAGCGGATATTCTCGCGCAACGTCGCGGCGAAGATCACCGCATCTTGCGGCACCAGCGCGATATGCTGGCGCAGATCCTGCGGATCCGCATCGGGCAGGCCGACGCCATCGAAAGCGATGCGGCCCGACGCCGGATCATAGAAGCGCAGGATCAGATGAAAGATCGTGCTCTTGCCGGCGCCCGAAGGGCCGACGATTGCGACCTTCTCGCCCTTGCGCACACGAAACGACACGCCGTCGAGCACGAAGGTTTCCAACCGCGTCGGATAGGCGAAGCGCACGTCGTCGAACACGAGTTCGCCGGCGGCCGGCTTCGGCAGCGGCACCGGATGCGACGGCGCCTGAATGGCGGGTTTCACATCCAGGATCTCGAACAGCCGCTCGGCCGCGCCTGACGCCTGCGACAGCTCGCCCCAGACCTGACTCAACTCGCTCAGCGCACCGGCGGCGAACACCGCGTAGAGCACGAATTGCGAGAGCCGGCCCGCGGTCACGTTTCCCGCCAGCACGTCCTGTGCCCCGACCCAGAGCACGATCACGACGCTGGTGAAGATCATGAAGATGGCGACGGCGGTGAGGATTGCACGCGAACGCGTCGAATCCACCGATGCGCGATAGGCGCGCTCGACCGCCGCGCCAAAGCGGCCCGTGGCGAGGCTTTCATTGGTGAAGGCCTGCAGGATGCGGGTAGCGCCGATCAGCTCCGCGGCATAAGCGGTGGCGTCGGCCAGCGTATCCTGCGCGGCACGCGCGCGGCGGCGCACCGAGCGACCGAAACCGACCAACGGGAGCACGATCACCGGGATCGCGATCAGCACGAAACCGGATAGCCGCGGACTGGTGATGACCATCATCGCCGATGCGCCGAGGAACAGCACGACGTTGCGCAAAGCGGTCGAGGCGGACGCACCGACCGCCGACTTGATCTGGGTGGTGTCGGCGGTGAGCCGCGAGGTGAGCTCGCCGGTCTTGGCGACATCGAAGAACGCCGGTGACAGCCTGGTGAGGTGCGCGAACACCGCATTGCGCAGGTCGGCGACGACGCGTTCGCCAAGCGTGATGACGAGGTAGTAGCGAAGCGCGCTGGCGAAGGCGAGCACGCCCACAACCCCGATCATGACGATGAAATAACTGTCGATCAGGCCAGCGCTGTCCTGCGAGAAGCCGAAATCGATCATCCGGCGCACCGCCAGCGGAATCGCCAGCGTCGCCAGCGCCGCAATCACCAAAGCGGCGAGCGCGGCGGCGACCCGGCCACGATAGTGGAGCAGATAGGGCAGCAGCGCGATCAGCGGCCGCAGCTTCGCGCGATTCTCCACCGGAGACGGCCCGAGCGGCGCGATCGCGCCATTCTGATTGCGCGCAGCCTCGCGCTCGACGTCGCTCATATCCGAGATTGTCCTGCGTTCCCGCCCCGCGGCGGCCGGACAATGCCCGGACGAGCCGGCGGTCGCAATGCTTGTCTCGCCGGGGCGCGTGGGCTATAGACCCCGCGACTTTTCAATTTCCGCGACTGCGTGCAAAAGCGGGCGCATCCCGAAGGAACAGCCATGAAGGCCAATACTCACCCCGAATATCATACCATCAAGGTCGTCATGACCGATGGTACCGAATTCCTCACCCGCACCACCTGGGGCAAGGAAGGCGACGTCCTCAATCTGGATATCGACCCGAAGTCGCACCCGGCCTGGACCGGCGGCACCGGCACGATGCTCGACCGTGGCGGCCGCGTGTCGCGCTTCCAGAAGAAGTTCGCGGCCATCGGCGCCGCCAAGACCTGATCTCAACACCGCTTCCCGCCTCGGGCGAGACGCAAAAATCCCCGCGAAAGCGGGGATTTTTTATGGGAGAGGTGGGGATTGCTGCTTAGACGGTGTCCTGCTCGAAAGCCGCCTTGAGCAGACCGAGCTGGCGCTCCACCGGATTGCTGGCCGTGATCGTCGACGGGTCCCGGGTCGCGTGAATGGTGTTGTCCAGGCGGCGCACCTCGGTCTGCAAATTGCGCGAGCGGATGATCAGCGCCTGGAGCATTTCCGGCAGCAGCTTGATGGCCTCGGGATCGCTCGGCTCTCCGACCGCGAGCTTGACCTTCGATTTTTCTTTGTTTGCCTGGGCGAGCGACATCTCGCCTTCCTTCACCGCGCGATGCAGCAGCAACCACGACGCGAGCTGCATCAGCCGCGTGGTCAGGCGCATGCTCTCGGTGGCGTAGGCCAGGGCCGCGTTACGCGCCAATTTCTTGGATTCCTGGCGACCCGGGCCGTCCAGATAGGTCGCGGTCTCCTCGACCAGCGCCATGCCGTCGCGGAACAGCGCCGCAAAAGCCTGCGAATTGGCAAGCCGCGCGCCGAACGAAACCGGACCGACCTCGCTGGCTGACTTTTCGGACATGATACGCCTCACGCAACGGAGCTTGTTATTGGCGCGGTTTCGCGCGGCCGGGAGGATGCTCCGGCCACCCCCGGGCTGTCCAGCGCCGAAGTAAGGTTTCTTAAGAGATGGTTGCCAAGGGTCGTAAACGGCCGAAATGACCCAATCTGGCACAGGTAAAAAAAGAGCCGCCGTTTCCGGCGGCTCGAAAGTCATTAACAGGGAGGCGTCAAACAGAGTGACAGGAGCCACTCACGTCCAGAAGATGGACGCACATAGTAATGGTCGAGAAAGCTTAATGCGCGGTTAAGGTTGCGGAAAATTATCGGTATCCGGGAAGGGAACGAATAACCGTAGCCGGTTTGGCGCTCAGCGCTTGAAGAAGACGTCGGCGGCGTTGCGCGAGGCCTGTTTGCTGCCGATCGCGGTTTCCAGCCGGACGATCTCCTCCTTGAGCAGCGCGACACGCTCCTCCAATTCGCCGACCGAGAGCAGCGCGAGATCCTGCCCGATCTCGTGGACGATCTTTTTCTTGGGTCGGTCTTCGTCGTCGATCATGGCACTGTCCCGGGCCGCTCAGAATAACGCCGCCGGGTGATTTTGTCAGCGATTGTCACGGCCGCCAGCGCCGCCTAAACAGCCGTTCTCCTTCAAGCTCTTTGTCCTTCAACCGAGGATCGACCGATGGCTGACTTGCCCACCCACATGACCGCGATCGCCATCCGCGCCGCCGGCGGTCCCGAGATGCTGGTGCCCGAGCAGCGGCCGATGCCGCAGCCGGGCGCGGGCGAATTGCTGGTGAAGGTCGCGGCGGCCGGCGTCAATCGTCCGGACGTGATGCAGCGGCTCGGCCTCTATCCGCCGCCGCCGGGCGCAAGCGACATTCCGGGCCTGGAGCTCGCCGGCGAAGTCGTCGCGCTTGGACCCCACGTCAATCGCTGGAAGGTCGGCGACAAGGTCACCGCGCTGGTCGCGGGCGGCGGCTATGCCGAGTATGCCCTGGTGCCCGAGCCACAGGCGTTGCCAATCCCGGCAGGCCTGACGATGATCGAAGCGGCGGCCTTGCCGGAAACTTATTTCACCGTCTGGCACAACATCTTCGAGCGCGTCCATTTGACGGCCGGCGACAGCATCCTGATCCATGGCGGCTCGTCGGGCATCGGCACGACGGCGATCCAGCTCGCGAAGGCCTTCGGCGCATCGCAGATCTTCGCGACCGCCGGCAGCGAGAAGAAATGCGAAGCGTGCCGCAAGCTCGGCGCCGATATCGCGATTAACTATAGGACCGAGGATTTCGTCGCGGTGGTGAAGTCCGCGACCGACAAAAAGGGCGTGAATGTTATCCTCGACATCGTGGGCGGGGACTACATCCAGAAGAATTACGAGATCGCGTCGGTCGAAGGCCGCATCGCGCAGGTCGCGTTCCAGGACAGCTCGAAGGTCAACGTCGATCTTCGTTTCATGCTCGGCCGACGCCTGACGCATACCGGCTCGGGACTGCGTCCGCGCTCGGTCGAGGACAAGGGAAAGATGGCGCGCGCGCTGGAGGAGAAGGTGTGGCCGCTGCTTGCCAAGGGACAAGCAAAGCCGGTGATCGACTCGACCTTTCCATTGGCCAAGGCGTCGGACGCCCATGCCCGCATGGAATCGAGCGAGCATATCGGTAAGATCGTGCTGACGGTCTGAGGCCGAAATGGCCGGAAACAGCACGAGGACAAGCCCCGAAATGGACGTAATATTGGCACAAGCAACTCCGATTGCCGCGTCCGGGGATTTCTAGTTTGCGCCTCATCTGCGCCATCGGCATTGCTGTATGGGCCACCCTCGCGGGCGGCCTGACACCGGCTCATGCGGTGGACGCGGTGAATGTGCGCAACGACGTCGCCGCCATCGACCTGATCGACGCGACCGAACGCCAGCGCACCGACAATGAACGCATTCAAGTCTCGACCGCGCCGGCCGCCGACGGCATCGTGCGCCGCATCGAGGTGCGCGCGCGCGAGGGCAGCAACAATTGGGCGGTGTTCGCGCTCGCGAATAACGGCGACGAACAGATCGACCGCCTGATCGTCGTGCCGCATTACCGCATGGTCGGCTCGGGCCTGCTCTGGCCCGACCTCGGGCTGTCGCGCATCGTGAGCCTCACGCCCTCGTCCGGCGACCGCCCCGAGCGGCAGGACACCGCCACCGCCGACATTTTCCGCATCACGCTCGACCCCGGCACCGTGATCACCTACGTCGCCGAACTGCGTAGCGAGAGGTTGCCGCAGGTCTATCTGTGGGAGCCGGATTCCTACAAGGACAAGATCAACTCCTTCACGCTCTACCACGGCATCGTCATCGGCATTGCCGGACTGCTGGCGCTGTTCCTCACCATCCTGTTCGTGGTGAAGGGCAGTGTGATGTTCCCCGCCGCCGCGGCACTGAGCTGGGCGGTGCTGGTCTATATCGGCATCGACTTCGGATTCTGGGGCAAGGTGTTCGATATGTCGTCGGGCGCGGAGCGAATCTGGCGCGCCTCCGGCGAAGCGATCCTCGCCGGCACGCTGCTGGTCTTCCTGTTCGCCTATCTCAACCTCAATCGCTGGCACGTGCGCTACGCCCATATCACGATCGGCTGGCTTGCCTTTCTCGGCGCGCTGGTCGGGCTTGCGCTCTATGACGCCGCGATCGCCTCCGGCATCGCGCGCATTTCGCTCGCCATGGTCGCGGTGTTCGGCCTCGCGCTGGTGATTTACCTGTCGACGCATGGCTTCGACCGCGCCGTGCTGCTGATCCCGACCTGGCTGCTGCTGGTGATCTGGGTGTTCGCCTGCGCGCTCGCGATTACCGGCCTCGTGACCAACGACATCGTAGGGCCGGCTTTGCTCGGCGGCCTGGTGCTGATCGTGATGCTGATCGGATTCACGGTGATGCAGCACGCCTTCGCGGGCGGCATCACCCACGGCATCGTCTCCGACGTGGAACGGCGCGCGCTCGCACTGACCGGCGCCGGCGACATGATCTGGGATTGGGATGTGTCCTCCGATAAGGTGTTCACCAGCCCGGAGGCCGAACAGCTTCTCGGCCTCAAGCGCGGTACGCTCGAAGGCCCGGCCGCGAAGTGGCTCGACGTGCTGCATCCGCTCGACCGCGACCGTTTCCGCGCCGCGCTCGACAACGTGCTCGAGCAACGCCGCGGACGCCTGACCCAGGACTTCCGCCTGCGCACCCAGGACGGCCATTATCTCTGGTTCGCGCTCAAGGCCCGGCCCGTGGTCGGCTCGGACGGCGAAGTGGTGCGCCTGGTCGGCACACTGACCGACGTGACCGAGTTCAAGAATGCCGAGGAGCGGCTGCTGCATGACGCGGTGCATGACAACCTCACTGGCCTGCCGAACCGGCAGCTCTACCTCGACCGGCTTGAGGCGGTGCTCTCGTTCTCGAAGGAAGATTCCACGATCAAGCCGACGGTGATCGTCGTCGATCTCGACCGCTTCAAGCAGGTCAACGACTCAGTCGGCATCGCGGTCGGCGACTCGATCCTGCTGACGCTGGCGCGCCGGCTGGGCCGCCTGCTCAAGCCGCAGGACACGCTGGCGCGGATTTCCGGCGACCAATTCGCCATCATCCTGCTGTCCGAGCGCGACGCCGGCCGGATCATCACCTTCGCCGAAACCATCCGTCGTACGCTGCGCGCGCCGATCACCTTCAACGACCGCGAGATTTTCCTCACTGCATCGATCGGCCTCGCGCTGGCCGACGGTCAGCCGCACCGCACCGAGGAAGTACTCAAGGATGCCGAACTCGCGATGTATCACGCCAAGCGCATCGGCGGCGACCGCATCGAAGTGTTCAAGGCCGCGATGCGGGCGCGCAAGACCGACCGTCTCACGCTGGAATCTGACCTGCGCCGCGCGCTGGAGCGCGAGGAGATCACCATCCTCTATCAGCCGATCGTGCGGCTCGAAGACCGCTCGGTGGCCGGCTTCGAAGCGCTGGCGCGCTGGGACCATCCGAAGATGGGGCGGATGTCACCGTCGGAATTCATCTCGATCGCCGAGGAGACCGGGCTGATCGTGGATCTCGGCCTGTTCATGCTGGAGCGCACCGCGCGCCAGCTTGCCACCTGGCAACGCACCATCCGCACCCGCGAACCGATCTTCGCCAGCGTCAATGTCTCGTCGAAGCAATTGCTGCGGCAGGACCTGATCCACGATTTGCGCACTGTCCTGGCGCGCACCTCGCTGGTGCGCGGCACGCTCAAGCTCGAACTGACTGAATCGCTGATGATGGAAAATCCGGAACATGCAGCGCAGATGCTAATCCGGTTGCGCGAACTTGGTGCCGGGCTTGCACTGGATGACTTCGGCACTGGCCATTCGTCGCTGGCCTATTTGCAGCGGTTCCCGTTCGACACCATCAAGATCGACCAGTCCTTCGTGCGCACCGGAAACAAGGGATCGCGGCCGGTGATCCTGCGCTCGATCATCGCGATGGCGCATGATCTCGGCATGGAAGTGGTCGCGGAAGGCGCCGAGACGGATTCTGATGTCGTGGAGCTCTATCAGCTTGGTTGCGAATACGCGCAGGGCTACGCCTTCGGCGAGCCGATGAGCGCCGACAAGGCGCGCGAGATGCTGATGAATGAACGCCTGGAGCTGGCGAAATAGCCGGTGGGCTAGGCGTGGCCGGCTTCGCTCGACAGCATGCCGGGATCGATCCCGATCTTGCGCAACGCCTTGCCGTATTTTCCTTCGGTATCTTTTCCGAAAATCAATTCGGCGTCGGCGCTGCAATGCAGCCAGCCATTCTGATTGATCTCGGTTTCGAGCTGGCCCGGCGCCCAGCCTGCATAGCCCAGTGCGAGGATCGCGCTATCCGGGCCGTCGCCGCGTGCGATCGCCTTGAGGATGTCGAGCGTCGCGGTGAGGCAGATGCCATCGTCGATCGGCAGCGTCGAATTCTCCAGGAAGAAATCCGCCGAATGCAACACGAAGCCGCGCTCGGTCTCGACCGGACCGCCACGCAACACCTTCACCTCGCCGGCGCGCGACGGCAGCCGGATCAAATCGTCAGAGGGAATAACGTCGAGCTTCACCAGCAGATCGGGGAAACTGATATGCGCCGCCGGATGATTGACGATGATGCCCATCGCGCCTTCCGAAGAATGCGCGCAAACATAGATCACGCTGCGCTCAAAACGTTCGTCGCCCATGGTCGGCATGGCGATGAGCATCTGGCCGTCGAGGTAGCCGCGTTTTTGACCTTTGGCGGAAGCGCGTCGTGGGGGCATGGACAAAACGTATCCCATTGAACCAGATTTGAAAACGACGCTGTCCGCATAAAGTTGCGCCGTCGCGTGCAAATTCAGGCAGCATTGGGGCATTGTGAAGCCGCCAGCCGGCTCACTCACGATGAATTCACTGGTCGTTAGGCATCAGCGATCATACAGGACGATCATGACGCCGCTCCGCTTCGCGCTCTCCTCGCTCCTCTCGACCGCGCTGATGTCATCGCCGGCGCTTGCCGCGGATGCGTCCCGCTGGGACGGCGATGCGCGCAGCAGCGTCCGGCTGATTGCCGGCGCGCAGGATCGCGATACCGGCCAATTGCGTGCCGGCGTCGAGGTCCGGCTCAAGCCGGGTTGGATCACCTATTGGCGTTATCCCGGCGACGCCGGCGTGCCGCCGCGCTTCGATTTCGCGAATTCGACCAATGTGAAATCCGTCGACGTCCTGTGGCCTGCGCCGAAACGCATCGAGAAGGGCGGCGTGGACTCGATCGGCTACGACGCCGACGTGATCTTTCCGGTGCGGATCGTAGCGCAGGATGCCGGCAAGCCCGTGACCTTGCGGCTCAAGCTCGACTATGGCGTCTGCGAGAAGCTGTGCGTGCCGGCGGAAGCGAAGCTGGAGCTCGCGTTGACCGGATCTTCCGGAAGCAGCGACGCGACCCTCAAGACGGCGGAAGGCAAGGTTCCCGCGCGCGCAATGCTGGGGCCGCGCGACGGCATTGCGATCACGCAGATCAAGCGCGAGGGCAATCGCGTCATTGTGACATTCCTGCCCGGACGCGAACCGGCCGACCTCTTCGTCGAAGGCCCCACGCCGGATTGGGCTCTGCCATTGCCGAAACAGGACGGCCGGCATTTCACCTTCGATCTCGACGGCGCCCCACCGGGCGCGAGCTATTCCGGAGCCGAAATCAAGCTCACCGCGACCTCGGCCGGACAGGCGATCGAAGTCGTGACCCGGCTGGATTAATCCGCCGAAGGCGTTAGTTTGTCGGCCGAGACGCGCGGCCTTTTCGGCCGGGCGTTCAGACGCCAACCCACACGCGGAGAGACACGATGACCATCAAGGTCGGGGACAAGATCCCGAACAGCAGATTTCGCATTCTGACGGCCGAGGGCCCGGGATGGGCGACGACCGACGAAGTCTTCAAAGGCAAGAAAGTCGCGCTATTCGCGGTGCCGGGCGCCTTCACCGGCGTGTGCAGCAACCAGCATCTGCCGTCGGTGGTCGAGAATGCCGCGGCCATGAAGGCCAAGGGCGTCGACACGGTCGCCGTGACAGCGGTGAATGACCACATGGTCATGAATGCCTGGAAGAACACCACCGGCCCGGCCGGCAAGGACGTCCAGTTCCTCGCCGACGGCGGCAACGAATTCGCGAAGGCGGTCGACCTGAATGTTGATCTCACCGGCGCCGGAATGGGCGTGCGCTCGAAGCGCTATTCGATGCTGGTCGAAGACGGCGTCGTGAAGAAACTCAACATCGAAGAGCCGGGCAAGTACGAAGTCTCCGGCGGCGACGTGATGCTGAAGCAGCTTTAACACGACGTCAGCCTGCCTGTCATATCGTGACAACGAATGCCCGGCCTCGCGCCGGGCATTCGCGTTTCGGCAACATAGCGTTTATTTTTGGTCATCGCCGGAACCAGGATTCAGGTACGGCTCCCTGCAAAATCTTTAAGCCGGAGGATGCAATCTAAGAATTGTAGACCTTCAAGCGAGTGATCGGGTCGTCGCGTTCATCGAGCAGTTTCCGGCGTTAGCATGTCCGTCAAAGTCAAATCCCGTTCGAGTCTGCCGGCAGAACTCGCCCGACTTGCATCGACGAAATCTCCCGAAATGCGCGCTGAACTGTTGCGGCGCATGACCGACGTCTATGTGGCTGAGACCGGCAAGTGCTCGTCCGCCGAGCAATACCTGCTCGACGAGATCGTTAAGACCCTGATTACCAAAATCAGCGGGCCGGATCGAGCCAGCGTCTCGACCACTCTGTCCCGCTTACATTCGCTTCCCAATACGCTCGCGCATACGCTGGCGACCGATTTGGACATCCAGGTCGCCGGTCCGATCATCCGGAATTATCGCAGCCTGCCGGAACAGACACTGGTCGATATCGCGAGAGCCGGGTCACAGGATCACCTGCGCGCGATCGCCGGTCGCAACCAGATCACCCCGCCGGTCACCGATGTCGTCGTGACGCGAGGCGACGCGGCAGTCGTGGGGGTGCTCGCTGCGAACAACAGCGCACGGTTTTCCACCTCCGGCATGCGGACCCTGATCGAAAAAGCCGAGAAGGACCTCGATCTCCAGGCCCTCGTCGTGGACCGCGCGGATATAACCCTCGATACGATTCAGAAACTGGTTCCGGTGATTTCGAAGGAACTGGCATCGCGTCTGCGCACCAAGGCCTCGTATATCGACGCCTCCCTATTGAGCGAACACCTCGGAGAATGGATGGAAGATCGGCAAGCCAACATCGGCCGGCTCGAATTGCAACTCAACGATATCCGCGCCGGCAAGACTGAATTGAATCAGGTCGCGCGAGAGCTGATCGAAAACAAGCGGTTGCTGGATGTGACCACGGTCATGGCGGCGATGATCGATCTCGACCGCTTCCACGCGTTCAACATCCTGACCCGCGGCGAGCCACAAGCCATCCTGCTGTTGATGAAATCGATCGAGCTGCAATGGCCCGTCGTCGACAGGTTCCTCAAGCTTCGCAGGGCCAAGATGCCGTACGATTATTATGAGGAAGCGGTGACGCGCGACACTTATGACGGCATGGACGTCGCGACGGCGCAGCGCGTGATCCGATTCATGAAAGTGAGACGATCGGTCGGCGGAGCCGGGTAGACAGCGGACGGTCTGTGCGCCGCTTCCCGGCACGGGACCGAGGCTCCTCAGCCGTCGGCGCCCTCGGCCCTTGGCTCAAGCTGATCCAGTGCCCCGATCGCCCCGGCCCGGATCGCGACGATGGCATCGCGGGCGAGCTGATCGGCGCGCTCGTTCTCCGGATGCCCGGCGTGGCCCTTGACCCAGTGCCACTCCACCTTGTGACGCTTCATCGCCTCGTCGAGGCGCTGCCACAGATCGACATTCTTCACCGGCTTCTTGTCGGCGGTACGCCAGCCGTTTTTCTTCCAGCCGTGAATCCAGCTCATGATGCCCTGACGCACGTATTGACTGTCGGTGTAGAGATCGACACGGCAGGGTTTCTTGAGCGCCTCGAGCGCCGCGATCGCAGCGCTCAGCTCCATGCGGTTGTTGGTGGTATGCGCTTCGCCGCCCTTGAGCTCGCGCTCCTTGCCGCCGGCCGCGAGGATCGCGCCCCAGCCGCCCGGACCCGGGTTGCCCGAGCAGGCGCCGTCGGTGTGAATCACGACATGCGGCTCGCTCATGCGGCGATGCCGTAATCGCGCGTGCTCGCGGTCTGATGAAAGCGCAGCTTGCGCACGTATTCGAGCGGGTCCTTCGGCTTCACCAGCGCGCCCGGCGGCACGTTGAGCCAGTCGACCAGCCGCGTCAGCAGGAAGCGCAACGCCGCGCCGCGCGCGAGCAGCGGAAACACTTCCTGCTCGGCGCCGGTCAGCGGCCGCAGCCGCGCATAGGCCGAGAGCAAGGCGCGGCCCTTGGTCACGTTATAGGAATGATCCTGCTCAAAGCACCAGGCATTGAGGCAGATTGCGACGTCATAGGCGAACGCATCGGTGCATGCGAAATAGAAATCGATCAGCCCGGACAGCTTGTCGCCGAGAAAGAAAACATTATCGGGAAACAGGTCGGCGTGGATCACGCCCTGCGGCAGGTCGCGCGGCCAGCTTCGCTCCAGCACATCCAGCTCGCGTGCAACGAAGCCGCCGAGGTCAAGCTGCACCTCGTTGGCGCGCGCGCCGCAGGCCTCGTGTAGCGGCCGCCAGCCATCGACCGACAGCGCATTGCGGCGCTTGAGCGGGAAGTCGGCGCCGGCGAGATGCAACCGCGCCAGCGCCTCGCCGAGCGCCGCGCAATGGCCTGCGGACGGACGCCTGATCCACATCCCGTCGAGGAAGGTGATCACCGCGGCCGGACGGCCGGCGACCATGCCCAGCGCCGCGCCGGCACGATTTTTCACCGGCTGCGGACAGGTGAGCCCGCGCGCCGACAGGTGCTCCATCAGTCCGAGGAAGAACGGCAGATCACCGGTCGCCACGCGCTTCTCATAGAGCGTGAGGATGTAATAACCGCGGCTGGTATGGACCAGGAAATTGGAATTCTCGACGCCCTCGGCGATGCCCTTGTAGGAGAGCAGTTCGCCGATATCGTAGCCCGCCAGAAAGGCGGCCAGCTCCTCGGCAGCGACGTCGGTGTAGACGGCCATGCGGCTTACTCAGCCGCCGCGGAGCGCAGCGGGCGCGGCAGCGGGAAGAACATCCCCTCCTCCGCCGCCGACACTTGCTCGACCGCAACGGCATAGCGTTCCGCGAAGGCACCGATGATTTCTTCCACCAGCACCTCGGGCGCGGATGCACCGGCCGTGATGCCGAGCGAGGCGATGCCGTCGAACAATGTCCAGTCGATCTCGCTGGCACGTTGCACCAGCGCGACCCGCGGACAGCCCTCGCGCTCGGCGACTTCCTTGAGGCGCTGCGAGTTGGAGGAATTCGGTGCGCCGACGACGATCATCGCTGCGACCTGCGGCGCGACACGTTTGACCGCGTCCTGCCGGTTGGTCGTGGCGTAACAGATGTCTTCTTTATGCGGACCGACGATCTCGGGAAAGCGCGCCTTCAGCGCCGCGACGATCGCGGCGGTGTCATCGACCGACAGGGTGGTCTGCGTGACATAGGCCAAGCGCGAGGGATCGCGCGGCGCGAAGCTGTCGACATCCGCCACCGACTGCACCAAAGCCACCGCGCCGGGCGGCAATTGCCCCATCGTTCCGACCACCTCGGGGTGCCCGTGGTGGCCGATCAGCACGATCTCACGACCGCGGCGGAAATGGATCTCGGCCTCGCGGTGGACCTTGGTGACCAGGGGACAGGTGGCGTCGAGCGCGAAGAAATTGCGCCGCTGCGCCTCCTCCGGGATCGATTTGGGAACCCCGTGGGCCGAAAAGATCACCGGGGCGGTGGTATCCGGGATCTCGTCCAGCTCCTCGACAAACACCGCGCCCTTGGCGCGCAGGCCCTCGACCACATAGCGGTTATGGACGATCTCATGGCGCACATAGACCGGCGCCCCATAGAGTTCCAGCGCCCGTTCCACCGAGTCGATCGCCCGCACCACCCCGGCGCAGAAGCCGCGCGGGGAACACAGGAGCACCCGCAATTGCGGCTTCCCGACAGTTTGTTCGGATTGGTCCATACCGGCCCCATGTAACATATCGACCCGCCAAAACCATTGCCCCGCCCAGCCCAACTCCCTATATTCGGCCCACTTTCAGGTCATTCCCATGACGTGAGGCTTCGTCCCCGAGGGGCGGGCGAGGCATAGAGGAGATTTAGCTATGAACCAGCCGCTGATGCCCAAGGCCACCGCCGTCTGGCTGGTCGAGAACACGGCCCTGTCGTTCGATCAGATCGCGCACCTCTGCAGCCTGCATCCGCTCGAGGTGAAAGCCATCGCGGACGGCGATTCGGCCCAAGGCATCAAGGGCATGGACCCGATCGCGACCGGCCAATTGTCGCGCGAGGAGATCAGCAAGGGCGAGGCCGACCATAGCTACCGGATGCACATCGCCGAATCCAAGGTCCGGCTGCCGCAGCCGAAGCAGAAGAAGGGTCCACGCTACACCCCGGTGTCACGCCGCCAGGACCGCCCGAACGCCATCCTGTGGCTGGTGCGCAACCATCCGGAGCTCAAGGACGCGCAGATCATGCGCCTGGTCGGCACCACCAAGTCGACCATCCAGGCGATCCGCGACCGCACCCACTGGAATGCCAGCACGCTGACCCCGCTCGACCCAGTGACGCTGGGCCTCTGCTCGCAGATCGACCTGGATTTCGAGGTCGCGCGCGCCGCCAAGGAGAAGCCGGTCGACGCCACCGCCGCCGGCCCGACGCTGCTCCCAGCCTCCGAGACCACCGCGCGCCGCGAGGCCGAGGAGGCGGAAGCCGACGAGAAGAAGTCGGACGAGCTCAACGTCGATGCGGTGTTCGCGAAGCTCAAGCAGCTCGGCGGCAAGAACTGAATTCTTCGATTTCTGATCTGCGTGATGCCCGGCCTTGTGCCGGGCATTTTCGTTTGGGGCATCGCCGCAACGTTCGGAAAGGATTGAATCCTCAGTATCGGATTCACATCTGATTAACGCTGTCTCTGCCCTTGAGCGATATCACTGCACATTCCGGCCGTTTCACGGGGGCACGCGCGCCGGATTCCGGAACCTGCCTGCCTCGATCACAGTTGGTGGTCGTATCATCGATGACGTCAGCGACGAGAGAAATTTGTTTGGCAGGAGGCGGCAATGAACGACGCGGTGCATCAACTCTTGCAGGTCATCTTGCAGGGCGTCACCTGGGCGTTCCGAACCATCGAGACGATATGGGTGTGGTCGTGGTCGGAAATCGGCGCGGCCTTCACCATGAGCTGGGGCGATCTGCCGCCGTGGAAGATCGCATTGGGCCTCGCCGCGCTCGTGATCCTCGGCGTGATCCTTTTCATCGTCTTCATGCGCGGCGTGCGCGCCTTCGGGACCATCGCCACGGCGTTCGGGACCATGGCGCTGACGCTGGCCGGCGCGCTCACGCTGGTCGTGACCGCGGGTCTGTTCTCACGCGGCTTTCAGTGGGTGGTGGCGAGCGTGCCGGATAATTTCTGGGAGAAATTCATCTAGGCGACGCGACTACCCGGCACGTAGCAGGCGCGTCACGACCTCGTCGGTGGTCTGCACATCGCCGAAGCTCTGGAAGAACGAGGTCAGCCCGGCGAGGTGATCGTCGGGGTAGCGCGCGCCGTTCGCATCCGAGACCATGACCACCTTGTAGTCGATCATCATCGCGTCGCGTGCCGCGCTTTCGCAGCACATATTGGTCGCGGTGCCGGTGACAATCAGGCTGTCGATGCCGCGCGCCTTGAGCAGCTCATCGAGGTTCGATGCCCCAGCGACGAACGGCGAGAACCGGCTTTTGTAGACGGTCTCGTCGCCGGCCTTGATCTCGAGATCCTTGTGGAATTCATGGCCCGGATGGCCGGGCGAGAGCTGATCGCGGTGGTTGGCGCCTTTTTCCGGCGTGAAGAAATGATCGTGATAAATGTGCCAGCGGCTCTGGCCGCCCGCGCCCGCGGTCATGCCGACCCAGACGACCATTCCGCCCTGCGCGCGCAAAGTCGCCGCGATGCGGTTGATGTTCGGGATGATGCCGACGACGGATGCGATCTCACCGACATAGAAATTCTGCATGTCGATGACGAGCAGCGCGGTGCGTTTCGGATCGAAACGGTCGAACACATTAAGCCGCCCGCGCTTCGCCATGACGCGATCGATGACATATTGCGGGAAGTCGTAGGGGGTCGAGGCGGTTTTATCGGAATTATCTGAGCTCACGCTATTCAATCCATTCTCCGTCATGGCCGGGCTTGTCCCGGCCATCCACGTCTTTCTTGCTTCTGGTTATTAGATCAGCGTGTCGTACAAATCCATCCATTCCGGATTGGCGTTATTTATCAAACGCACTTTCCACGCCCGCGACCAATGCTTGATTGTCTTTTCGCGCTGAATGGCTTCGCGGATGTCGTCGAACCGCTCGGCGTAGACTAGCAGCTTGAGGCCGTAGCGCTGGGTGAATCCTTTGATCAGGCCTTCGCGATGCTCGAACGCGCGGCGCGGAACGTTGCTCGTCACACCGACATACAGGATGCCGTTGCGTTTGTTCGTGACGAAATAGACCCAGCCCCCAGCCATGCCATATTGAAGCAAGACGTGGATGGCCGGGACAAGCCCGGCCATGACGGAGAATGGATTGGTACGCCCTAACCCCCCACACCGCGCCCCTTCAGCGCAGTGCCGATCTCGTCGAGGATCGCGGGATCGTCGATGGTCGCGGGCATCTGCCAGGTTTCGCCGTCGGCGATCTTTTTCATGGTGCCGCGCAGGATCTTGCCCGAACGCGTCTTCGGCAGCCGCGCCACGGTGAGCGCCAGCTTGAACGATGCCACCGGGCCGATCTTCTCGCGCACCAGCGCCACGATCTCCTGCTCCACCTGTGACGGCGGCATGTTCACGCCGGCCTTGAGCACGATGAAGCCGCACGGCACCTCGCCCTTGAGCGGGTCGACAATCCCGATCACCGCGCATTCGGCGACCGCCGGATGCGCGGCCAGCACCTCTTCCATGGCGCCGGTGGAGAGGCGATGGCCCGCGGTGTTGATGATGTCATCGGTGCGGCCCATCACATGGACATAGCCGTCCTCGTCCTTGAAGCCGGCATCGGCGGTTTTGTAATAACCAGGGAATTCGGCGAGGTAGCTTTCCTTGAAGCGCTCGTCCTGCTGCCACAGCGTCGGGAAACACGCCGGCGGCAGCGGCAGCTTCACCACGATCGATCCGATCTTGCCCGCCGCTAATTCCTTGCAGGCCTCGTCCACAACCCGCACGTCATAGCCCGGCATCGGCACGGTTGCGGAGCCGTGCTTCACCGGCAGCATGCCGAGCCCGAGCGGATTGCCGGCGATGCACCAGCCGGTTTCGGTCTGCCACCAGTGATCGATCACCGGCACCTTGAGCACCTGCTCGGCCCATTGCACCGTATCCGGATCGGCGCGCTCGCCGGCGAGAAACAGCGCGCGGAATTTCGACAGATCGTAACCGCTGAGCAGCTTGGCTTGCGGGTCCTCCTTGCGGATCGCGCGGAACGCGGTCGGCGCGGTGAACAGCGACACCACGCCGTGCTCGGCGCAGACGCGCCAGAACGCGCCGGCATCTGGCGTCCCGACCGGCTTGCCCTCATAGAGGATCGAGGTGCAGCCGTGAAATAGCGGCGCATAGACGATGTAGCTGTGACCGACCACCCAGCCGACATCAGAGCCGGACCACCACACCTCGCCGGGATCGATGTTGTAGAGATTCTTCATCGACCATTTCAGCGCGACCATGTGGCCGCCATTGTCGCGCACCACGCCCTTCGGGATGCCGGTCGTGCCGGAGGTGTATAGGATGTAGAGCGGATCGGTCGCGAGCACCGGCACGCAATCCGAGGTCCAGGCATATTCCATCGCGTAGTTCCACGCCGTCTTCCAGTCATGGTCGCGGCCGGGCGTCAGCTCCGCCTCGCATTGCGGGCGCTGCAGGATCAGGCAGGTCTGCGGCTTGGCGGTGGAGAGCCGGATCGCCTCGTCGAGCAGCGGCTTGTAGGGAACCACGCGGGCGCCTTCGAGGCCGCAACTCGCGGTCAGGATCACCTTCGGCTTGGCGTCGTCGATCCGGGTCGCGAGTTCGCGCGCCGCGAAGCCGCCGAACACCACCGAATGCACCGCGCCGATACGTGCACAGGCGAGCATCGCGAACACCGCCTCCGGCACCGCCGGCATGTAGATGATGACGCGGTCGCCCTTGCCGACCCCGAAATTCTTCAGGATCGCGCCAAGGATCTGCACCTCGGTGAGCAGCCGGTGATAGGTGACGACACGCTTGCTGTTCGCGACCGGCGAGTCGTAGATCAGCGCCGCCTGGTCGCCCCGGGTTGCGACGTGACGGTCCACCGCATTCCAGCAGGTGTTGCAGGAGGCGCCGGTGAACCAGCGGCCGTAAATCCCGGCATCGGGATCGAACACCTTCTTGGCCGGCTCGAACCAATCGATCTCACGCGCAGCGTCGGCCCAAAAGCCCTTCGGATCGCGTTGTGCCCGGGCATAGACCTCGTGATAGCGGCTGGTCCCAGTGTCGTTGCGGGCGTCCATGCAGCCCTCCCCTGTCTTTACCGGGCTTGACCCGGCAACCCATCATGCATGAAGAACGGTCTTAGCAAATAGATGTAGCCGCGGGTCAAGCCCGCGGGCGACACCGGCGCAAGCCGCGCCCGAAAGTTCTTCCGCTGATCATCACCGATCCGATCTTCTACCTCATCGCCATTCCGGCGCTGACAGCCCTCGGCCTCGCCAAGGGCGGCTTTGCCGGGCTGGGCTCGATCGCAACGCCGCTGGTGGCGCTCTATCTGGCACCGCTCGAGGCGGCGGCGCTGATTCTGCCGGTGCTGCTGTTCCAGGACGTGATCTCGGTCTGGATCTACCGCAAGGACTGGAGCGCCTGGAACCTGAAGGTGCTGCTGCCCGGCGCCATGATCGGCATCGGGCTCGCCTGGATTTTCGCTGGCCAGGTCTCGGATGACGTCATTCGCATCACCGTCGGTGTCATCGGCGTCGCTTTCGTAGCCAATGCCTTCCTCAACCGCCGCATGACCGAGCCGCAAATCAAGACTGCCGTAAGCGGCGTGTTCTGGGGCTCGGTCTCGGGCTTCGTCTCGACCCTCACCCAAGGCGGCAGTCCGCCATTCCATGTCCATACGCTGCCGCAGCGCATGCCCAAGATGACGCTGGTCGGCACCACGACGCTGTTTTTTGCGGCGGTGAATATGATGAAGGTGCTGCCCTATTTCGCGCTGGGGCAGTTCAACACGCGCAACCTCGCGACCTCCGTGGTGCTGCTGCCGCTCGCGGTCGCGACCAATTTCCTCGGCATGTGGCTGGTGGTGCGCACCCCGATGGAAGCGTTCTACAAGATCACTTACGTGCTGGCGCTGATCATCTCGGCCGCGCTGATCGCGCAGGGCGTCTATAACATGACGCATGCCTGATCGCTCCGGCGCAAACCGGCAACGAACGGGCGCATTGATCAATCCCCGCGCACTTGGCTAGGTTGTCCGCGTTCCCGGGGGATATCATGACAGCCTCGCCCTACGACACCGATCTCGACAAAAATCCAGCGAATTTCCAGCCGCTGACGCCGCTGGCGTTTCTCGAACGCGCGGCGGCCGTATTTCCCGACCATCCGGCGATCATCCATGGCCGGCGGCGCTGGCGCTATGCCGAATTCTATACGCGTGCCCGCCGGCTTGCATCCGCGCTCGCAAAACGCGGCATCAAGCGCGGCGACTCGGTTTCAGTGGTGCTCGCCAATACGCCGGCGATGCTGGAGGCGCATTACGGCGTGCCGATGAGTGGCGCCGTGCTCAACGCCATCAACACGCGGCTTGACGCGCGGATCATCGCCTTCACGCTCGA
>CANKHJ010000009.1 GCA_947481635.1 Bradyrhizobiaceae bacterium
AGCTTCCGGCCTGTGAGGCCAGCAGCAATGCGAGCCCCTTGATCTCGTTGGTGTCGCCGAGCCGGCCGAGCGGCACGCCGTCCGCGAAGGCCTGCACCCGTGCCGGATCGGTATGCAGCCGCCCGTCGCCGATATTGGTGAGAAACGGGCCAGGCGCGATCGCGTTGACCCGCACATTATAGGGCGCGAGGTCGATCGCGGCCTGGCGCACGGCGTTGGCGAGGCCGGCCTTCGACGCGACGTAGCCATACCCGACGATCGGCTCGGCAAGCATTCCGGCGACCGACGTGGTCACGACGATGCTGCCGCTCTTGCGCGCTTTCATGTGACGCGCGGCCAGCGAGATGGTGAGCAGATTGGCGGTGAGGTTCACGTCCAGCACGTGGCGAAAATGCTTGAAGTCGATGTCCGACACGCTGCCCTTGTCAGGGTCCATCAGAAATCCAATTCCGGAACTGATGCCGGCATTGGCGAAGACGATGTCGAGCCGCCCGTGTTTTGAGGCGACGCCGTCGATCGCCGCGCGGAGCGCGACATCGTCGGCGATGTCGACGAGCTTGCTCTCGACCGAGCATCCCTCGCTGCGCAGTCGTTCGGTGTGCTCCTCGAGCGTGCGCGGGTTGATGTCCGTGAGCAGCACATGAGCGCCGTTTTCGGCCAGCACCTCGGCGAAGGCGAGGCCGAGCCCGCTGGCGGCTCCGGTCACCACCGCCACCTGGCCGTTGACGTTGAACAAGTTCGCCTGTTTCACGCACGCCTCCTCGAAAATTTCCGAGGGAGCCTAGCAAATGGCGTGTATCAGGCCAGCCATCAAACGGCTTCTTTTGGCGCCGCTTGGCGGCTATAGAACACCGTCAAAGAAGGCGCCATCACTGGGGACGAGCTATGCCGGGACGCGAGACTTTCGAGACCATTGCGGGCTGCAAGACGCGCATCATGCGGGGCGGGCGGGGTGCGCCGCTGCTGTTCCTGCATGGCGGCGGCGGCGCAAGCGTGTGGGTGCCGTTCATGGAGAAGCTGGCCGAGAAGTTCGAGGTGATCGTGCCCGAACATCCGGGCTTCGGCGGGTCGGACTCCCCCGAGTGGCTCGATAACATCGGCGACGTCGCCTATTTCTATCTCGATCTCATCGAGCAGCTTGGGCTCAAGGGCATCCACCTGGTCGGGACTTCCCTTGGCGGCTGGATCGCATGCGAGATCGCGGTGCGTGACGATTCCGCGCTCGCCAGCATCACTCTGGTCGATCCGGTCGGCATTCGCGTCAAGGGCGTGCGCAAGGCGGATATCTTCCTCCTCTCGCCCGAAGAGTCGATCCAGCATCTGTTCCATGGCAAGGCGCTGGTCGAGGGCGCGCTGGCGCGCGTCCCGTCCGAGGCCGAGATGGATATCGCGGCGCGGAACCGGCTGACCATGGCCAAGCTCTCCTGGGAGCCGCGGCTGTTCAACCCGCATCTCTATAAATGGATGCACCGTATCAAGACACCGACGCTGGTGGTGTGGGGCGAGAATGACCGCATCGTGCCGAAGGAATACGGCCCGGCCTTTGTCGACCTGATCCCGGGATCGAAGCTCGAGATGATCCCGGAATGCGGCCACGTGCCGCATGTCGAGAAGCCGAACGAGCTCGCTGCCAAAATCATTGCCTTTGCCGGAGCGTCGCGCTGATGAAGTTCTTCTTCTTTCACTTGATGCCTTATGCCGACCTCGATCTCGACTACGACAAAAAATACAACTCGGCCTGGATCACGCTTCCAAACAGTTATTTCGATCCGAAAAAGGGCCACGCGCTCTACAATCGCTACCTCGACGAATTGGAGATGGCCGACACGCTCGGTTTCGATGGCGTCTGCGTCAATGAGCATCACCAGAATGCCTATGGCCTGATGCCGATTCCGGGCGTGATGGCCGGTGCGCTGGCGCGCCGCACCACCAACGCCAAGATCGCCGTGCTCGGCCGCGCGCTGCCGCTGCTCAACAACCCGGTCACGGTCGCGGAAGAATACGCGATGCTCGACGTGATCACCGGCGGGCGGCTGATCGCGGGCTTCGTGCGCGGGATCGGCGCGGAGTATCACTCTTGGGGTGTGAACCCGGCGAATTCGCACGAGCGCTTCCACGAGGCGCACGACATCATCATCAAGGCCTGGACCGAGATCGGTCCGGTTCCCTATGAGGGCAAGCACTATAATTTCGAATACATCAATTGCTGGCCACGGCCCTATCAGCAGCCGCATCCGCCGATCTGGATCCCCTCACAGGGCAGCCGCGAAACCATCGAATGGGCGGCGCATGCGTCGCGCCGCTACACCTATCTGCAGACCTTCAGTCCGGTGGCGGCGCTGGCGCATTTCATGAAGCTCTACAGCGAAGCGGCGGACCGCCAGGGCTGGACCGCGACGCCGGAACACAAGGGCTGGTCGGTGCCGACCTATGTTGCCGAGAGCGACGGACGCGCCTATGCGGAGGCGAAGCCGCATATCGAGAACTTCCTCAACAAGTTCCTGAAGATGCCGATCGAGATGCTGGCGCCGCCCGGCTACCAGTCGCTGGCGTCGGTGAAAGCGATCCGCGCCGCGAAGGAATCGATCCGCAAGCACCAGACCATCGATGAACTGATCGCCAAGGGCATGTTCCTGTGCGGTTCGCCGGCCAGCCTGCGCGCAAAGATCGCGCAATATCAGAGCGAGATCGGCTTCGGCTATCTGCTCGCCAACCTGCAATTCGGCACGCTGCCGCATGAGCTAACGCGCAAGTCGGCGACGCTGTTCGCGCAGGAGGTGATGCCGCATTTTCGGGATGCAGCGGCGCCGTCCGCCGCACGCGAGCCGGCGCACGCGAAGTAGGTCTGCAAACCCCGCTCCGCTGTCATCGTCCGCGAAAGCGGACGATCCAGTATTCCGTGTCCTATCGATAGGCCTCGGAATACTGGATGCCCCGCTTTCGCGGGGCATGACAATTGAGGGAGCGAGGCGAACGCCTCACATCTTCAGCAGCTTCTCCGCGTTGCCGTGCAGCACCTTCTCGCGGTCTTCTGCACACAGCGGCACGGTCTTCATCCATTCAGTGCCGAGCTTGTTGTTCACGAACGGATAATCGACCGAGAACAGGATCCGGTCGATGCCGAGTTCCATCATCGTGCAGAGCAGTGCCGGGTTGGAGAAGTTGCCACTGGTCGTGACCCAGAAATGGTGCGCGAAGGCCTCGCGGAATTTCACCTTGCCGTCGCGGGAGAACGACTCGTCGAGGCGGTGCAGCAGGAACGGCAGGCCTTCGCCGAGATGGCCGAGCACCATCTTGAGGTTGGGATATTGCTTGAACGCGCCGCTCAGCACCATGCGAACCGCCGCCGTGCCGGTCTCGACACCGAAACCCCAGCCGGCCGACAGGATCGCCGGATATTCCTTGGCATACTCCTTGTAATAGCGGTCGATCACCGTCGGATCCGGGACCGCGGGATGCAGATAGATCGGCACGTCGAGCTTCTCGGCGCGCTCGAAGATCGGCCAGAACTGCTTCTCATCGATGAAGTGGCCATTGGTCAGGCCATGCACCATGGCGCCCTTGAAGCCGAGCTTGGTGATGCAGCGCTCCAACTCGTCGGCGGAGGCCTTCGGGTCGGCGGTCGGAAGCGCCGCAAATCCCGCGAAGCGGGTCGGGTGCGCCTTCACGATCTCGGCCAGCCGGTCGTTGATGCGGCGCGCCATCGGCACCGCGGTCTCGGCATCCATCTTCTGGACCGACGGCGCGGCCTGCGACAGCACCTGGACGTCGATGCCGCCCTCGTCCATTTCCTTGAGGCGGAGGTCAAAGTCCACCATGCGCGGGGCGACATGCGGCGGACCGGCCACGTCGACGCCCTTAAGGTGGTTCTTCAGTTCGGAATCCCAGTAATGCTCTTCAAGCGCGATCACGCGCGTGCCGCCGGCCATTCGCTCCTCCTTTGAAAGGCCGGGGATATGAGCATTCCCGACCCGCGCCTGCAAGCTATGCGCAAGATCAGGTGGACGCGCGACGGAAAAAATCTAGGATGCGCGCCGCATAGCGGGAGGAATGACATGAGTGGAATCAGGCGTGTGGTCACCGGCCACGACAAGGACGGCAAAGCGGTGGTGGTGATCGACGGCACGGCGCCGAATGTGAAGGAGCGTAAGGCCGCCAACGTCGTCTCGACGCTGATGTGGGTGGTCAACGAAACCCCGGCCGATATTTCCGGCAGCGCCGATCGCGCAACGGCCGATATCGGGGTCGCGCCCCCGCCCAACGGCCACATTTTCCGCATCGTCGACTTCCTGCCGGCGTCCGGTGCTTCCGGGGAGGGCAATGAGGCGATGCTGCGCGAGATGGGGATCAAGAATGATGGCGGCACGCCGCCGCGCCACGCCTTCACCCACCGCACCAAGAGCATCGACTATGCGCTGATCCTCGAGGGCGAGATCGACATGCTGCTCGACGACAGCGAGATCCACCTCAAGGCCGGCGACGTGCTGGTCCAGCAGGGCACCAACCATGCCTGGGTCAACAACACCGACAAGGTATGCCGTGTGGCCTTCGTGCTGATTGATGGGGTCGAACCGCCGGCGTGGAAGCTGAAGCCAAGCGCCGGGCATTGAGGCGCCAACTGGCGTCACAGTCTCTCGCTCGTCATGGCCGGGCTTGTCCCGGCCATCCACGTCTTTCTTGTTTCTTGGCCGGTCGAAAAAAGCAAGACGTGGATGCCCGGCACAAGGCCGGGCATGACGGAAAACTACTGGTTCGCCTTCCACGGCACGCAGATGCGCTCCAGTTCCTGGAACAGCGCCGAGGCGATCAGGCCGATGAAGCCGATCGTGACGATGCCGACGAACATCACGTCGACCTGCAGCAATTCCCACGAGCTCCAGATCAGATAGCCGATGCCGGTCTTCGAGGCGACGAATTCGGATGCCACCAGGATGATGAACGACACCGCGAGCGCGATGCGCAGGCCGGCGAAGATCATCGGCAGCGCGCCGAAGAAAATGATGCGCCGGAACAACATGCTCTGGCTCGCGCCGTAATTCCTGGCGACGTCCCAGTAAATCTTTTCGATATTCGAGGCGCCGGCGTAAGTGTTCACGATCACCGGGAAGAACACGCCGATGGCGACCAGCGCGATCTTGGATGCGTCCCCGAAGCCGAGCGCCAGCAGCAGCAGCGGCATCAGCGCGACCTTCGGGATCGGAAACAGCGCGGCGATCAATGGATCGAAAAAGATCCGTACCGGCTTGAACATCGCCATCAGCAGGCCCATCGCCACGCCCGGGATCGCGCCCAGCAGGAAGCCGGTGATCGCGCGGTAGAGGGTCGCCGCGGTGTGGATCGGAAGCATGCCGACGGTCAGCTCCTCCCAATATTTCACCGCGATGTCGCTCGGCGTAGGAATGAAGCGGCGATCGCCGAAGCCGGCCATCAACAAGAGCTGCCACACCAGCAGCAGGCCGAGCGGCGAGATGAAATAGAGCAGGCGCTCGCGCGCCTTCGGCGAAAACATTGATTTTTTCACCTCGACGACCGGACGGGCCGCGCGGGTCTTCACCGTACTCTTGGTTGTCGGCCCGGTGGTGCTCGCGATTGTCATAGCGCCATCTCCGCTCTTGCGCGGTTTACTTCATCTTCGAGCACGCGCCAGATATCGAGCTTGAGCTTGCCGAATTCCGGCTCCGCCTGCAGCGTGACGACGTCGCGCGGATGCGTGAAAGGAACGTTGATAATGGTTTTGATGCGGCCGGGCTGCGCGGTCATGACCACGATGCGGGTGCCGAGCAGCAGCGCTTCCTCGATCGAGTGGGTGACGTAGATGACGGTCTTGCCGGTCTGCTCCCACATGCGGACCAGCTCGGCCTGCAGAATGGTGCGGTTCTGCGCGTCGAGCGCCGCGAAGGGCTCGTCCATCAACAGCATGCCGGGGTTGGTGACGAATGCGCGCGCGATCGCGCCGCGCTGGCGCATGCCGCCCGAAAGCTGATGCGGATAATGTTTGCGGAAACGGGTCAGGCCGACCAGCGTCAACGCCTCGTCGACGCGCTTCCTGGCCTCTTCGCGCGGCACGCCGCGGGTGTCGAGGCCGAAGCGCACATTGGTCTCGACGTCCATCCAGGGGAACAATCCGCTGTCCTGGAACACCATGGCGTTTTCCACGTCCCAGCCGGCGGCATCGACCCCGATTTCACCGCCGGTCTGATGATCGAGGTTGGCGAGGATTCGCAGCAACGTCGACTTGCCGCAGCCCGAAGGGCCGAGCAGACAAAGGAATTCGCCGGATTCGATCCGCAGATCGATATGGTCGAGCGCGATCACGGCGTTGGGGCCGATGCCGTATTGCTTGTCTACGCTGACAATGTCGATGGACGCACCGCGCCGCTCAAGAGCCATAACCACTCCGATATCCAGTTCCGTCCCGCATCCGCCGACCAGGAGACGCGACTCTCTTGATAATGCCGGCCGTTAACGGCAGCCGGCGAGCTTGCTGTCTTTGTTCTCGACTTCGAACGGGCCGAGTTGCGCATTGGCGTAATCGACATAGGTGCTTGTGACCAGCTTGTCGGCCGCGAAAGTCTTGCCCGCGAGACCTTCCTTCACGAAGAACGCCTGAAGATCAAGCGCGCTGTCCATCGGCACGCGTCCGGTCGGGCTGCGCGCCGGCCATGGGTATTTATTGAGCATGTCGGGATTGCGCTCCGTGCCGGTGCGCACCGCGATGTCGATCGCCTCGGCGCGGTTCTTGCCGCCGTGATAGGCTTGGCAATAATCCCGCACCGCGCGCATATAGGCCACGAAGTAGCGCTTGACCATCGCGTCATTCTTGGCCGCCCAGTCGGTATTCATGAACGCCACGGCGATGATCATCGGGCTGGGTTTCATATACGCATCGACCTCGGCGAGGACATAGCCGAGGCCCTTCTCGACGATCTGCGAACCATAGGGCGGCGCCAGCATGCCGGCATCCAGCGCCTTGTTGGCGAAGGCGAGCGCCACCTGGCTGAACGGCATGAACTTCACCTCGACATCCTTCAGCGTCAGACCGACGGTCTCGAGCGCCTTGGAGATCTCGTAATTGTTCACCGCGCCGCGCGAATTCGCGCTGATCGAGCGGCCCTTGAGGTCCGCGAAGGTCTTGACGCTGTCCTTGAGGTCGATGCGCACGACGAGATCATGTTTCACGGGCGTGCTCACCCGGTCCGCCGCCACGATCACCGGCAGGTCCTTCTGCAAGGCGTTGAAGTAAGTCGCCGACAATCCGCCTTCGACCACCTGGAGCCGGCCCTGTGCGAGCAGCGCCATCGCGTCGCCCGAGGTATCGAGATCGACCAGTTCGACGTTGACGCCGGCCTCTTTGAAATAGCCCTTCTCGACCGCGAGGACGGTCGCAAGCGACCCAAGCGAGCGCACCGTACCGACACGGACCGGCTCCTGTGCCTGCGCGGCCGTGAGGCCGCACAGGATGGCGAGGACGAGTGCGACCGCGCGGGTCACGCTATTTGCCGCAATTCTTCAGCGTGCTGGCCGTGTTCTTGAGAACGAACGGGCCGAGCTGCTGATTGGCGTAATCGATGTATTCGGTGGTGGCGATGCGCTCGATCGGAAGATTGGCCTTGGTGAAGCCGTTCTCGCGGAACCATTTCTGCGAGTCGAGCAGGCTCGCCTTGTTCACATTTCCGGTCACGTCGCGGCCGGCCCAGGGAAACTTGTTCAGGAATTCCGGACGGCGCTCGACGCCGGTGCGGGTGGCGATCTGGACGGCTTCCTCGCGTGCCTGCGGATCCATATGATAGGCTTGGCAGAAGTCGCGCACGGCGCGCTGGTATGCGACGAAATATTTCTTCGCGACTTCCTTGTTGTCCTTGGCCCAGTCGGTGTTGACGAGGACGCCCGCGATCTGGATCGGGAACGGCTTGATCACGTCGTCAGTGTCGAGCAGTTCGAAGGCGTCGCCCGCTTCCGGCAGGCTGTGCGACCATGGCGTGATGGTGAGCGCCGAATCGATTGCGCGGTTCTTGAACGCGACCACGAGTTGCGGGAACGGCATCACCTTGACCTCGACGTCCTTGATCGAGAGGCCGGCGCTTTCCAACACCTTGCCGGTCTCGTAGAGCGAGATCGAGCCCGCGCCGTTGGTCGTGGTGATCGTGCCCTTGAGGTCCTTGATCGACTTGATCTTGTCCTTCAGGTCGCTGCGGACCAGGATCTTATGCCCGATCGGTGAACTGGTGCGGTCGGCGGCGATGACAATCGGCAGGTTGCGGTCGAGCGCGTTGAAGAACCCGGCGCTGATGCCGCCCTCGATCATCTGCATCGAGCCTTGCGCCAGGATCGCCATCGCATCCGCGCTGGAATCGAGGTCGATGATTTCGACATTGATGCCGACCTCTTTGAAATAGCCCTTTTCCATGCCGATATAGGTGCCGAGCGACGCCAGCGAGCGCGCCATCCCGACCTTGACCGTCACCATCTGCTGCGCCTGCGCGAGCGACGCGCCCGCGATGATCATCACCGATGAAAGCAGAATGGGCTTTAAGATTTTCATAGTGTCCTCCGGTCAGTGCTTTTGTTTTGGATGAAGGTGGATCGGTCTATTGTGGCTTGATCGAGTAGCGGCCCTCGTTGTCCTGCTCCACGATCATGGTCTGGCGCATAATGGCCAGCTCGCGCACGATCTCGCGGCCGTCACGGCTTCCGATCGCCGTCATCAGGTCTTCGAAGAATTTCGGACCGTCCGCCAACGCTGCAAAGGTCGATTCGAAACGCTTGCCTTTAAAATGCGGCGGCTCCGGCACGCGCGTCTCGATGCGTCCACCGGTGCCGAAGGTCCAGGTGCAGTCGAAGCCGGCCTTGGCGCCGGTGCGGCTGCCGTGGTCGAGCGACGGGTCGAGCGGCAGCGCGCGCAGGCCCTCGACCAGCACCAGATCGCGGTCCGCCTGGAAGCGGGTCGCGAGCGCCCAATCCATCTGCGCGTCGGAGAAGATATCGATGTCCGGATCGACCACGAAGACATGCTTCACATTGGCGAGCGAGGCGAAGCAGGCGGTGATGGCGTTGCGCGCCTCACCCGGCACGCGCTGGCGCAGCTTGACGCGCACGTTGAGCATGCCGCCGCTCGCCGCATTGGCATAGACCGCCAACGGCTCGCGCACCGCGATCTCGAGCGCGCGCCAGATCATCACTTCGGTGCGCAGGCTGCAGAGTTGTGCGGTGTCGGTGTGTTCCATGGTGCGGCCGCCGATGGTGGCTGTCTGGAACAGCGCGTCCTCACGCCGGGTGATGGCGGTGAGGTGGAACACCGGATTGCGTTTCACCGCGCCGTAATAGCCGAGGAACTCGCCATAGGGGCCTTCCTGCTCGACATGCCCGCGCTCGTCGAGATAGCCCTCGAGCACCCATTCGGCGTCGGCCGGAACCTTGATGTCGCTGGTGATGCATTTCACCACCGGCATCGGTGCGTCGCGCAGCGAGGCGCAGAGCCCAAGCTCGTCGACCGGGAGCCGCATCGTCGCCGCGACCTGATCGATCGGATGCGAGCCGACCACGAACGCGACCGGGAGCCGCTTTCCGGTCGAGGCGGTCGCTTCATAGATCGCGCGCAAGTCGCTCGGCGAGACCAGGTCAATGCCGGTTTCGGTCTTGCCGCGCAGCATCAGCCGGCGCATGCCGGAATTGGTCATTCCGGTTTTCGGATCGACCACAAAATCGACCGATGCGGAGATATAAGGCGCGCCGTCGGTGCCATGCTGAAAATGGACGGGGAGCGCGGTCACGTCGATCTGGTCGCCGGTCAGCACGACCTGTTGGGCCGGCGCCTCGGCGCGTGTCACATCGATGAATTCCGGCCGGTTGCGCAGCCGGCGCTGGACTTCTTGAAGCAGTTCGCCGGGTTCGACGCCGAACGCATGCGCAAGGCGCGAGCGGCTGGCGGCGACATTGCCGACCAGTTCCTGCCCTTCGGGGCCGACCGAGCGGAACAGAACCGCCTTGGGATTGCCTTCGAGAATGGATGCGACATCCGCGAGATCGACTGGCTCATTGCGGATCTCAAGTTCGCCATGCTGGGCCAGGCTGTCGATAAAACTGCGCAACCGGAAGCGGTCGAAATCGACTCCGGTTGACGGCCTTACGGCTTTGGTCTTTTCAATAACGTTCATCGGGCGCTCCTTCGCCCGACCTATAGAGTAAAAGATGTTATCCGTCATCACGGGATGCCCGCGACTTCTTGCTCCGGTTGCAATTCCGAGGACCCGAAAAGGCGCAGTTTGATCTGATGGATGCGAAAAACGAGAAGGCCGCCCGGGAAAGCGGTCCTTTCATCGGCCGCCCGATGCCACGCTTCGAGGACCTGCGCTTTGTGCGTGGGGCCGGCCGCTATACCGACGACACGTCGCTGCCGGGGCAGGTGTTTGCTGCTTTTGTACGCACGCCTCATGCGCATGCAATGATCCAGGGCGTCGATACCGCGGCTGCGAAAGCGGCGCCGGGCGTGCTGGCGGTGCTGACCGGCGCGGATTACGTGGCCGCGGGCTACAAGGGCATCACGCAGGTGCCGGTTCCGACCGATGTTATAGACCATACCAAACCGGCCTTTATCGACAACGCGCGCAAAGTCCTCGACGAGCCGCATTGGCCTCTCTGCTACGACCGCGTTCGCTTCATCGGCGAGCCGGTTGCGGTGGTGGTCGCGCAGACCATGCTTCAGGCGCGCGACGCGGCCGAACTGGTCGCGGTGGATTATGAGGTCCTTCCGGCGGTGGTCGACGTTCTCGACGCGATCGCGCCGGGCGCACCGACGCTGTGGGACAAGGCGCCCGACAACATCGCGATGGAATCCGAATTCGGCGATCGCGCCGCCGTCGATGCGTTGATGGCGGACGCGCACCTCGTCATCGAGCATGAATTCCGCAACCAGCGCGTCGCAAACATGCAGATGGAGCTTCGCTCCTCGATCGGCAGCTACGACGCGGCATCCGGCAAATACGAATTGCTCTCAGGCAGCCAGAGCGCGCATCGCCTGCGTTTCTACATCATGAGTGCGCTCGGCATGACCTCCGAGCAATTGCGCGTCGTGACGCCGGATGTCGGCGGCGGCTTCGGGCCGCGCACCAATCTGCAACCCGAACAGGCCATTTTGCTTTGGGCGGCGAAGGTGGTCGGCAAGCCGGTGAAGTGGACCGCGGACCGTTCGGAATGCTTCCTCACCGACTATACCGGCCGCGATCTCGTGACCCGCGCGAAGCTCGCCTTCGACCGGCGCGGCCGCATCAAGGCTTTCTCGGCCGAACTGATCGGCAATGTCGGTGGCCAAACCGTTTCGTTCGTCTCGCTCAACAACGGCTGGCGCATTTCGCCGGGCGTCTATGTGGTGCCGAAAGCGTGGCTGCGGGTCGTCGCGGTGATGACCAACACCGTGCCGACCGCACCCTATCGCGGCGCCGGTCGTCCCGAGGCGATGTTCGTGATCGAGCGGCTGATGGACATGGCCGCGAAGCGGCTCAAGCTCGACCGCGTCGAGATCAGGCGGCGCAACATGGTGCCGCATGACATCCTGCCGTATCACACCGCCACCGGGCTGAACTACGACAGCGGTGCCTTCGCCGCCAATCTCGACCACGCGCTGGCGCTCTCCGACTGGAACGGCTTTGCGGCGCGCCGCAAGGACGTGAAGAAGCGCGGCAAGCTCGCCGGCATCGGGGTCGCGAATTACATCGAAGCGCCGGTCGGCGCGCCGCATGAGCGCGCCGACGTCACCGTGATGGCGGATGGCAGTGTCGAGCTCAAGGTCGGCACCCAGGCGTCAGGCCAGGGACATGAGACGAGCTTCGCGCAAGTGGTCGCCGACCAGCTTGGGGTGCATCCCGCCGACGTGCGTTTCGTACAGGGCGACACCAGCAAGGTCGTGTCCGGCGGCGGTACTCATTCGGATCGTTCGATGCGCTATGCCGGCCGGATGATCGTCGAGGCGTCCGCGGACATCGTGGCGCGCGCGAAGAAGGTCGCGGCGGCTTTGCTCAATGTCCATGAGGACCAAGTCGTCTTCGAGGATGCGCTGTTTTCCGCCAAGAACAGCAACCGCCGGCTCACCATCGCCGATATCGCGCGCGCGATCGACGAGGACCCCTTGCCCGACGAATTGCGCAAGCCGCTGACCGCGACGGCGCATCACACCGGTCGCATTCCGGCGCATCCGACCGGCGTCGCGGTGTGCGAACTGGAGCTCGATCCGGACACCGGCGTGATCGCGATCACGCGCTACACCTCACTGGACGACGTCGGGCAGCCGATCAATCCGCTGATCCTGCATGGCCAGACCCACGGTGGCATCGCACAGGGCATCGGCCAGGCGCTGATCGAGAACCTGGTCTATTCATCCGATGACGGACAGCTCCTGACTGGGAGCCTGATGGATTACGGCGTGCCGCGCGCGCATATGCTGCCGAATTTCACGGTCGAGATGACCGAAGATCCCACACACGGCAATCCGCTGCGCGTCAAAGGCGGCGGCGAAGGCGGGCTGACGCCCTGCCTTGCGGCCGTGATCAACGCGGTGGTGGACGCACTCGCGCCCTATGGCATCGAGCACATGGAGATGCCGGCGACGCCGTATCGGGTCTGGGCTAAGATCAAGGACGCGACGGGTTAACCTCGGCCGTCATTCCGGGGCGCTCCGAAGGAGCGAGCCCGGAATCCATACGCCGCAGCAGTCGTTATTGAGTCGAAAGTGTCGTTATGGATTCCGGGCTCGGCCCTGCGGGCCGCCCCGGAATGACGGGTGAGACCAAGGGATATCGCGATGCTTCAGTCTCTCGGCTACGTCGGCCTGCGCGCCAAAAATCTCGATGACTGGGCCGCCGCCGGCGTCAATCTCTGCGGCCTGCAACTCGCCGAGCGCAGCGGCGCGATGCTCCGCTTCCGCATGGATGACCGCAAACAACGCATATTCGTCGAGGCCGATGGCGGGCAGGGCGCGTCCTTCCTCGGCTTCGATGTTGCAGACTCACACGCACTCGACGCGCTCGCGGCGCGGCTGGAAGCCGCCGGCGTTGCGGTAGCGCGCATGCCGCGTTCGCTCGCGGAAGAGCGCTGGGTCGCGGACGGTATCGTGTTCGCCGATCCCGCCGGCAATCGGATCGAGGCGGTGCATGGCGCGGAAAGCGCGAGCGATCCGTTCAAGCCCGGCCGCGCGATGTCGGGCTTCCGCACCGGCGCGCTCGGCATGGGGCACGTGGTGCTCAACGTCACGCGTATCGAACCGATGCTCGCCTTCTACCAGGATCTGCTCGGCTTTCGCCTGAGCGACTACTTCCTGAGTCCGGTGAAGGCCTATTTCATGCACCTCAATCCGCGCCACCACAGCATCGCGCTGATCGAGGGCGGTTCGGACAGCGTGCATCACATGATGATCGAGACCTTCATGCTCGACGATGTCGGGCAGGGCTATGATCTCGCGCTGCAGGAGGAAGGCCGCATCGCGCAGACCTTCGGCCGGCACATCAACGACATGGTGACGTCGTTCTATTCCTACACGCCGTCCGGCTTCATGCTCGAATATGGCTGGGGCGGGCGCGCGATCGATCCCGCAACCTGGACGCCGTCGGAAGTCACGCATGGACCGAGCCTGTGGGGCCATGAACGTTATTGGCTGCCGCCGGAGGGCCGCGCCGCATCGCGCGCGCTGCGGATGCGCGCCGCCGCCGAAGGTCTGCGCTCGCCGGTGCAGGTGCTGGAAGGAAACTACACGCTCGCGCCCGGAACCTGTCCGTGGTTCGACGCGATGCGCAAGACGGGTTGAGGTTCAGCGCAGCCGCAGTTTCGGCCGCCGCCGGATGAACGCCGCGGCGCCGATCGCGACTGCGAAAGCGAAGCCGACGCTCAACAGCAGCGGACCGATCCACGAAAAATTAGTCGGGCGATGATTTTGCGCCGGTGCGCCGGCCTGACCGGTGGTTGCGCGTTCGGCTTGTACTGGCCGTATGTCGGCAGCGCGATCGAGGTCGTTCAACTCATTGCTCGCCATCACGAAGGGCGGATCGCTGTTGAGGTCGATCTCGTTCAACTCGTCCGGCGACACGACTCGGACCGGAATCGTGGTGATGCGGATGTTGCGGTCGTCGGCGAAGCCGCGGCCAGTGGTTTCCGCCGCAGGGATATCGCCATCCTGCCTGGCCATCGACTCTGCTTCCGCGGGCGAGGGCCGTGGGACTTTGACGGCTTTCTTCGGCGCCGGCGCCTTGCGGTATTGTCCAAGGTTCAACGGCGCGGAGTTGCTTCCCTGCGCGAAGGCAGCGCTCGCGCCGGTGAGACCGAGCGTCAGCGCGGTGCAGGCAATGATGCAGTCACGAAGCATGCAGCCGTCCCTCCTGTGAGACGGTGCATTGGGCACTGCGCGGGGTGTCCTCAACTGGGCGCAATTGGGGAATTGTTGGGGCGATCCCGGCTTCGAACGCGGCGTTATCCCGGGCCGCGTATCTCTCGACTGTTCATGCCCAACTCTCTCAAATGTCATGCCCCGCGAAAGCGGGGCATCCAGTACGCCGTGTCCTATCAGTAGAAAGCCGGAGAGAGCTTTCCTTGATCATTCTGCACGGGGTACTGGATCCCCCGCTTTCGCGGGGGATGACAATAACGAGGAGCGGTGACTGCTACGGCGCGACGTAGCAGCCTAATCGATACTCACGCCGCTGGCCTTGATTGGTGCGGCCCATTTCACGATTTCCTCTTTGGTGAATTTAGCGAGGTGCTCGGGTGTCGCCTGGTCATCCGCGACGATCGCCGCGCCGAGCCCTTCGAGCCGCGTGCGCAAGGCCGGCGTCTTCATCGCCTGTTTCATCGCGTCGTTGAGCTTCGCCACCACCGCGGCCGGCGTGCCTTTCGGCGCGTAGAGCGCGTTCCAGGTATAGGCGAGGAGGTCCGGCGAGCCGCCTTCGGCCGTGGTCGGCAGGTTTGGCAGCACCTTGGAGCGCTCCTTGGTCATGATCGCGATACCCTTCACCGCGCCACCATCGATCTGTGGCTTCGCGGTCGAGATGATCTCGCAGAGGAAGTCGATGCGACCGCCGATCAGGTCCTGCATCGCCGGACCGGTGCCGCCATACGGCACATGGGTGATGTTGGTTCCGAGCATGGAATTGATCAGCACGCAGCCGAGATGCGTCGCCGAGCCCGCGCCGGCCGAGCCGTACTGCATCTTGCCGGCATTGGCCTTGGAATAGGCGACGAATTCCTTCAGGTCCTTCACCGGCAGATCGGGCTTGGTGATCAGTGCGATCGGCACTTCGGCAATCAGTCCGATCGGCGCGAAGTCGGTGGTCGCGTCATAGGCCGGCTTCTTGTAGAGAGTCTGGCCCTGTGCGTGGGTGCCGACCGTGCCGAGCACGATGGTGTAACCGTCCGCATCCGCCTTCGCGACGCGCCCCGAGCCGAGCATGCCGCCGGCGCCGGCGACGTTCTCGACGGTGACCGCCTGGCCGAGGATTTCACCCATGCGCTGCGCCATCACGCGGCCGAGCACGTCGGTCGGTCCACCGGCGGCGAACGGGATGACCATGGTGATAGGCCGGGTTGGGAATGTCTGCGCCGAGGCCGATGCGGTCAGGGTCATGGTCGCGGCAAAGGCGCCGATTATCAGCTTGAGCATTTCCGTCTCCAGTTTGTGACAGTTTTTTTGAAAAATGATGTCTGAGCCGGTCGCGGTCAAGTTGCAATCATGGGCGGCATCCCGAATATGCCGCGATGAGCAGCGGGAACAAATCATTGGGCGGGATTCGCGTCGGAATCGCCGGGCTCGGCACCGTGGGGCGTGCGTTGGCGCGGCCCCTTGCCGCAGGTCTTGCCGGGTTGTCGCTGACCTGCGTCGCCGCCCGCGACGAGGCCAAGGCGCGCGCCTGGCTTGCGTCCGCCGGCATCGACTGCCCGGTGGTGCCGCTCGGCGCAATCCCCGACCATGCCGATCTCGTCGTCGAGTGCGCGCCGGCCGCTCTGCTGGCGCAGATCGCCGAACCGATGCTCGCGCGCGGCAAGTCGGTGATGGTATTGAGCTGCGGCGCGCTGTTGCGGCACGGCGAGCTGATCGACCTGGCCGAGAAATCCGGTGGCCGCATCATCGTGCCGACCGGTGGCCTGCTCGGCCTCGACGCGGTCGCCGCCGCGCGGGAAGGGACGATCCATTCGGTGCGCATGATCACGCGCAAGCCACCGAACGGCCTCGCCGGCGCGCCTTACCTGATCGAGAACGGCATCTCGGTCGACGGCCTGGTTGCGCCGAAGCGTGTGTTCGACGGCACCGCGCGCGGCGCCGCCGCCGGCTTTCCCGCCAACGTCAACGTGGCGGCCGCATTGGCGCTTGCCGGCATCGGCCCGGACCGCACCCTGATCGAGATCTGGGCCGATCCGACCGTGACACGAAACTGCCATACGATCGAAGTGGATGCCGACTCCGCCCGTTTCACGCTCTCGATTGAAAACATACCGTCGGAAAATCCCAAGACCGGGCGGATCGTGGCGCTGTCGGTGCTCGCGACCTTGCGCAAGCTCGGCGCTCCGTTGCAGGTGGGTACGTAAGGCCGCTGCGTTATTGTATCCAGCAGGTCGGCACCCTTCGCGTACACATGTTAGTGGGGATAATAATCTCATATAGAGACATAATTCCCTTCATGTGCTAACCTTCCCTCATCCCTGCTCATGAGGGGGCGTCTTCTAGAGACGGTCCTGAAGGCGGAGCAGGGTGCGGTGCCTGCGGCCGTGGCTCGTAACCACGCACTCGGGCGACCCCGGGACTCCGCCCTGCGGGCATTACGACCCGCACGCGAGGAGCTCGCTGGACTGGATCGGCGCGTTGCCGGTCAGGTTCGCGCGGCCGGGTCGATAAATCCGCAAGTGGAGCGCCGAGAGGCGGGCGCGTCGATCGCAAGACGCGCGCTGTGCCATCGCAGGCACAGCTCCTGATACTGCGCCTCCCGGCGCTCCGCTCCCCCTCGCTTTTTGAACGTGGGGGACATGGCACAACTCGGGCGCGACGGCGCCGCGAGACCAATTCATGCTGTCTGGAGATAGAGGATGACGCAGCTCACGCCGATCGATGCAGACGCAGGTGACACCGGCTTGCTCCGCCCGCTTTCGGTGTGCTTTGTCACCGCATGACACCGGTCCTGGTCGAATCCGGGTGTGTCGCGGCGCTTCTGGCGGCCGCGGCGATCGCCATTGCGCTTGGCCGCTTTCGGGCCGGCTCGCCCGTGCTTTATGCCGCCACGCTGGCGATCTCGCTGGTCGCGGGCGGTCAGGCCTTCCTCGTCTTGCTAGCGGGAGGCGCGGTCTCGGACCTTCTCCTGCCGCTCGGATTGCCGGGCGTCGGCGCAAGACTCCGGCTCGATGCGCTGTCGGCCTTTTTCCTGGTCGTGATCAATCTGGCAGGCGCAGCGGCGAGCCTCTATGCGCTCGGTTACGGCCGCCACGAAGCGGCGCCGTCGCGCGTCCTGCCGTTCTTCCCGGCCTTTCTCGCCGGCATGAACCTCGTCACCCTGGCCGCCGATGCCTTCACCTTCCTGCTCGCCTGGGAGTTCATGTCGCTGTCGTCCTGGGCGCTGGTCACGGCGCATCACGGGGACGACCGCAATATTCGCGCGGGCTATGTCTACCTGCTGATGGCGAGCGCCGGCACGCTGTGCCTGTTGCTGGCCTTCGGCCTGCTCGGTGGCGGCGGATTGTCGTTTGACGCGATCCGCGCCGGCCAGCCCGGAGGCGTCGTCCTCGTGGCGGCGATCATCCTGGCGCTGATCGGCACCGGCTCCAAGGCTGGCCTGGTGCCGCTGCATGTATGGCTGCCGCTGGCGCATCCGGCCGCGCCCAGCCACGTCTCGGCGCTGCTATCGGGGGCGATGACCAAGGTCGCGGTTTACGGCTTCATCCGCATCGTGTTCGACCTCATTCATGCCCCGGCGTCGTGGACGGCGATGGTGGTGGTGGCGGCCGGCGGCATCACCGCGGCGATCGGCATGCTCTATGCGCTGATGCAGAGCGATCTGAAGCGGCTGCTTGCCTATTCGACGGTGGAGAATATCGGCATCATCTTCGCCGGCCTCGGTCTGGCGCTGGCGTTCCAGGCCAATGGAATGGACTGGGCCGCGGCGCTCGCGCTCACGGCGGCGCTGTTTCACGCCTTCAACCATGCGGTCTTCAAGAGCCTGCTGTTTTTCGGCGTCGGCGCGGTTCTCACCGCGACCGGCGAGCGCAGCATGGATCGCCTTGGCGGGCTGATCCACCGCATGCCCGCGACCGCGGTGTTTGTGCTGATTGGATGCGCCGCGATCGCGGCGCTGCCGCCGCTCAATGGCTTCGTCTCGGAATGGCTGACCTTCCAGGCGATCCTGGTGTCGCCGCAATTGCCGCAATGGGGCCTGAAGTTTCTCATTCCCGCGGTCGGCGCGCTGCTGGCATTCTCGGCCGCGCTCACCGCGACCTGCTTCGTCAAAGCCTTTGGCGTGACCTTCCTCGGCCGGCCGCGCACGCCCGCCGCCGAGACCGCGAACGAGACCGACGGTTTCTCGCTCGCAGCGATGGGCATCCTCTCCGCGCTCTGCTTCATCGCCGGTATTCTGCCGGGCTTGGTCATCGACCTGCTCGCGCCGGTGACGCAAAGCCTGGTCGGTCGCAGCATGCCGGTGCAGCACGCGTTGCCGTGGCTCTCGCTGGTGCCGGTGGCTGAGCGATCGAGTTCCTATAACGGCATCATCCTGCTCGCCTTCCTGATCCTGGCGGGCGCGCTGACCGCGATGGTGATCCATCGCGTCGCGACGCGCGCGACGCGGCGCGTTCCGATGTGGGATGGCGGCTATCCGCAGACATTACCGGCGACGCAATATGCCGGGTCGAGCTTCGTGCAGCCGATCCGCAGGGTGTTCGGTTCGAGCGTCTTCATCCTGCGTGAGACCGTCGACATGCCACGGCCCGGCGACGTGCGGGCCGGCACTTTCCGTATCAAGATGATCGATCCGGCCTGGCGCTTCGCCTATGGCCCGATCGGACGCCTGGTGCGGATCGGCGCGGCGCGCCTCAATCGCCTGCAATTCCTCACCATCCGCGCCTATCTCACCCTGGTTTTCGGCGCGCTGATCGTGTTGCTCGTCATGGTGGCGGCATGGCGATGACCTCGAGCATGCTCGCATGGTGGCCCGATCTCCTGGCGCAACTGGTGCAGATGCTGCTGGTGCTGGTGATCGCGCCTCTGGTGCTCGGCATCACCCGCAAGGTGAAGGCGCGCGCGTTGCGCCGTATCGGCGCGCCGGTGTTGCAGCCCTATCGCGATCTCTGGAAGCTGATGCACAAGGAGGCGGTGCTGGCGCATAACGCCTCCTGGCTCTACCGCGTCGCGCCGTATTTCGTGTTCGCCGCGATCTGGGTCGCGGCCGCTTTGGTGCCGACCTACGCCACTGGCTTGTTGTTCTCCTGGTCGGCCGACCTGATCGCCATCGTCGCGCTGCTGGCATCGGCGCGTTTCGCGCTGGCGCTCGCCGGCATGGATGTCGGTACCGCGTTCGGCGGCATCGGTTCGTCGCGCGAGATGCTGATTGCTTCACTGGCCGAGCCGGCGATGCTGCTGGTGGTGTTCACGGTCGCGCTGGTCGCCGGCACCACGCAGCTCTCGGCGGTCGCAATTCATATGGTCGAGGAACCGGTCGGGCTGCGCGTTTCGCTGGCGCTCGCCTTGTTCGCTTTCGTCGTCATTGCGCTCGCCGAGAATGCGCGCATCCCGATCGACAATCCGGCAACCCATCTTGAATTGACCATGGTCCATGAAGCCATGGTGCTGGAATATTCCGGACGTCACCTCGCGATGATCGAGGCCGCCGCCGCGCTCAAGCTGGTGCTGTATTTTTCGCTGCTGATCTGCCTGTTCGGGCCCTTCGGCATGGCGACCGGCGCACAGACTTTCAAGGCGCTGGCGCTCGGGCTCGGCGTCTATCTCGCAAAGATCCTCGTGCTCGCGGTGGCGCTCCCGGTCGGCGAGACCACGATCGCCAAGATGCGCGTGTTCCGCTATCCGGTCTTCCTCGGAGGCGCCTTTGCCGCGGGCGCGCTCGCGGTCTTCCTCCTGTTCGTGTCAAAGAGCTTCTGATGCCGTCGCTCACGCTCGACATCGCGCATTCCTGGCCGGCGGCATGCTGATGCTGAGCTTCCTGCTGCTCTATCAGGATCGCATCACCGCGACACTCAACGTGTTCGCCTTGCAGTCCGTGATGCTCACGCTGGCGGTGGCCTGGCAGGCCTATAGCCAGGGCGCGCCGCATCTGCTCGTCACCGCACTGCTGGCGCTCGTGGTCAAGGGCGTCGTCATCCCCGGCGCGATGCATCGCATCGTGCGGCGGCTCGAAATCCACCGCGAGGTCGAGCAGGTGATCGGGGGCGGCCCGACCATGCTGGCCGGCCTCGGACTTGTGGCGCTGTCGTTCCTGCTGGTGCTGCCGATCGGCAAGTCCGGCCGTGCATTGACCAATCCGCTGGTGCGCGAGGATCTTGCCTTCGCGCTCGCGATCATTCTGCTCGGCATGTTGATGATGATCACAAGGCGCAACGCGGTGACTCAGGTGGTCGGCTTCATGTCGCTGGAGAATGGCTTAGTCTTGGCGGCGACCGGCGCCAAGGGAATGCCGCTGGTGGTCGAAGTGTCGGTTGCTTTCTCGGTCCTGATCACGCTGTTCGTGTTCGGGCTGTTCGTGTTCCGGATCCGGGAGCGCTTCGACAGCGTCGATGTCGGCGCGCTCGACCGGTTCCGCGGCGAGCGCGGGGAGCCGTCATGATCGAACCGATCTATGCACTCCTGCTCACGCCTTTGCTTGCGGTCGCGATTCTTGCGGCCGTGTCGAATTATCGGGTTGGCGCAGCGATCAACATGGTCGCTTCGGGACTCTCGTGCTGCGCCGGGGTGGCGCTGCTATTTGTCGAGCGCGTGCGCGGCGACCTGCTGATCATCGATGACTTCAACATCTACCTCGTGATCCTGACCACCTTTGTCGGTTTCACCACGTCGATTTTCAGTGCCAGCTATATCGGGCATGAACTCGAGACCGGCCGCCTGACACCGGTATTCCTGCGATTCTATCACGCGCTCTATCAGACCATGATGGGCGCGATGACGCTCGCGCTGGTGGCGAACAATGTCGGCTTGCTCTGGGTCGGGCTGGAACTCGCGACGCTGTCGACCGTCGTCATGGTCGGTCTCTATCGCACTCCCGCGGCGGTCGAGGCGGCGTGGAAATATTTCATCCTCGGCTCGGTCGGCATCGCTCTCGCTTTCTTCGGCACCATCCTGGTTTATCTGGTCGCGCAGGACGTGCTGGGCCAGGGGCTCGCGGCGATGCGCTGGGACGCATTGGTGCGCGAGGCCGCGAAATTCGATCCGCAGCTGCTGTCGCTCGCCTTCGTGTTTCTGCTGGTCGGCTACGGCACCAAGGTCGGCCTTGCGCCGTTCCATGCCTGGCTGCCCGACGCGCATTCCGAAGGCCCGACACCGATCTCGGCTGTGCTGTCGGGCCTGTTGCTCAATGTCGGCCTCTACGCGCTGCTGCGCTTCAAGATGGTGCTGGCGGCGAATCCGGCCGCGCTCGATGTCGGCAAGATCATGATCGGGCTCGGCCTCATCAGCGTCGTGTTTGCCGCGCTGATGCTGTACCGGCGGCGCGACATCAAGCGGCTCTTCGCCTATTCGTCGATCGAGCATATGGGCATCATCACCTTCGCCTTCGGCATCGGCGGCCCCTTGGCGAATTTCGCCGGGCTGCTGCATATGACGATGCATTCGCTGACCAAGTCGGCGATCTTTTTCGTTGTCGGGCATATCGCGCAGGTCAAGGGCACGCAGCGTCTCGACGATATCCGCGGCCTCTCGACAACCCACCCGACGCTTGCCGTCGGTCTTGCGATCGGCGTGTTTGCGATTGCCGGCATGCCGCCATCGGGCGTGTTCATGAGCGAATTTCTGCTGATCTCGTCGAGTTTCCCGCACGCGCCGCTGCTCACGGCGATCCTTGTGATCGGCGTTCTGCTGGCCTTCGGCGCGCTGGTGCTGCGGTTGCAGGGCGTGTTGTTCGGAACACCAAGCGGCGAGCGCGGCGCGGTGAGGGCGACCTACATCCCGCTCTTCATCCACCTCGCCATCGTCATCATTGCCGGACTCTGGCTGCCGGAACCGGTGATCAAGTGGTTCCGGATCGTCGCGGCGCAGCTCGGGTGATGGCGATGGCAACAGACATCGCGGCGCTTCTCGCGGACCAGGCTCCGCTTCCGGGCCATGAACCCTGGCCGCGCTATCAGGTCGATGCGCTGCTGTGGACCGACATCGGCCGGCTGCTCGGGGCAGGCGAGGGCGACTTGCTCGGCCTCTGGGCTGAGCGTGACGCGGTGCATCTTGCATTGCGCGCGCCGACCCTGCCGTCGCCCTGCGTGATCTCGCTTCCGGTCACCGACGGTGCGTTTCCGTCGATCGGCCACCATCACGCGCCCGCGATCCGGCTGGAGCGGGCGGTGCACGATCTCTATGGCTTCATCGCGCATGATGCGCAGGACGAACGGCCCTGGCTCGATCACGGCGCCTGGGGCGTGCGCGTCCCGCTCGGCGTCCCGGAAGAGGTGTCGCCGCGCGATCCCGCCGATTATCCGATGTTGCAGGTCCGCGGCGAGGGCTTGCACCAGGTTCCGGTCGGCCCGGTTCATGCCGGCATCATCGAGCCCGGCCATTTCCGTTTCACCGCCAATGGCGAGACCGTGGTGCGGCTGGAGCAGAGGCTCGGCTACACCCACAAGGGCATCGACGGTCTGCTGACCGACGTGGCCCTGCCGCAGGCGCAGCGCATCGTCGCGCGCGTGTCGGGCGATTCCACCGTGGCGCTGAGCTTCGCCTTCGCGCGCGCGGTCGAGGCGGCGCTCGGCATCGCGGTGCCGGAACGCGCGCAGGTGATCCGCGGCGTCATGGCCGAGCTCGAGCGCATCGCCAACCACTTCGGCGATATCGGCGCGATCGGCAACGACGCGTCCTTCCCGCTGATCCATGCTTATTGCGGCATTTTCCGCGAACGCGTGCTGGCGGCCTGCGATGCGCTGTTCAGCCACCGCCTGATGATGGACGAGATCATTCCCGGCGGCGTGGTACAGAACATTTCCGCCGCGGGCATCGCCGAACTCGTCGCCGCACTCGACGAGATCGAGCCGCGCTTTGCACAGATCGTGCGGCTCTATGACGACACGCCGTCGCTACAGGACCGGACCTGTTTCACCGGCATCGTTTCGAACGAACTGGTGACGCGCTGGGCGGCCGGCGGACATGTCGGCCGCGCCTCCGGCCGCGATTTCGATACGCGCCGCGATCTTGCCTATGCGCCCTACCTTGGCCTCACGCTCGCCGTGCCGTTGTTCAAGAGCGGCGATGTCGATGCGCGTGTGCGCGTGCGCATCCGTGAGGTCGAGGAGAGCATCCGGTTGCTGCGCCGCTGGCTCGCTGCGTTGCCAGACGGCGAGGTGATCGTGAATATTCCGCGCATCGGCGAAGCGCGTGAAGGCATCGCCATGGTCGAGGCGTTTCGCGGCGATGTGCTGGTCTGGCTGCGTCTCGATGCGGATGGCCGCGTCGCGCGCTGTCATGTCCGCGATGCATCCTGGTTCCAGTGGCCTTTGCTTGAAGCCGCGATCGAGAACAACATCGTTGCGGATTTTCCGCTCTGCAACAAATCGTTCAATTGCTCTTACGCGGGGCACGACCTCTGATGCGCACCCTGCTGTTCCGCTCGCTGCTGTCCGCGCCGGTCACCATGGGTGCGCCGAAGCCGGAGATTGCCGACCTCGAAGAGGTCGGCGCGGCATTGACGGCGCGCGCGCGAAAACTGTTCGGCCGCTCGATCTCGATCCGCGAGGTGGATGCCGGCTCCTGCAATGGCTGCGAACTGGAAATCAACGCGCTCAACAACGCTGTCTACGACGTCGAGCGCTTCGGCATCCGCTTCGTCGCCTCGCCGCGCCATGCCGATGTGCTGCTGGTCACCGGGCCGGTGACCAAGAACATGAAAGTCGCGCTGGAGCGCACCTTCGATGCGACGCCGGCGCCGAAATGGGTGGTCGCGGTCGGCGACTGCGCCGCCGGCTGCGGCATATTCCAGGCGAGCTATGCCGTGGTCGGCTCGGTCGCCGATGTTGTCCCGGTCGACCTGCACATCAAGGGCTGCCCGCCGCGCCCGATCGACCTGCTGCGCGGGCTGATCGCTCTGATGGACCTCGCGACCGCCGGCAAGCGGGCCTAGCGCCCCCGCCGGTCGGGGAAATCCGCATCGCTGGTAATATCCTGCTAAGCTATTGATTTATCCTTTTGTTTGATCGGGGACAGGAATTATTCCCGGATCACAATTATCGGCTATGATCGGTCTGCCGATAATCCTTTGAACCTTCCTCGCTCTTCGAGCGACCAACCTGTGAGCCGAACGTTGGGTGTTAACCAGGCCACTTCGGACGAGGTTCTGATCGGGCGTATCGCGTCCGGCGACCGGCTCGCCATGCAGGTGCTGTATGCGCGGCACCATGTGCGGGTGTTCCGGTTCACGCTGCGCTTCGTGCGTAACGAGGCGACGGCGGAGGACCTGATCAGTGAGGTGTTTCTCGACGTGTGGCGTCAGGCCGGCAAGTTCGAAGGGCGTTCCGCCGTTTCGACCTGGCTCCTGTCGATCGCACGGTTCAAGGCGCTGTCCGTGGTGCGGAAGCGCTCCGAGACCGAGTTGGACGAAGAGACTGCGAATGCGATCGAGGATGACTCAGACGATCCCGAGGTCGTGGCGCAGAAGCGGGACAAAGGCGAAGCCTTGCGCAAGTGCATGAGCGCATTGTCAGCCGAACATCGGGAGATCATCGATCTCGTCTACTACCACGAGAAGTCCGTGGAAGAGGTGGCCGAGATTGTCGGAATCCCGGAGGCGACCGTGAAGACGCGCATGTTCTATGCGCGCAAACGGCTCGGAGAGCTGCTCAAGGCAGCGGGAATTGATCGAGGTTGGCCATGAACGCGCAGATGCAGGACGAGCCACAGGAGATCGAGACGCTGCTGCCGTGGCATGCGGCGGGCACGCTCAACCGGCGCGATGCGCAGCGGGTCGAAGCCGCCTTGAAGACCGACAGCGAGCTGGCGCGCCGTTTCGAACTGGTGCGCGAGGAACTCGGCGAAGCCATCCATCTCAACGAGTCGCTTGGCGCGCCGTCGGTGCGCGCCATGGACAAGCTGTTCAAGGCGATCGACGCGGAGCGGCCGACGACGCGCAAATCCACGTTCAGCCTCGGCGCCTGGCTGACCGATTTCGTCGGCGGGTTTGCGCCGCGCACGCTGGCCTTTGCCGGCAGCGCTGCGGCGCTGGTCCTGTTGCTGCAGGCCGGCGTCATCACCGGCGTGTTGTTGAAGGATCGCGCCGGGCCCGATCTCGCCGGCTATGGCGAGACCAGCACGGAAGGCCGCAACGCTCTGGTTCAGTTCGCGCCGCAGGCGAGCGCCGCCGAGATCCAGAAATTCCTGGAAGCTTATAAGGCGGTGGTCGTCGATGGTCCGAAGGGCGGCCTGTTCACGATCCGCGTGACCGATGCCGCAGCGACGAAAGACTTTGCCGCGTTCGTCGCCCGGATGCAGAATGAGAAGGCTGTCGTCGCGTTCGTCTCCGTCTCGAAGTAGGAGGCCATCATGCATTTGCATCGGTCTACCGCGACACTGATCGTTGGTATCGCACTATCGGTCGCAATGGGCTCCGCCGCCTTCGCGCAGATGATGATCGGCCGTGGGCCCGCCATGGGCCCGAATGCGACCATGGCGCGTCCGCCGATGATGACCTTGCCGCCGCGCGGCATGAACCAGCCGCCGTCAATGCCGCCGGGCATGCGCAATCCCGGCCGGACGCGCGGTCCGGTGCTGATGATTCCGCTGGGCCCGCAGATCATCGAGACGGCCGGCGACGATCTGCCGCCGCGACGACTCGCCGGACCGCCGAAGAAATCCCCGCCCGCCAAGGGGCCGTCCTCAGCCGCGCCGCGTGGCCCGAGTGGTGCGCCGCCGGCGAATGAGCGTCGTTACGTTCCCGATGAATTGGTGATCACGGTTCCGTCCGGCTTCACCGCCCAGGCGGCGGATGCGCTGGCGGCGCGGATGCGGCTGGTCCGGCTGGAGCAGACCGCCTCGGCGCTTGGCGGCACGACAGTGTTTCGCTGGCGCATTCCGGACCGGCGTTCGGTGCCGGCCGTGATCCGGGCGCTCGAGGCATTGCCCGGCAGCGGCATCCTGTTCGCGCAGCCGAACTATCTTTATGCGCTGGCTCAGGACTCGCAGACCAATGCCTCGGCTGCGCCTGCCGGTCCGCCGCAATACGCGCTGGCCAAGATGCGCCTGCAGCAGGCCCATGCGATCTCGCGCGGCGACAAGGTGCTGGTCGCGGTGATCGATTCCGGCATCGATATGCGGCATCCTGAACTCGACGGCATGATCGCCGATTCCTTCGACGCGACCGGAACCGGAGAGCCGCCGCACGTGCATGGGACGGCGATTGCCGGCGCCATCGTCGCGCATGCCAGGCTGCTCGGCATCGCGCCCGCCGCGCGCATTCTCGCGGTGCGCGCCTTCGGTTCGACTGGCGCAAGCGCCGATGCGACCACCTTCGCGATCCTCAAGGGGCTCGACTGGTCGGCCGCGAAAGGCGCTCAGGTCATCAACATGAGTTTCGCCGGTCCGGCCGATCCCGCCATGGGGCGCAGCCTCGCCGCAGCGCGCACGCGCGGCATCGTACTGGTCGCGGCGGCCGGCAATGCGGGGCCGAAGTCGGCACCGCTTTACCCGGCGGCGGACCGCAACGTCATCGCCGTCACGGCGACCAACGCTGACGACAAGTTATTCCCCGGCGCCAATCGCGGCCGCCATATCGCCGTCGCCGCGCCGGGGGTCGACCTGATCGTGCCGGCGCCCAACGGCGCGTATCAGATCCAGACCGGCACCTCGTTCTCCGCGGCTCTGGTCAGCGGCACCGTCGCGCTGTTGCTCGGCAGCAAACCGGGTCTCTCTCCGGACGCAGTGCGGAGCGCACTGACCGGCACCGCGCTCGACCTCGGCCCAGTGGGCAATGACGACCAGTTCGGCGCCGGCCTCGTCGATGCGCATCGCGCGGTGCTTTCCGTCACGGTGCAAGCGGCTGATACAGCAACAGCAATTCCGGCGGCTGCGCGCTGAACGCAGTGTGGCGAAACGCATGCGGCGCGGGCGCTTTCCCACAGCTTACGCACAGGCCTCACTCTCTGGTTGCATCCATGCATGGATGAGCCAATATGAGCATGTCGCGATTCTCGCGGCCTGCCCACGGCTTACCATGTCGCTTCGGCACCCCTGGCGTCCCTACGATGGCCTCGCTCAAAAATGGAGCGATCTCGCCGAACGTCGCCGCGATTACTTCATCGAGCTCTACCGCAGCGGTCGCTGGAAACACTATTATACCGAAGCGGAATTTCTCGATCAGATGCGCGATGTGATCGGCGATGCCGAGCGCTGGGCGAAAATCGCCGGGCCTTCGCCCGAAATGCGCATCGCGGCTGAATAGCCGATCGCCTGAACAAGACATCCTGACGCCTGTGGATTGCCGGATTGCAGCGGCCAAGCCGCGCGACAGCGTCATCCTGCTGCTGCAAGATTGGTCGGAATTGAATCGAATCGCGCCGCGTGGGGACGCGCGCCCGTTCGCAGGGGAGTTCAGTCATGTTGCGTGTGAACCTGATGATCGGCGAACGCGACTTGCCGGCAACCGACGGGCGGACATTCGAGCGGGTCGATCCGGTCACCGGCGAAGTGGCGACCATGGCGGCAGCAGCGACAATCGCGGATCTGCTTGCCGCAGCCGAGGCGGCGGCGAAGGCAGCGCCGCTCTGGGCTGCGACCGGTCCAGCGGAGCGCCGCGCCAAACTGAATGCTGCAGCTGACATCATCGAAGCGCGGGTCGAGGATTTCGCCGAAGCGATGATGGCGGAAACCGGCGCTACGCCGGACTGGTGCGCCTTCAACATCCGCTTTGCCGCCGGCATTCTGCGCGAAGCCGCCGCAATGACGACGCAGGTGACCGGCGAGACCATTCCCTCCGAGAATTCCGGCACGCTGTCGATGACATTGCGCCAGCCGGTCGGCGTGGTGCTCGGCATCGCACCATGGAACGCGCCGGTGATCCTGGGCGTGCGCGCGGTGGCGATGCCGCTGGCCTGCGGCAATGCCGTGATCCTCAAGGCGTCCGAGATGTGCCCCGCAACGCACCGCATGATCGGCACCGCGTTGCGCGATGCCGGGTTGCCGAGCGGCGTGGTCAATGTTGTCACCAACGCGCCGGGCGACGCCGGCAAGGTGATCGAGACGCTGATCGCGCATCCCGCGGTACGCCGGATCAATTTCACCGGCTCGACGCGCAGCGGCCGGCTGATCGCCGAGACCGCGGCGCGCTATCTCAAACCGGTGCTGCTCGAACTCGGCGGCAAGGCGCCGCTGGTCATTCTCGACGATGCCGATATCGACGCGGCGGTGGACGCCGCGGCGTTCGGCGCTTTCGCCAATCAGGGCCAGATCTGCATGTCGACCGATCGGATCGTGGTCGACGAAGCGGTGGCCGATGAATTCCTCGAGAAATTCGCCGCCAAGGCGCGCGCGCTGTCCACCGAAGCCGAAAGCGGCGTGCTCGGCACGCTGATCAACCAGGACGCGGTGACGCGCGTGCGTGGCCTGATCGACGACGCTCTCGCGCGCGACGCGGTGCTGGTGACCGGCGGTCAGGTGAACGGGATGGCAATGGCCGCGACGATCATCGACCGTGTCACGCCGGCGATGCGGCTTTATCACGAGGAAGCCTTTGGCCCGATCGCCGGAATCGTTCGCGTCCGCGATGTCGAACAGGCGATCCAGGTTGCGAACGACACCGAATATGGCTTGTCGTCGGCGGTGTTCGGACGCGACGTCGCGCGCGCACTCACGGTGGCGCAGCGCCTGGAAACCGGCATCTGCCACATCAACGGCGCGACCGTCGCCGACGAGCCGCAGATGCCGTTCGGCGGCATGAAGTCCTCCGGCTATGGCCGTTTCGGCGGCTCCGCCGCGATCGACCATTTCACCGAGTTGCGCTGGATCACGGTGCGCACCGAGAAGCAGCATTATCCGTTCTAGACGCGTTCCATGGACGCGACGGTCTTTCTCGCGGTCCTGTTCGCGGCCGCGTGTCATGCCGGCTGGAATGCTGTGGTCAAGATCGGGCTCGATGCGTTCAGCACGACCTCGCTGATTGCGGTCGGAGCAGGCGTCGTCGCCATCGTCCTGCTGCCCTTCTTCCCGATTCCGCCCGCGGCCGCCTGGCCGTGGCTGATCGCGTCGATGATCCTCCACCTCGCCTATTACATCGCGCTGATCGAAGCCTACCGCGCCGGCGACATGGGACAGGTCTATCCGATCGCGCGCGGTACGGCGCCGCTGATGACCGGGACCCTCAGTCCGTTTCTCGTCGGCGAAAGTCTCGACCTGCTGACATGGATCGGGATCCTCGGCCTGGCTTTTGGCGTGCTTCTGATCTCTTTCCGAGGAGGCCAGGATATCGCTCGTTTCGAGCGGCGCGCGGTCGGCTTTGCACTCGTGACCGCGGTGACGATCACCGGCTATTCCTTTGTAGACGGGATCGGTGCGCGCATTTCGGGCAATGCGGTTGCCTATACCCTTTGGCTGTTCGCGCTCGACGGCGTGATGATGCTCATGGTGGCGCTTTATTGGCGCGGAACGGCCTTCGTTCCGCACCTGAAGCGCTATTGGAAGAGTGGCGTGTTCGGCGGCGGTCTGTCGATGGCGTCCTATGGAATCGCCATCTGGGCCATGACGGTTGCGCCGATCGCTCTCGTGGCGGCTTTACGCGAGACCAGCGTGCTGTTCGGCTCGATCATCGCCGTGATCTTCCTCAAGGAAAAGCTGCGTGCCAATCGCGTGGTTGCGGCGGTCATGATCGTCGGCGGGATGATGCTCATTCGTCTGCATTGAGCGGCGCAAGCGTCAGCGCTTCTCGAGCGGCGCGGCCATCGCCGGCATATCGAAGCCGATGCGGCCAAAGCCCGGCAGCTTCACCGCAGGACTGCGCAGATCGAGGCCGGCGACCAGGCCGAGGACATTCAGTTCGATCCCTTCCGCCCAGGCCAGCGTGACACCGAGAAGGCCGAACAGGCTGGCCTCAACGCCGGTCCGGCTGCCGGTCAACCCGGCAAAGGCGACGCCACGAAAATCGCGGCCAACCGCATTCGGCGGCAGTGATATTCCGAGCTCGGGAACCTCGCGCAGCACGGTCGCGACGAAGGTGTTGCTGTTCGGCCCCGGCCAGACGCGATAGTCGCCCGCGTTGGCATAGGCATAATCCTTCACCGCTGCTTGCACCTTGGGGATAAGCGCCGTGGCTGCAGCACCGCGCAGATCGGCCAGCACGATCGGGTTGTCGCCGAACCAGCGTCCGTCCGGCGCCCAGCCGTTGACGCGGACCGGCGAGCCCCAGCCGACCACGTCGTATCGCGTCCACGACGTCGCGCCTTCCGGCTTCACAACGATCCAGCTATGCAGCGAGAAAATGCCCTTCCAACGGCCGGTGCGCGCGGCAAACACCAGCAGCCGCGCCTCACGCGCGGTCGCGGCCGGCTCGAGCATGCCGATGCTGCCCCAGTTCGCCTCGTTCCAGCGCTGCGGCCGCTCCTGGGTCGCATAGAGCGCGGCATAGATGGCGAGGGGAAACAGGAAGAGAGCGAGAAACCAGATGATGATCGGCTTGACCCCGAAGCGCATGACGCGATTTAGAACCGGTGTATTCGCCGGAAATATGGCGACGGGTCTTCGCTGCGCAATGGGCGGATTACAAATCCGTAAGCTCAGCTCGCGTGATTGCCGCTGGCCGCGATATGGGCGTAGCGGTTGAGGCCGGATTTGAGCAGGTCGCCGGTCACCGGCTTGGCGTGGTCCATGCCGACCACCGCGCCGCGCGTTGAGCCGGTGATGACATTGTCCGCGATCAGCGCCGACCCCGAACCCGGAAACACCGAGACGGCAATCCCGATATCGGACTTGCGCACCACGTTGCCGGTCACCGCGACGTCGCGCAGATAGCGTCCCCAGCCGAGCATCATGCCGGCGCGCGACGCGCCCTCGACCACGTTGCCGGTCACGGTGGCGTCGGCCTCGACATAGATGCCGATGCCGGCATCGTCGTCGGGCGCGGTGGAGGGCGGCCGCTTCGGCAGCAGCCCGCGGATGATGTTGCCGGACACGATGGCGAGCCGTCCGCCTTCGTTGAAATTGCAAACCGAGACGCCGACGGCCGCGCCATCCACCGTGTTGTTGGCAATCACCGCGCCCTCGAACGCGAATTCCGAATAGAGCGCGACCTCGCGCACGTCGGTGACGCTGTTGTTGGTGATGTGGATGTTGTTGGCAGTGTTGCCGCGCACCGCCGAGAAGGCGCAGTCCTTGATGCGGTTGCCGCGCACGATCACGTTATGCGCATTATGCGCATTCACGCCGTTGCCGTATTGGCCGGAGCCGCCGGCACGATCGGTGATCCCCTCGATGCGATTGTCGAGCACCATGGTGCCGTCATCGCCGGCATCCCAGCGTCGGATCTGGATGCCGTTATTGCCGGCCTTGCGGATGGTGTTGCGCGCGATCGTCAATCCGATGGCGTTGAACGACAGGATCGCGACGTCGGCAATGTCGGAGACGGTGTTTCCGGAAATCTCGCCCTCGACACCGATCAGGAACAGGCCCTGACTGCCGGAGTTGAGGATCTCGCAATCGGTGATACGCAACCCGCGCGCATTCTCCAGCCGCAGCAGGCCGGTCTTGTCGGAGAGCGGACGCTTGGCGCCGTCGAGGATCAATCCGCTCAGCGTGACGTTGTTGGCGCTGACGCCGGAAAGCAGCGCCGGACCATTGCTCAAGACGATGCGCGTCGCGCCGCGGATGCCGACAATCTGGGCGCCGTTCTGCAATCGCAAGTCACCGGCGCGGTAGACACCCGGCATCAATGCGAGCGGCACGCGTTCGCCGGCGGCATGATCGATCGCGCGTTGCAGCGGGCCGGTCTGGTCGTCCGGGCTGCCAGGCCGCACGCCGAAACGGGTGGCGTCGATGCCGAACGCGGAAATGGTCGTGGCAGCGCTCGGCGCGGCCTGCGCCGGGAGCGTTGCCGCGGCAATGCCGGCGCCAGCACCGGACCACTTCAGGATTTTGCGACGATCGATGTCCATGGCGCGCCCTCTGGTCTCCAGGCGTACAAGTTTCGCGCCAGGATAACGTGCCGGAGCGGGACATTCCGCGAAGCTTCGGGATTGCGTTAACGAAGCGTTAAGGCCGCGCTCAGGATCGCGGCGCCGGCGCGCACCAATTGGGCCGGCGAGAGTCTTGTGTTCGGGACATGAACGAACGCGGCAATGCGTGGTCCGCCGGGTGCTGCGGCCTGCTTGGCGGCGCGCCAGCACAGATAATTGCAAAGATAGCCGCCGGCATCTTTGGAGACGGTGACGGGTAATCCAGCCTGCTTCACGGCGGCGAACATCGCCTTCGCCGCGGTCGGCAGAGCCGCCGTCGCTGGTGCGTCAGGCGCGATCTGCGCCGTACCGGCATAAGCGCCCGTCGCATCGGGGATCGCGGTCGAGCGGTTGTTGCGCGCCAGCGTCTCGATCCGAATGCTCCGGGTTCGCCCGGCGACGCCGAACATCAGCAGCACGTCGGGACGATGCCGCGCGATCAGGTCCGGCAATTCTCGGTCCACGGCCGCGTAGCTGGTCTCGAAAATATGGGCGGTGCGCTTGATGCCGTCGAAGGCACGGCGGTCGAGCGTGGCTAGCTTTTCCACCAGCGGTCCGGTCGGATTGACCGGCATACCGGGAAACGGCCCGAAGCCGGTGATCAGCACCTTGAGGGGTTTCGACGTCTTTTTCGTGGAATTTGCCATCTCACGCATTCAACAACGGCCGTCGCCCCCGCGGCAACGGTAATCCGGGCTTAAGGCGAATCTTCTAGCGTCCGGCGAAACCCAGAGTCCCGCTATGGCCTCCATCGAAGACACCAGAGCCCCGCGCGCCAAGTCCGCGTTCAGCGCCGCTGTGCCGCTCTATACCCCGACGCTGTTCATCTCGGCGCTGCTGCTGTTCTCGGTGCAACCGATGTTCACCAAGATGGTGCTGCCGCGCCTCGGCGGATCGCCGGCGGTGTGGTCGGTTGCCATGGTGGCGTTCCAGGGCTTTCTGTTCGTCGGCTATATCTACGCGCATCTCTTGGCGCGCCTGCTCGCACCGGCGCGCGCCGCCTTGCTGCATCTCGCCTTGCTCGCGCTCGCCGCGGCGATGTTGCCGCTCGGTGTAGCGGCCGGCTTCGATACACCGCCGTCAGACGGCGTCACGTTGTGGCTGGTCGGCCTGTTTACATTGTCGATTGGGTTTCCTTTCATTGCGCTATCGGCGACTGCGCCATTGCTGCAATCGTGGTTTGCGGCCAGCGGCCATCCGCAGGCCGGCAATCCGTATGTGCTTTATGCGGCCTCCAACCTCGGCTCGTTCTGCGCGCTGCTCGCCTATCCGTTCCTGATCGAGCCGATGCTGACGTTGCAGGGGCAGTCGCTCGCCTGGTCGGCCGGCTTCTCGTTGCTGGCGCTGCTGGTCGCGATGGCGGCGTGCATCGCCACGTCACGGGTGATCGCGCAATCGGCTTCGATCCGCGTCGAGTCGCCAGCCGCGGGCGTCATGCAGCGTCTCGCCTGGATGCTCCTGTCGGCAATCCCGGCGGGACTGGTGGTGGCGGTGACCGCCTACATCACCACCGATGTCGCTGCCGCGCCGTTCCTCTGGGTATTTCCGCTCGCGCTCTATCTGCTCACCTTCGTCGCAGTGTTCCGCGCGCGGCCCTGGCTGCCGCATGATGCCGTATTGCGTTATCTGCCTTACGTGATCGCGCCGTTGGCGGTGAGCGTGTTCGGACGAGACAAGGTGTTCTTCCTCGCCACCATCGCGCTCAACCTGGTGGCCTTCGTGATGATCGCGCTCGCCTGCCACGGCGAGGCGTATCGCCGCCGTCCGTCGGCTGATCGGCTGACCGAATTCTATCTCTGGACCTCGTTTGGCGGCGTACTCGGTGGCGTATTTGCCGGTCTGCTGGCGCCGAACCTGTTCAACGACATCTACGAATATCCGATCCTGATCCTGGCGGCGCTGCTGGCTTTGCCGGCGGTGTGGAACGGTGGCGTCCGCCATGGGTTGCGCGAAGCCGCGCCCGGACTGATCGCGGCGCTATCGGTCGCCGTCGTGCTGTCGCTGGTCGACATCCCGCGCGCGCTCGATCTCGATCTGGTGCGCCACGTTGCCGTAGTCGGCATTGCCGCGCTGATGCTGTTCCTTGCGCGCCGGCCGGCGCGCTTCGCGGGCTTCGCGGTGCTGGCTTTCACTGTGACCGGGCTGTGGCAGCCGGGAATGACAATAGTCGCCAAGGCGCGCAGCTTCTTCGGCGTGCATCATGTGGTCGAGACATCCGATGGGGCTTACCGCCTGTTGTTTCACGGCACGACTTTGCATGGCGCCGAGCGCGTGCGCGATGTTATCGGACAACCCATCGGCGACCGGCCGGAGCCGCTGACCTATTATTATTTCGGCGGGCCGATTTCCGAAGCGGTGCAGGCGGCGCGCAGCGCGAACGGCTTGGCGCGCGTCGCCGCGGTCGGTCTCGGCACCGGTTCGCTGGCCTGCCATCGCCGCGCGGGCGAGGACTGGCAGTTCTTCGAAATCGATCCGGAGGTGGTGCGCATCGCGCGCGATCCGCGCCTGTTCCGCTTTCTCAGCGCCTGCGCGCCGGATGCACGCATCGTGTTGGGCGACGGCCGTCTGACGCTCGCGGCATCGCCGGATCGTTACGACCTCATCGTGCTCGACGTGTTCTCGTCCGACGCCATTCCGGTCCATGTGCTGACGCGCGAGGCGTTTGCCGGCTATCTGGCGCGGCTCACGCCGCGCGGCGTCATCGCGGTGCATGTCTCGAACCGTCATATGGAGCTTGCGGGGATCGTTGCCGCGGTGGCGCAGGATTCCGGTCTCGTCGCTTATGTCCGGCGCGACGACACGATTTCCGATCTGGCGGAGGATTATCGCTCCAATGCCGAGGTGGTGGTGCTGGCGCGTAACGTCGCCGATCTCGGCGGGCTGCCGTCGCGCAAGGGCTGGCGTGCGATCGAACCGCCGGCCGGCGTGACCGCCTGGACCGACGACTATTCCGATATCTTGCGCGCCATCCTGCGCAGGAAATTCGGCGGCTGAAGATCGTCGATCACGGCCTTCGCCGCGTTATGTCCCGGCGCACCGGTGACGCCGCCGCCGGGATGCGCGCCTGAGCCGCAGAGGTAAAGCCCGGCCAGCGGCATGCGGTAGTCGGCATGGCCGAGCATCGGGCGCGCCGAGAATAACTGGTCGAGCGTCAGCGCGCCGTGGAAGATGTCGCCATTCACCAGGCCGAAATCGCGTTCGAGGTCGAGCGGCGAGTTGATCTGGCGGCCGAGCACGCTCTGCTTGAAGCCCGGCGCGTAGCGGTCGACGGTGTCGATCATCAGGTCGGCGACCTCGTCACGATGGTCGTCCCAGGATGCGCCGCCCGGAAGCTGCGGCGCGACATGTTGACAGAACAGGCTCGCCACATGCGCGCCGGCGGGCGCCAGTGAATCGTCGAGCGTCGAGGGGATCAGCATTTCGACGATCGGGTTGCGGCTCCAGCCATGCAGCGCGCAGTCGTGATAGGCGCGGTCCATATAAGCCGGCGACGGCGCGAGGATGATGCCGGCGGTGTGATGATCGCCGATCTCCGGCAGTGCCGTGAAGCGCGGCAATTCCGACAGCGCGACATTCATCCGGAAGGTGCCGGAGCCGGACTTCCAGCCGCGCATGCGGGCATTCACCGACGGCAGAACCGCGCCGGCGGGTAGCAAGTTCTCGAACAACAATTTCGGATGGACGTTGGCGATCACGGATGTCGCGCGCAGCGTCGTGCCATCGGCAAGCACCACACCGCTGGCGCGCCCGCGCTCGACGATGATCTCGCGGACGCCGTTACCTGTGGTGATCTCCGCGCCGTGCGCCTGCGCCGCTTTGCCCATGGCCTGTGTGATCGCGCCCATGCCGCCGATGGCGTGGCCCCATGCGCCTTTCTTGCCGTTCACCTCGCCGAAGGCGTGATGCAGCAGCACGTAGGCGGTGCCGGGCGTGTAGGGGCTCGCGTAATTGCCGACGATGGAATCGAAGCCGAGCACGGCCTTGATCGGGTCGCTCTCGAACCAGCGGTCGAGGTAGTCGCCGGCCGATTTGGTGAACAGGTCGAGCAGCGCGCGCCGGCCTTCCATGTTGAGCCGGCGGATGCGGTTGCCGAGGATCGCGGCTTTGATCGCTTCGGCCGCGGACCGCGTGATGCCTCCCGCGACCACGTTCGGTGGTGCCTGCAGTACGACGTCGCGCAGCACGTCGGCGATCCGCTCGATCTCGGCGCAATAGCCGGAATAATTCGCCGCGTCGCGTGTGCTGAATTTCGCGATCCCGGCCTGGTTGCGGCCTTCGCCGGTGAGCAGATAGCGTCCGTCTTCCGTCGGCAGGAAATTCTGTGCGCGGCGCTCGACGATGCGCAAGCCATGGTCGTGCAGCCGCAGGTCGCGGATGATCCTGGGGTTGAGCAGGCTGACGGTGTAGGCCGCGACCGAGTTGCGGAAGCCGGGGTGGAATTCCTGCGTCACGGCCGCGCCGCCGATGACGCTGCGCCGTTCCACCACGCGGGTCTTCAGCCCGGCCATGCCGAGATAGGCCGCGCAGGTGAGGCCGTTATGACCGGCGCCGATGATGATCGCGTCGAGCTCTGCCATCGCTCACAACCCCAGCAATTGAGCGATCTGGTTCGCGGCCAGCGTCGGCGTCAGCGTGCCGGCGGAAACCTGCGCTTCGATCTTGGGCAGCTTCGACTTGAGCGCGGGATCGGACCGCAGCCGGCCGGCGAGGCGGTCGTCGAGCATCGCCCACATCCATTTCACCTGCTGCCGCCGCCGCCGCGCCGCGAATTCGCCCGCGCCGGTCATCACACTCCGGTGCGCGGTGACGGTCTCCCACAATTCGTCGATGCCGGTGTTGGCCAGGGCCGAGTAGGTCAGCACAGGCACCGGCCAATGTACCGAGGTCGGCACCAGGATCTGCAGCGCCGCGCGATATTCGGCGGCGGCACGTCTGGCGCGGGTGACATTGTCGCCGTCAGCTTTGTTGACGGCAATCAGGTCCGCGATCTCGACGACGCCCTTCTTGAGGCCCTGAAGCTCGTCGCCGGCGCCGGGTAGCATCAGCACCAGGAATGTGTCGGTCATGTCGGCGACCGCGGTCTCGGATTGTCCGATCCCGATAGTCTCGATCAGGATCACGTCATATCCGGCCGCCTCACAGAGCAGCATGGTCTCGCGCGTCTTCGCCGCGACGCCGCCCAATGTTCCCGACGCCGGGGAGGGGCGGATGAAGGCGTTGGGATCGGCCGCAAGCTGCACCATGCGGGTCTTGTCGCCGAGGATCGAACCGCCGGTGCGCGCCGAAGACGGATCCACCGCCAGCACCGCAACTTTGTGCCCGCGCCCGGTGAGGTAAATGCCAAGCGTGTCGATGCTGGTCGACTTGCCGACGCCCGGCGCGCCGGTGATGCCGACGCGCATCGCGTTGCCGGTCGCGGGGAGCAAGTCCTGCAACAGGTCGGCGGCGGATGTCTGGTGATCGGCGCGCCGACTTTCGATCAGCGTGATGGCGCGCGCGAGCGAAGCGCGGTCGCCGGCGCGGATTCCTGCAGCGAGGACGCCAGCCGGCACCGGACTCGCCCGCGCAGCTTTCACGGCAGGATCGCGAACGCACGCGCCGGGAAGCCGAGGCCGTCCTTCACCTTGGGCCAGGTGACGACGATCAGCGCGCCCTTGGCCGGCACCTTGTCGAGATTGGCCATCACCTCGATCTGGAAATGGCCCTGTTGCAACAGCCAGGTCTCGGAGTCCATTTTGTCGGTGATGTCGGTGTCGAGCGATTCATGGCCGGTCGCGGTCACGCCGCGCTGCTGATATAGAAACTTGATCGTATCGAACGACCAGGCCGGGAATGGCGCGCGCTTGAAGCGTTCCGGATTGGAGGTGAAGTCCTTGTACATGTCGGTGCGCAAAGCCACGAAGGCGCCCTTCGGCACGCGGCCATTCTTTCGCTCCCAGGCGCTCAGGTCGTCGACCGAGAAAGCGTGGTTCTCGTCCTTCGTTAGATACGGCGTGGCGTCGAGCACGACGAGTTTGAGGATCATCTGCTTGAGCGGAATCTGATCCATCGTTTGCCCGCCCTCGGCGAAATGCCCCGGCGGATCGACATGCGTGCCGTACTGCCCGACCATCTCGTAATAGGTCGTGCGGAAACCGTCTTTCGCGATGGTGTAAGCCTGCTTGGTGGCCGGATCGCCCGCGGCGGAGAATTTGGCCTGGCCGAAGCCCGACCAGACCGGGCTGTCCGGCGAGAAGCTGTGCGTCAGATCGACGAAGCGTTTCCCGCTGATGATGCGGAAGGCGCGGTCGAGGTCGCTTGCGGCCTGCGCCGGAATGGCCATGATGCCGGTGATCGCGAGAGCAGTCAGGGCGGTTACGATTCTGTGTTTCGCTATGATCATTGCTGTCCCCGTCTTCCCGATGTCGAAAGTGTTACTTCGCCGCGTCCTTGGTCTCGTATCCGAGCCGCTGGTTAAGCTGGTGAATTAAGTCTGCCGCCGCTTCGGCGATGACAGTGCCGGGCGGGAAGATCGCAGACGCGCCGGCGGCCTTCACCGCATCCCAATCCTGCGGTGGCACCACTCCGCCGACCACGATCATGATGTCGCCGCGCCCCTGCGCGTCGAGCGCGGCCTTCAGTTCCGGCACCGCGGTGAGGTGTGCGGCCGCGAGCGACGACACGCCGATGATATGCACGTCGTTCTCGACCGCCTGCCGGGCAGCCTCGCCTGGGGTCGCGAATAGCGGCCCGATGTCGACATCGAAGCCGAGGTCGGCAAAGGCAGACGCGATCACCTTCTGGCCGCGGTCGTGGCCGTCCTGCCCAATCTTGGCGACCAGGATACGCGGGCGGCGGCCTTCCGCGACTTCGAATTCGGCGGTGAGCCGCAGCACCCGAGTGATGGCGTCGGTCATTCCCGCCTCCCGCTTGTAAACGCCCGTAATGGCGCGAGTCTCGGCGCGGTGGCGGCCGAATACTTTCTCCATCGCGTCGGAAATTTCGCCGACGGTCGCCTTGGCGCGCGCCGCGTCGATGGCGAGCGCCAGCAGGTTGCCGTTGCCTGCGCCGGCCCCGCGCGTCAGCGCGGCTAGTGCGGCGGCAACCGCGGCTGGATCACGCTCGCGCCTGAGGCGCGCCAGTTTGCCGAGCTGTAATTCGCGCACGGCTGCGTTGTCGACCTTGAGAATATCGATCGGCGGATCGCTTTCGGGACGGTATTTGTTGATGCCGATCAGCGATTGATCGCCAGCATCGATGCGCGCCTGGGTCTTTGCGGCGGCTTCCTCGATGCGCAGCTTCGGCACCCCGGCCTCGATCGCCTTGGCCATGCCGCCCAACTCTTCGACCTCGCTGATATGCGCCCAGGCTTTTTGCGCCAGATCGTGGGTCAGCCGCTCCATATAATAGGACCCGCCCCAGGCATCGACGACGCGCGTGGTGCCGCTCTCATGCGCCAGCACCAGCTGGGTATTGCGGGCGATGCGCGCCGAGAAATCGGTCGGCAGCGCCAGTGCCTCGTCGAGCGCATTGGTATGCAGCGATTGGGTATGACCCTGCGTCGCGGCCATTGCCTCGATGCAGGTGCGGACCACGTTGTTGAATACGTCCTGAGAGGCGAGCGACCAGCCCGATGTCTGTGTGTGGGCGCGCAGCGCCAGCGACTTGTCGGACTTCGGATCGAATTGCTTGATCAGCTTCGCCCACAGCATGCGCGCGGCGCGCTGCTTGGCGATCTCCATGAAATAATTCATGCCGGCGTTCCAGAAGAACGACAGGCGCGGCGCGAACCGGTCGATATCCAGGCCGGCCGCTAAGCCGGTGCGGACATATTCGACGCCATTGGCAAGCGTATAGGCGAGCTCGAGATCGAGCGTCGCGCCGGCCTCCTGCATATGATAGCCGGAGATTGAGATCGAGTTGAATTTCGGCATATGCGCCGAGCTATAGGAGAAGATGTCGGAGATGATGCGCAAAGATGGGGCTGGCGGGTAGATATAGGTGTTGCGCACCATGAATTCTTTGAGGATGTCGTTCTGGATCGTGCCGCCGAGTTTTTCAGGTGGAACGCCCTGTTCCTCGGCCGCGACGATATACAGCGCGAGCACCGGCAGCACCGCGCCATTCATGGTCATCGACACCGTCATTTGGTCGAGCGGGATGCCGTCGAACAGCGTGCGCATGTCGTAGATCGAATCGATCGCGACGCCGGCCATCCCGACATCGCCCGAGACGCGCGGATGGTCCGAGTCATAGCCGCGATGGGTCGCGAGATCGAACGCGACCGAAAGGCCTTTCTGTCCGGCGGCGAGATTGCGCCGGTAGAAGGCGTTGGAATCCTCTGCCGTGGAGAAGCCGGCATATTGCCGGACGGTCCAGGGCTGGGTGACATACATGGTCGGGTAGGGGCCGCGCAGGTAGGGCGCAAGGCCCGGCCAGGTGTCGAGGAAGTCGATGCCCTGGAGGTCGTTCGCGCCATAGACCGGCTTGACCGGGATGCCTTCGGGCGTGAGCCACGCCTTCGCAACCGCAAGCCGCGGCATCTGCGACGGGTCGCTCCAGGCGATGCGGGTGAAGTCAGGCACGGCGCTCATGCCAGGTAATCTAGCACGGCTGACGGTGTCATTCGAACGGCTCGGCGAGCCGCATCGGGAGCAGGGCCTCGATCCGGGCGGCATCTGCAGGCCAGGATGGCGCGGCGGCCGGAGCGACATCCAGCACCTGCGCCGGCACATCCTTGGGGTTGGCGAAGATGGTGGTGCCGACCAGCGGTTCGCGACCGTGCTTGACGGCCGCCTGCCGCGCCGCGCGGGTCTCGGCGATTTTCCGTTGCACCAGTCCCTGTTCGAAAGCCGGCCATGCGCCGCCGGCCTGCTCGATCTCCTGGAAGAAAGCCCAGCCGGAGACGCACAGCTTCTGCGTCAGGTCTTCGATGCTGCCGGAGCCGGCGGCCGGGTCGGCGACATTGGCGAGGTAGGATTCTTCCAGAAGGATCAATTGGGTGTTGCGCGCGATCCGGCGCGCCATCCGGTCCGGCAAGCCGAGCGCCAACGTGAACGGCAAGACGGTGATCGCGTCGGCACCGCCAAGTCCCGCGGCTGCGGCGGCGATGGTGCCGCGCAGGATGTTCACGTGTGGATCGCGCCGGGTCATCATGCGCCACGCCGTGTGCGCCGAGATGATGATTGGCTCCGGCGTCAGGCCGCAGGCCTCTTCGACCCGCGACCAGAGTTTCCGCAATGCGCGCAGCTTCGCCATCGTGAGGAACTGGTCGGCATCCGCGGACATGCGGAAGAACACCATGCGCCGCGCCGCATCGAGCGGCACGCCATGGGCTTCGAGTGTCCGCAGATAGGTCAGCGCCACCGCCAGCATGGTGCCGAGTTCCTGCGCCTCGGCGGCGCCCGCATCATGGAGGATGCGGCTGTCGGCGACCGCGAAGGGGCCCTTGAAGCCCAGCCCGACGAGGTCGATCAGTGTTCGCGCGAAATCCGGAGCGATTTCCTCCCAGCGCCGCGTGACCACGCCACTTGCGAGCATCGCGCCGAGCGGCGCGATGGCGAAGCGGATATCGGTGGCGGCCGGTGCGGTGCCGCGCTGCCGCAACAGGTCGGCGAACAGGCGAGGGGCATCGGCGGCCTGCGCGCTCAATTCAAGCTCGATCGAAATTCCCGCATCGAGATGGACGTCTTGAAGCACCGGCCCCAGCGTCGCCGCCGAAGCTTCGAGGCCAAATCCCCGCGCGCCGGGCGATCCGGCGAATACCAGCGACAGGCCGGTCGCGCCATTCTCCAATTCGTGCAGCGCGTCCGCGTTGGATGCGGCGGGATCCGGATGGTCGATCCGCTGCATCACGCGCCAGGGCGTGCCGGGCGTGCGGCCAACCACCGGCTGCGCATTGCGCGCCCGCTCCGACAGCGCCTCGATCGCGATGCCGTCAGCGGTGCGCGCGGTCAGCGTCTCGAATGGGGCGCCCTTGAGCACCTTGTCGACCAGCTTGCGCCATTGCTCGCGCGTCGCCGGCGGGAATTCGGAAGCGAGGGGCAGGCCGTCCATGGCGGGAGTCATAGGCGCTCGATGCCGGTGGTGTCGAGCAGCGCCAGGCCGTCGCGCACCGTGCGGCCTCCGATGATCCGGTCCGGCGCGATCTCCGCCAGCGGCGCCAGGACGAAGCCACGCTCGAACAGCCGCGGATGTGGCAGCGTCAGCCGTTCGTCGTCGAGCGCCACGTCGTCATAGGCCAGGAGATCGATGTCGATTTTGCGGGGGCCCCAACGGCGCTCGTTGGCGCGGTCGCGGCCGAACTCGCGCTCGACCGCGTTGGCACGTGCCAGCAGATCATGTGGCGCCAGGAGGGTCTCGACCCGGATGGCGGTGTTCACGAACGGGGGCTGGTCCTCGACGCCCCAGGGCGGGGTGCGGTAATTGGAGGCGCGGGCCACGAGCGTCACCGCGACACCATCGCAGAATTCGGCAATCGCCCGGTCCAGCGTCGCCGGGACGTCTCCGACATTGCCGCCGAGAGCGACCAGCGCCTCAGCCATTGCCGCGCGCGCGAGAAATGATGACGCCGACATCGTCGAAGGCGGCTGCGATCGGCGCATGCGGCTTGTGGATCGTGATGGCGACCTCGGTGATGGCTGGGTATCGCTCCAGGATGGCGTCCGCGACTGATCCGGCCGCTGCCTCGATCAATTTGTAGGGCCGCGCCCGAAATGTTTCGCCGACAAAGGACACCAGGCCACCGTAATCGATCGTGTCGCGCAGCTTGTCTGAACGCGAGGCCGCATCGAGATCGACGGTCAGGGTGAGGTCGAGCTTGAAGGTCTGACCCACCTTGCTCTCGTAAGGCAGCACGCCGTGATAGGCGTGCAGCGCGAGGCCCTTGACGAAAATCGTGCCGCTCATTGTGCCCGTCCGATCGCCGCCGCGACGCGCAGCGCCTGCACGGTTTCAGCCACGTCATGGACCCGCACGATCACGGCGCCATTCTCCACCCCAATCAGATGGCTCGCGATCGAGCCGCCGATGCGTTGATCGGGTTCCGAGGGCACGACCGAATTGATGAAGCGCTTGCGCGACGCGCCAAGCAGGATCGGCAGGCCGAAGCGTTTGAGCCGTCCGAGTTCCCGGATTGCCGTCATGCTCTGTTCCGGGGTCTTGCCGAAGCCGATGCCGGGATCGAGCACAATATTCTGTCGGGCGACGCCGGCCGCGTCGGCGATGGAGAGGCTGCGGGTGAAGAAGGCGTCGATGTCGGCCATGATGTCGATCGCCGGATCGGCGGCATCGCGATTATGCATCACGATCACCGGCACACCATGCGCCGCGACGACCCCGGCCATGTCCGGATCGCGCTGCAGGCCCCAGACGTCGTTGGCAATGGTCGCACCTTGCCTGAGCGCCCAATCCGCAACCTTGGCCTTCACAGTGTCGATCGAGACCGGCACGCCGATCGCCGCGATCCTGGCGAGGACCGGCTCGAGCCGGCGCTGCTCGTCGTCCTGGTCGACCGGACGCTGGCCGCCATAGGGGCGGCTCGACTCCGCGCCGATATCGATGATGTCGGCGCCGCCTTCGATCATCCGCCATGCCTGGGCCATGGCCTGGTCCCGGTCGAGAAATTTGCCGCCGTCGGAAAAGCTGTCGGGGGTGATATTGAGCACGCCCATCACCAATGGACGCCGCATCGCCAGCAGCCGGGACAGCGGTGTATCCCTTGCGGGTTCCGCGTGTGCGATGGGCTGGCGGGCGGCGATCATACGGTCGCTTTGCGCGTTCCAATATGACGAGTCAAGAAGTGGGCCGGGTGGGAGAAGGACTCGTGCCCGCTCATCCTTCGAGGCTCGCAAGAGCTCGCACCGTGGATGGTGGTCGTAGAGGGGACGGCCCCTAATAAGTGATCTTCGGTTCGAGCTTCTTCGCCGCATCGATCCAGCGGCCGATCGCGTTCTCGGATGGCAGCACGCGGACCAGCTTGCGCTTGCGATTTGCCTCGGCCATCGCCTCGGCCAGGCGGGCGGGGTTGCGATACTTGAGTTCTCTCACGGTATCGACGCCGACCGCGCACAGCAGCACCGAATATTCCTTGCCCATGCCCTTGATGCGCATGCGGTCGGCGCAATTCGCGAAGGAGAGCAGCTTTTTGGCGTCGATACCGGTCTGCTCGGACAGGTTCTTGCGGCCTTTGGAGTTTTTTGCAGCTTCGAGCAACTTGGTCGACGTTCTGATGCCGACCGCCTTCAGCGACTTCGCCACATCCGCGCTGATACCGTCAATCGCGGTGATGGGATAATACGGCATCGTCTTTCCGCTCTGCGAAACGCTAAACGAGTATCAGGGGTTTGGTGGCGCCGAGGGCGGGTTCGGAAACTGAATGCTGATCGTCGACGACGTCGACGTTGCGTTCTGTCATGTGTTGCATGCGCCCCTCACAGCCCCCGCGCTTCGGCGAGTTGAGAAACATCATGACCGCCGACATCGAGGATGACAAGCTACGAAACGTCACACGACGCATGAGATTTCTGACAATGTCGCGGCGTGTCGCCGGTGCAACATCAGCCTTTCGTTGATCCCGTCAACGTTGAGGTGACGCTTTCTTGAAATTTATCACGCTGCCGTGCGAGGTGATGCGTCCGTCAGTCTGTTGACCTGCCGTCACGCGAGGCGAATATTGCACGCAGGTGCTCAGATCCAGGTTTGCAACATGGCCACTCCGCGGAAGACGACGACGAAAAGCGCTACGACGACCGGCAAAGTCGCCAAGCCCGCGCCGGTGATCGATGACACCGACGCAGCCGGCACGATCTTCGTCGGCAAGGGAACCAAGCCGGAGCGGTTGACGCTTGCGCTTGCGAACCGGCACGGCCTCGTCACCGGTGCAACCGGCACCGGTAAGACCGTGACGTTGCAAGTCTTGGCCGAAGGCTTCTCGCGTGCCGGCGTTCCGGTCTTTGCCTCCGATATCAAGGGCGATCTCTCCGGGATCTCGGTGCTTGGCGAAGCCAAGGAAGCCCTTGTGGCCCGGGCTCAATCGCTAGGCCTCAACTATCAGCCGGACGAGTTTCCGGCGGTGTTCTGGGACCTGTTCGGCGAACAGGGCCACCCTGTGCGGGCGACTGCCTCGGAGATGGGACCGCTGCTGCTCGCGCGTCTGCTTGATCTCAACGATGTGCAGGAGGGTGTGCTCAACATCGCGTTCCGCGCTGCCGACGAACAGGGGTTGCTGCTGCTCGACCTGAAGGATCTGCGAGCGATCCTGAACTACGTCGCCGAGCATGCCGCCGAACTGACCACCAAATATGGCAACGTCGCGAAGCAGACCATCGGAACGATCCAGCGCCAGTTGCTCGTCCTGGAGAACCAGGGTGGCTCCAAGTTTTTCGGCGAGCCGGCACTGGCGCTGAAAGATTTCATGCGCGTCGACCGGGACGGCCGCGGCATCATCAATATCCTGGCTGCGGACAAGCTGATGGAAAATCCACGGCTCTACGCCACGTTTCTGCTATGGCTGCTCTCGGAGCTGTTCGAGGAATTGCCGGAAGTCGGCGACGTCGACAAGCCGAAGCTGGTGTTCTTCTTCGATGAGGCGCATCTGCTCTTCACCGATGCTCCGAAGGCGTTGCTCGACAAGATCGAGCAGGTCGTACGCTTGATCCGCTCCAAGGGGGTCGGCGTGTATTTCGTCACCCAGAATCCACTCGACGTTCCGGACAAGGTGCTGGCGCAACTCGGCAACCGGGTGCAGCACGCGTTGCGTGCATTCACGCCACGCGACCAGAAGGCGGTGAAGGCCGCGGCCGAGACGTTCCGGCCGAACCCGAAGCTTGATACCGCGAGCGTCATCACCCAACTCGGCAAGGGTGAGGCGCTGGTGTCGTTCCTCGAGGGCAACGGCACGCCCAGCATGGTCGAGCGCTGCATGGTAGCGCCGCCAATGGCGCGGATCGGGCCGGTGCAGCCGGCCGAGCGGTCGGCGATCCAGGCCAAGAGTCCGTTCAAGGGAAAATACGACACCCCGATCGATCAGGAATCCGCCTATGAGGTGCTCGGCAAGCGTGTCGAGAAGAGCGGGACAACAGATGCGCCGGCGCCAGACGTGGCAGAGACCGGCGGCATCTTCGGTCAGATCGGCAATGTGCTCGGCGGGATCTTCGGTACCGGTCGCCCGCGTGGAACCAAGCTCTCGACCGGCCAGGTGATCGCGCGCGAGGTGACCCGCTCGATCACGGGCCGGATCGCCGGACAGATTGCTGCCGATCTCGGCAAATCGATCGGCGGCAAAATGGGCAGTTCCGTCGGCCGCGCGATCATCCGCGGGACGCTGGGTGGGATTCTTCGGCGTTAGGTCCGGCGCCGGGGCGCTCGGCGCGGATTTCGTTGGCCAACCAACAAACGGTCGTCATGCCCGCGCTTGTCGCGGGCATCCAAGTCCTTTCTGCCGTCAGCAAGACGTGGATGGCCGGAACAAGTCCGGCCATGACGGCTGAGAGAGTTGTGCCTACTCGTCCGTCGTGGTTCGCAAGGGCTCGTAAGATGACGGCCGTAGGGGGAGGCTAAATTCTGGCCTTCCTTCCGCCTGCTGGTCCGACGATACTGCGGCGGACACCCCCCAGCCATTTTGCCAATCAGGTCCCAGGCCATGACTGCACAACAGACTCCCGTTCAAGCTTTGCCGGCGGTTCTCGAACGGATCGACGCCGAGCTCGATAACAGCCTCGCACGGCTGTTTGACTTCCTGCGCATCCAGTCGATTTCGACCGATCCGGCCTTCGCGCCGCAATGCCGGAGCGCGGCGGAACACATTGCGAAGGACCTGGCCTCGCTGGGCTTCGACGTCAGCGTGCGGCCGACCGGTGGCCATCCGATCGTCGTCGCCAAGGTGGCGAATGGCGGCGCGGGACCGAATGTCCTGTTCTACGGACACTACGACGTGCAGCCGGTCGATCCGCTCGACTTGTGGGAGACGCCGCCATTCGAGCCGCGCATCGCGACCACGCCGGATGGCCGCAAGATTATCGTCGCGCGCGGCGCCTGCGACGACAAAGGCCAGGTGATGACCTTCGTCGAGGCGCTACGCGCCTATAAGACGGTGATGGGCGCGCTGCCGCTGTCGTCGATCACCATGATGATCGAAGGCGAGGAGGAGTGCGGCTCGCATCACCTGTTCGGCTTCGTCAAGGACAATGCCGCCGAGCTGAAGCAGGATTTCGCGCTGGTTTGCGATACCTCGATGTGGGACCCGACCACGCCGATGGTGACCACCTCGATCCGCGGGCTGGTCTATGAGCAGGTCAATCTCACCTGCGCCGACCGTGACCTGCATTCCGGCCTGTTCGGTGGCGCCGCGCAGAATCCGATCCGCGTCCTGACCCGCATTCTGTCGTCGATGTATGACGATACCGGCCGCATCACCATTCCGGGCTTCTATGACGGCGTGTCCGACCTGCCGCCTGACATCAAGAAGGAACTCGCCAGCCTCGACCTGACCGCCGAGGATTTCCTCGGCGCGGTCGGCCTCAAGGCGCCCGCCGGCGAGAAGGACCGGCTGCTGATCGAGCAGATCGCGACCCGGCCGACGGCTGAGATCAACGGCATCATCGGCGGCTATACCGGCGAGGGCGCCAAGACCGTGATCCCCGGTAAGGCGATGGCTAAGGTGTCGTTCCGCCTGGTCGGCGATCAGGATCCGGAGAAAATCCGTACGGCATTCCGCGCCTTCGTGCGCGAAAAGCTGCCGGTCGATTGCAGCGTGGAGTTCGGGAATTTCGGTGGCGCGGCGGCGGTGCAGCTTCCGTTCGACAGCCCGGCGCTCGGCAAGACCCGCGACGCGCTCGCCGCCGAATGGGGCAAGAAGGCGATCACGGTGGGTGAGGGCGGTTCGATCCCGATCGTCGGCGACTTCAAGCGCGTGCTCGGGATGGACACGATCATGGTCGGCTTCGCGCTCGATGACGACCGCGTCCATTCGCCGAACGAGAAATACGACCTGACCTCATTCCATAAGGGCGCCCGGAGCTGGGCGCGGATATTGGCGGCGTTGTCGGTGTGATCGTGCAGCAAGGGCCCGGCGCGGCATGAACCTGCGCCGGCCGCGCTTTCAGTCGATCTTGAAGTTTCCGGACTTCACCAGCGGTCCCCATTTCGCCGTTTCGCTCTGGATCAGTTTGCCGAATAATTCCGGCGAGGTGGTCAGATCGCTCCAGCCCTGTTTTTTCGAGCCGTCTCGGAATGCCGGCGCCGCCAGCGCGGCTTGAGCCGCGACGTTCAGCTTGGCGAAGACATCCGCGGGCACGCCTGCCGGCAACAGCAATCCACCCCAGCTCTCGGTTTCCAGCGCCGGAAATCGCGCTTCGGCCATCGTGACGACATCCGGCAGCAAGGACGAACGGTCGGGCGAGGTCACCGCCAGCGCGACGAGCTTTCCGGTCATGATGTTCGGGGCAAGCACCGCGACATCGCCGAACAGCGCTTCGATCTGTCCGCCGAGCAGGTCGGTCAGCGCGCCGCTGGTCCCGCGATAGGGCACGTGCACCAGCCCGGTCCCGGCCTCCTTGTTCATCAGTTCGATCGAGAGATGCGGCAACGTGCCGACGCCGGCTGATCCGACATTGACCTTGCTGGGATTGGCCTTCGCATAGGCGACAAACTCGGCGACCGTCTTGACGCCGAGCTTGGGATGCACCGCGAGCACCTGCGCCGAGCGGTAGACCTGCGCCAGAGGAGCCAGATCCTTGGCGACGTCATAGCGCAGCGGCTTGACGCTCGGGCTGACCACCAGCGGGCCGGCTGCGCCGAGCAACATCGTGTAGCCATCCGGCGCGGACGTCGCGACCACTTCCGCACCGGCCACACCGCCTCCGCCACCGCGATTTTCCACCACGACCGACTGCCCAAGCGGCGCGCGCAGCGACTCGGCGATCAGGCGTGCCGCGACATCGTTGGGACCACCGGCGGCAAACGGCACGATGACGCGCAGGGGACGGTTCGGAAAATCCTGGGCGGAGGCGCCGGCGATCATGGCGGCTGCAGCCGACAGGACCGCGAAGCTGGTGGCGACGAGTCTCATGTCCGAATCCTCCCCGGGGGATGATGCTGCGTTGCGTCCGCGCCCATGTGTCTAAGGGGCAGCTTATTGAACTTTCACGTTTGCCGTTCAAGCCTCATTCTGTACATTCTCATCGTCAGCGCCCGGATGGGGCGGCTCTCGTGAAAGTGCCGGCATGAAAATCGTCGCGACTGAGCTGAAACCGTGTGTGCAACGGCAGGCCGACCCTGATTGGAAATTTGCACGCGGTACAGTGCCCGCTTTGCACGGGTGGACGCTGGCTCTGACCGATGAAGCGGGGACCGTCGGGCTTGGCTATGTGCACGCCATTCCGACGATCACCACCCACGGCGAGGGCGCGAAAGCTGCGGCCGATTATCTCACCCCCCGTCTGATCGGCTGCGATCCGGCGGCGGTCAACGAGATCATGGATGACGTCGACGCCGCGCTCGCCGGCAACACCAGCGTCAAGGCTGCGATCGACATGGCGCTGCATGACCTGCTGGCGCGCCGGCTCGGCGTCCCGCTGCATGTGCTGTTCGGCGGCAAGCGTCGCGACACGATTCCGCAAGGCCGTATCGTGCCGATCAAGTCGCCGGCCGACATGGCCGCGATCGCGCGAGGGCTGGTCGGCGGAGGCTATAAGATGGTGAAGGTCAAGCTCTCGGGCGAAATCGAACTCGATATCGAACGCGTGGCGGCGGTGCGCCAGGCGATCGAGGCGAAGACCATCCTGACGGTCGATCCCAATCAGACCTATTCGGCGAAGTCCTTCATCCGTTCCTTTTCCCGATTCGAAAAGCACGACGTTGCGCTGGTCGAACAACCGGTGCCCGCGGCTGACTGGAAGGGCTTGGCGCTGCTGACGCGGACACTGCCGGTCAGTGTCGAGGCCGACGAAAGCGCGGGCTCGCTCGCCGATGTCGCGCGGCTGGTCAACGATGGTGTTGCCGATGTGATCAACATCAAGGTGACCAAGCTCGGCGGGCTGCGCAACACGCTCGCGGCCGTGAAGATCTGCGAGGCGGGCGGCGTGGTCTGCCGGATGGGCGCGGCGTTCGGACCGGCCTTGCTGCAGGCCTGTTCGGCGCATGTGGCGGTGACGTTCCGGAAGCTGGAACTGCCGTGCGAATTATCCGAACATCTTCATCTGCATGATGATCCCTTCACGCCGGCCGCCGTCGACAACGGCGTGATGCGCGTGCCGCAGGGGAATGGATGCGGCGTGACGCTGGCGTAAACGTCCGCTGATTCACTTCAGCGGTGTGAGGCCGGGTTGCGTCAGCAGATTGTCCACCATCCTGCCGCGCAGATCATAGACCCGCGCGTAAATGACGCCGGCGCGCGTGATCTCGGCGATCAGTGGCGCGTCAAGCCTGGCACAATAGAACACGCCGAGCGTGATCGCGAATTGCGCGCCTTTCGGGTCCCAGGTGGTTTCGACATTGTCCTGGCCAAGCGCGACCTGCACCGGACGATGTGGGCCGCAGACAGCGATGCGCCATTTTCCCGACGGCGGCTGTTCGCCGCTGGCATTGAGATGCGCGCTCAATGCGTCCGCCGCCTGTTTGAAGGACAGCCCCCAATAGTCGATCATGTAGCGCCCGTCGGCGCCGCGCACGCCGCCGGCGATACGATTGAAATGCGTGTATTCGAATGGGTGCAGCCGCATCATTTCGACGACCGGCGACAGGATTCCGATCAGCAGCACAGCGGCCGCCCCGTAAAGCGTGGGGCGCGAGCGCTCGCGCAGCCACCCGGCGACCCACACGGCGGCGAGCCCGCCCAGCACGGCGAGCGGCGGCAGCACGAACACGAAATGTCGAATGCCGTTATACATCGCGGGCCGCTCCGCGACTGTGATCGCGACCGGCAATGCGGCCGCGAGGGCCACCAGCAGCAACGTGGCGCGGC
>CANKHJ010000010.1 GCA_947481635.1 Bradyrhizobiaceae bacterium
CAGAGATTGCTGCCACGCAGGAGAATTGGCCCATGGTCGCGGTTGCGCGGTTCATTTTCAGTTTTTCAGCCCTCGCGGCCTGCCTCGCCGGCTCAGTAACGGCTTCGGCGGCACCGTTTGACGGGGCCTGGAGCGTCCTGATCGTCACCCAGCAGGGCACCTGCGACACCTATCGGTACGCGGTCCGGATCGAGGACGGAAAGGTGAAACTTGCCGAAGAGGCGCCCGTAAACCTTTCCGGAACGGTCGAAGGCGGCGGGGCGGTCAGGGTCAGTGTGTCGCGCGGCAACCAGCGGGCCGATGGTACCGGCCGGCTGAGCGGCAGCAATGGTTCGGGCTCATGGAAGGGCTCAGCGCAGAGCAGCGCATGCTCCGGCCGCTGGGAAGCCGAGAAACGCTGAAATAGCATAGAGTTAGAAAGGCAGAACGAGTTCGCTGCTGCCCTAGTGCTGCCATCGCCGGGCTTGACCCGGCGATCATCAGAAATGATTCTTTCGAAGAAGATGGATGGCCGGGTCAAGCCCGGCCATGACACCGAGTGCTTAGCGCGGCGACAGCACCATCACCATCTGGCGGCCTTCGAAGCGCGCGTCGGACTCGACCTTGGCGACGGCATCAATGTCCTTCTTGACCCGGTTGAGCAGGTCGATGCCGAGTTCCTGATGCGCCATTTCGCGGCCGCGGAAGCGCAGGGTGACCTTCACCTTGTCGCCTTCCTCGAAGAAGCGCTGCATGGCGCGCATCTTCACATCGTAATCGTGGTCGTCGATCATCGGACGGAGCTTGATCTCCTTCACCTCGACGACGTGTTGTTTCTTGCGCGCCTCGTTCGCCTTCTTCTGCGCCTGGTACTTGTATTTGCCGTAATCCAGGAGCTTGGCGACGGGGGGAACGGAATTGGGGGCGATCTCGACGAGGTCGAGGCCTGCTTCGACTGCCATCGCCAGGGCAGCCTGAATGTCAGTCGGGCCGTGATTATGCCCGTCCTTGTCGATCAGCTGAACCTCACGGACGCGGATCTCATCGTTGATACGCGGGCCGTCCTTCTGGACCGGCTGCGGTGCTCTCATCGGGCGACGAATGGGTATGCTCTCCTCTAGCTGTTGCAAGATGCCGGATTGCCGGGCGGCGCCGCGGACAGGCCGACACGGCGGAAAGATCGTGACAATCCACCCATAAGTCAATTGCGGCGGGCCTTGGTTCCCGCTTTCCGCCTCGAAAAGTTCACCAAGTGTTGCCGGGCGACCATGTTTCGGTCGCCCGATCCGATCCGACCAGCGCCAGCCTCAGGATCGCTAGCGGTCGCGCGACAGCAGCGACGTGTAAACCGAGCGGGTGGCGCGGGCGACGCTCTGGGGCGAAAACATATACTCGGCGAATTGCCGCGCTCGCGCGCTGAGCGCCTGATACGAGGTGTAATCCAGCGCAAGCGGGAACGACAGCGCATGTGTGAGCTCGCCGACATCGTTCGGCTTCACCACCCAGCCGGTGCGCAGGTCCGCCGAAATGCGCGGTGGCACCACGACATTCTCCGGCAGCGTTCCGACCGCCGAGGTGACCACCGGTTTGCCCATCGCCTGCGCCTCGGCGACAAGGCGGCCTAGGATCGGGGGCTCAATCGCTGGAACCGCGACGACGTCCGCGGCGGCCATCGCGGCCGGCATGTCCGGGCAATGTCCGGTCATGCGGATGAGGGTCTCGACGCCGAGGTCCGCGGCGCGTTGGCGGATCGAGCGTGCGTAAGACGCTTGGCTGCGGTCTTCGCCGGCGATCACGAAAGTCGCGCCGCGCAATCCGCCCTGGGTCAGCCGCCGCGCCACGTCGGGGATCAGATGCTGGCCGTTCCACGGCGCAACCCGCCCCGGCACCAGCACGATGCGTTCGCCCGGGCCGACCCGCCATGCGTCGCGCACCGCCGTGATGCGTTCGCGCGTCATCGCCGCGGGATTGAACAGCGCGGTGTCGACGCTGCGTGGGATCACGGTCATGCGGTCCGGCTCGATGCGATAGCGCTGGATCATCATGCCGGCGGCGTAGATCGATGGCGCGATCACGCGATCGCCCTTGGCCAGTCCGCTCTGATAGAAGCCGCGCAGCCCGCGCTTCAGCGCGGGCGCATCGGGGATCGACGTTACCAGCCACGCCGCCATCTGCGCGGTCGCGGCCCGCGCGCTCCAGGCCGCACCGGGAGCATAGGCATGCACGATGTCGACGCGCTCGGACGCGATCATGTGCTCGATGATGCGGCGGTTCTGGTGCAGCCGCCAGGGATTGAAGCTCTCGCTGACCAGTTGCACCTACTCGCCGCCATAGGCCTGGAATTCACGCAGCAGCGGCCCGGGTTCTGAGGCAATGATGGCGCGTGCGCCCGCCTCGATCAGCACATAGGCGATGTTGACCGCGGCGCGCGCGGTCTCTTCGCGCAGCGACGGCACGATCTGCAATATCGTCGCATGGGTCAGGCTATGCGGCGGCATGTGCGGGTCGGCGTAGTCGATGCTCACGAGAGGTCGATGCTCAGGGGTGCTGGACGTGTCAGGATGCTGGCCTATAGACGGAGAGTTGTCTGAGTTGAGCTAGTCCGAGTGGCTTATGTCTGAGTGGGCTTCATGTCTGAGTCTTGCCTGAAATTCCTGGACGTGGGAACCGGCGCGACGGCGCGGCGGCTCGCCCTGCGGGTGCGCGAGGGTACCGGCCCGGGCCTGGTCTGGCTCGGCGGCTTCAAGTCCGACATGGGCGGCACCAAAGCCCAGGCGCTGGATTCATGGGCTGCGGACAGCGGCCGCGCCTATGTCCGCTTCGATTATTCCGGTCACGGGGGATCCGGCGGGGATTTTCGCGACGGCACGATCGGTCAATGGCTGGAGGACAGCCTGGCGGTGTTTGCGCATGCGGCGCGAGGCCCACAGATCCTGGTCGGCTCGTCGATGGGCGGTTGGCTGGCGCTGCTGCTGGCGCGCGAGTGGAGCAAGCGGGGGTCCGATACCGCCTCGATTGCAGGCATGGTTCTGATCGCTCCGGCTGTCGATTTCACCGAGGAGCTGATGTGGAAGCGCTTCCCCAAACCGGTGAAGCAGGAACTCGAACGCAGTGGCGAATGGCTGCGACCGTCGGTTTATGGCGACGCGCCGTATCCGATCACCCGCACGCTGATCGAAGAGGGACGCAAGCATCTGCTGCTCGGCGGGCTCATTGAGCCGGGATGCCCGGTGCGCATTCTCCAAGGCGTGAAGGACGAGGACGTGCCGTGGGGCCATGCGGTCGAACTGGTCTCGCGCATCGCGCGCGAGGACGTGGTGCTGAGCCTGATCAAGGACGGCGACCACCGTCTCTCGCGCCCCGAGGATATCGAGCGTCTGCTGGCCGCGGTGGCGGAGTTTTAGTTACGCTTGGCGCAGGAACGCGCTGACGATCTCGAAGCTGCGTTTCGGGTGATCGAATTGCGGCCAGTGCTGGCAGTCCGGAAACATGTGCAGTTCCGAGCCGGGGAAGGCGCGTTGCAACAGCAGCGCGCGGTCGGGCGAATCATCCGCACCCCACAGCAGCAGCGCCTTGTTCTTCAGCGTCTTAAGCTCCGGATGCAGCGGCTTCGGACGGCCGAGCGCGAGCCGGCCCTTCAATGCTTCCGCATTCTTGCCGGACGAGTTCTCGACGAATACCCGCACCAGTTCGTCGGTGATCGCGGCTTTGTTGGCATTCGCGCGCTCCAGCAGCACGCGCGCCTTCTGCGGCGTCGGCGTGTAGCTAGGCACCAGTTCGCCGACCGAGCCGGTTTGCACCACCCACACGGGGGCCGCGTCGGTCATCGGCGGCAGCACGGTCGACGGCATCAGGATCAGTTTGTCGAGGCGCGGGTCCTTCAACGCCATGGCGCAGCCCATGTAGCTGCCCATCGATGAGCCCCACACCGAATAGCGATCGAATTTGAAATGATCGGCAAAGGCGAGTAGGTGCGCGACGCGGGTATCGAGCGAATAATCCGGCGGATTATCGGTCTGTCCGAAGCCGGCCACGTCCGGTGCATAGACGCGGAAGCCGGCCTTGCCAAAATTCTCGACGTGATCACCCCATTCGACCTCGACGCACGAGCCCGGCAATTGGCCGTGCAGCATGAACAGGATCGGCCCGGTGTCGCCGGCCTGCCAGTAGTAAGTGCGCAGGCCGCCGACGGTGACGAAATCTTTTTTCATCCGCAATTCACTCCGCCTGCAGCCCGATGCGAGCCATGATGTCGCGCGTCAGCGCACGGTCGCTTTCGATGGTCTTGGCGAACTCGGCCGGGGTGGACGGGTTCACCACGAAATAATCGCGCTCAAGCGCGGCTTTAACGCCAGGGTCCTTCATCGCGATGACGAGTGCGTCATGCAGGCGCGTGACCACGGCCGGTGGCAGTCCTGCGGGGCCGAGAATGCCGAAGAAGATCGGTGTGCGGCGATAGGTCGGCACAGCGTCGGTGATCGGCGGCAGATCGGGCAGCAGCGGGCTGCGCACCGGATCGGCGACCGCGAGCATCTTCATCTTGCCGCCCTCGACCAGCGACTTGATCGAATTATAGCCGAGGAACGAGACATCGATGCGGCCGGCCAACTGCTCGGTGACGAGCGGCGCGGCGCCATTGAAAGGGACATGCAGCATGTCGATGCCGGCGTGAAGCTTCATCAATTCGCCGTTGAAATGCAGCACGGTGCCGCGGCCGGAGCTTCCATAGGTGAGCTTGCCGGGATTGGCCTTGGCATAGGCGACCAGTTCGCCGACATCCTTGAACGGATAGGACGGACCGATGATGACGCCTTCGACCGGCGACATCAGCTTGCTGATCGGCGTGAAGTCCTTCAGCGGATCGTAGCGCGTGGTCTTGTTCAGCAACGGCCCATGCACGAGCTGAGCCGACGTCGCGAACAAAAGCGTATAGCCATCGGGGTCCGAGCGGGCGACCGCATCGGCGCCGAGCGCGCCGGCCGCACCCGGGCGATTCTCCACGATCACCGGCTGTCCCAGCAACTCGCTCAATTTGGGCGTGAAGATCCGCGCGGTGACGTCCATGCCGCCGACCTGGACCGGCGCAATCAGGCGAATGGGTTTGGTCGGATAGGTCTGCGCGGTCGCAGGACCGCTCGACAATGCAACCATGAGCGCCAACGGCGCGGCCGCGAATAACCGGACCATAAGCACGTCCTCCCGCAATATTCTTCTTCTCCACTCTGCTTTTGGCCCTGGGGGCGTCCGAGCCCTCGACCAGCCTGTCAAGGGAATCGACTCCGGGATTTGCAGATGGAAGCCATGCCGCGCGCAGGCGCGCTCGGTCAGGAAGATTGCATCCATTCTTATGAGCGGACAATATAATTTATGGATTGCACCGGCTGACGTCGCATGCGCGATTGGAATGGCTGGGCCTGTCGGCGATCGCGACGCGAAGCCGTGCGAGGGAGTGAAGCATGACCATCACCGAAGCGGCAGCGAACGGCGCGGCGGGACGCGGGATCGGCGACAATCAACAGCCGAAGCTGACCTACGCCGACATTCTGCGTGTCGGCCCGGGCACCGTCGCCGGACAATATCTGCGGACGTTCTGGCATCCGGTTCTCGCGGGCGGCGATATCGCGGTCGGTCATGTGAAGCCGATCCGCATCCTCGGCGAGGATCTGACGCTGTATCGCGGTGAAACCGGCGTGGCGCATGTCGTGGCCGGCCGCTGCGCGCATCGCGGCGTCATGCTGGCGCTCGGCCTGGTGCAAGGTGACAACATCGAGTGCCCGTATCACGGATGGAAATACGATGCGGCGGGTCAGTGCATCGACCAGCCGTCCGAGCCGCGCCCATTCTGTGATCGCGTCAAGATCAAAGCCTATCCGACGCAGGAATATCTCGGACTGGTCTTCGTCTATCTCGGAGAAGGCGAGCCGCCGCCGATGCCGCGCCTCGCCGATTATGAAGACGACCAGCTCTATGTTCGCGAAATCAAATCCGACATCTGGCCGTGCAGTTATTTCGACCTGCTCGAAAACGCGACCGACATCGCGCATACCTCGCATCTGCACTGGCATTTCGGGACCCAGACGTCGCCCAAGTTCGAATGGGGCGAGGCCGATTGGGGCATGATGGGCCGCTTCGAGCGGACCACCAAGAAATCCGAGGAAGAATCAATCTACGACCGGACCTATTTCCACATGCCGACCGGGGCCGAGTTCGCCTTGGTTCAGCGCGTCGGCTTCGCCGGTTACTACACCCGTGCCTGGCGTATTCCGCGCGACGACAATTCGGCGATCCGGTTCAATCTGGTGGTGAAGCCGCGCTACGAAGCCGAAGCGCTCGAAGCCAAGGCCAAGGAAGGCAAAGCCGGACCGCGCGCACTGGCCGATACGCAGCGCGCGGTGCAGTCTGCGGCCGACGTGGCGCTCGGCATGATCGCCGGCAAGGAGGACATGCGCGACCTCAAGGACCGGTCGGAAACGATGAACCACTTCTATCTGACGAACATCCAGGATTGCGCCGTGCTGGCGAGCCTCGGCCCGCCGGAAACCCGTAACTTCACCGAGCAACTGGGTGGCACCGATGTCAGCATCGCGCTGCTGCGCCGCATGTGGCTGCGCGAGCTGCAGGCGTTTTCCGAAGGACGTCCGATGAAGCAGTGGCGTCGCCCGGATTTTCTCTGGGACGACATCACGGCGCTGCATCGCAAGGGGGCGGCTGAACACAAGGCCGCGCAATAGCACTAACCGGCAGCATCCATCGCGACGCGCCATTCGGCGGTAACGCCGCTATCGGTTTCATCGCGTTGACGATGCTGCGCCAGCGCAGCGAACTCCGCGCGTGGCAGCAGCCGATGCAGCGCCCACACCGCCGCGCCGCGCACCAGCGGCGATGCATCGTCGAGCAATCGCTCGGCATCCGGCGCCAGCGTCGCATCGCCTGAGTTTCCGACCGCGATGAGCGCGTTGCGGATGAAGCGGTCGCGGCCGGTGCGCTTCACCGCGGTCTTGGCGAATAATGCGCGAAAGCCGGCATCGTCGAGCCGCACGAGATCGGCAAGCCGTGGCGCGTCGAGCGCCGCGCGCGCCGCAAGTTTTGCCTCGCGGCCAAGTTGGGCGAACTTGTTCCACGGGCACGCCGCGAGACAATCGTCGCAGCCATAGATGCGGTTGCCGATCGCCGCGCGGAATTCGTGCGGGATCGGCCCCTTATGCTCGATGGTCAGATACGAAATGCAGCGCCGCGCATCGAGCCGGTAAGGTTCCGGAAATGCCGCGGTCGGGCAGATGTCGAGGCACGCGCTGCATGAGCCGCAATGATCCGGCTCGGGTGCATCCGGCGGCAGGTCGAGCGTGGTGAAGATCGCGCCGAGGAACAACCATGATCCATAGTCGCGCGACACCAAATTAGTGTGCTTGCCCTGCCAGCCGAGCCCGGCCGCGGCCGCGAGCGGCTTCTCCATCACTGCCGCGGTATCGACGAACACCTTGATGTCGCCGCCGGCGCGTTCGATCAGCCAGCGCCCGACGCGCTTGAGCTTCGGCTTGATGATCTCGTGATAATCGTCGCCCTGCGCATAGACCGACACCGCACCACGGTCGCGGCGCGCAAGGATCGCAAGCGGGTCCTGGTCCGGTCCGTAATTGATCCCGAGCATGATCACCGAGCGCACGTCGGGCCACAGCACGCGCGGGTCGCCGCGCCGCTCGGCGGTGGCGGCCATCCACTCCATGTCGCCGTGTGCGCCGTCGGCGAGAAAGCGCGCGAGCCGCTCCTTCGCCGGGGGCGTGGCATCGGGTCGCGTGATGCCGACGGCGTCGAAGCCTTCGGCGCGCGCTGCGTCGATCAGCGCGGTCTTCAGCGTTGCCGGATCGGTCAGAAGTCCAGGTCGGCGTAGGTCGGCGACGGCGGAATGCCCCCGACCCGCTCGGCGAGAATCGGCCGGAAGGACGGGCGTGACTTCACCCGCGCATACCAGTTCTTCGCCATTTCCTCGTCGTTCCACGGCACTTCGCCCAGGTAATCCACCACCGACAGATGCGCCGCCGCGGCGAGGTCGGCATAGCTCAGTCGCTCGCCGGCCAGATAGTCGCGCTGGCGCACCAGCCAGTCGATATAGGCGAGATGGTAGCGGATATTGTGGCGCGCTGCGCGGATCACGTCGGTGTCCGGCGCACCGCCGCCGGCACTGGCCGGCATCAGCCGCCGGTAGAAGCGCTCGGTGGCCAATGGTCCTGAGACCTCAGTGAAGAACTTGTCGTTGAACCAGTCGGTCAGCCGCCGCACTTCGACCCGTGCGCCATTCCCCTTGGGCAGCAGCCGATCGTCGCCGCGCTCTGAACCGAAGGTCTCGTCGAGATATTCGGCGATGATGCGTGCTCCCGGCACAGCCGGCTGGCCCTCGGCGACCAGGACCGGCGTGGTGCCGGCCGGGTTGATCATCAGGAATTCCTTGCGCCGTTCCCAGACCTGTTCCTCGACCAGCCGGACCTCGATCCCATACTCGCCCAGCGCCAGACGGACGAAGCGCGAATGCGCGCAAAAAGGATGATGGAACAGCGTCATCATGCGTGGAATGGAACCATGGTTGCGGGAATCAGCGGGCCACCCTGCCGCATGAGCGAACAGGGGGCAACCTGTGCAATCCGCCGGTGCCCGGTTGCTCCGGGACGCGGCTTGCGGGACAAGCGGTCGCGCCCTGCGCGACCCGGATTCGCGGAGTCCCCATGCTGCCTGACATCCTCAAGGCTATTTTCCTCGGTGTGGTCGAAGGATTGACCGAGTTCCTGCCGGTCTCCTCGACCGGCCATCTGCTGCTGATGGATCGGTTCTTCGGTTTCGACAATGACGATTTCGGCAAGACCTTCGTGGTGCTGATCCAGCTCGGCGCGATCCTTGCGATCCTGTCGATCTATTTCGGGCGTCTTTGGAAAATCCTTATCAGCTTGCCGAGCGATCCGGCGTCACGGCGCTTCGCCATCGGCGTGATCATCGCATTCCTGCCTGCAATGCTGATCGGCTTCGTCGCGCATGAATTCATCAAGTCGGTGTTGTTCAACGTCTGGGTGGTCTGCTTCACGCTGATCGCGGGCGGCGCGGTGCTGCTCTGGGTCGATCAGCTTGCGCTGGTGCCGCGCCATCGCGATGCGACGCAGTTTCCATTGGGCACTTATCTGTTGATCGGCATCGCGCAATGCCTCGCCATGGTGCCCGGCGTCTCGCGTTCCGGCGCCACGATCGTGTCGGCGATGCTGCTCGGCGCCGACAAGCGATCGGCCGCGGAGTTTTCGTTCTTCCTTGCGATTCCGACCATGGTCGCGGCGTTCTCCTACGATCTCTACAAAAATCGAGGAGAGATGAGCGCCGACAACATCACGCTGGTCGCGATCGGATTCGTCACATCGTTCGTGGTCGCATGGATCGTGGTGAAGTCGTTGCTCGATTACGTCACGCGCCACGGCTTCGTGGTGTTCGCGTGGTGGCGCGTCATTGTCGGCACGCTGGGATTGATCGCGCTGGCGCTGGGGAAATAAACACCGATGCTGCATCTGGAATCCGGGTTCGCACCTTCGGTGCGCCCCGAAATGACAGCTCAGGCCGTGCGGCTCTTGAACTGCCCGGCCTTGCGGAAGCGCCAGAGATAGGTCGGCACCACGGCCTCCATCGCCACCGGATCGATGCCGAGGCCTTGCAGCGTGCGGCCGTCGTGCACTGCGTGTTCCGATACGATCGAGTCGCGCTTGAGCATTTCGACCTGGTCCACCGTCAACGGCGGCTTTGGCAGCAATTGCATCACGCTCGCCTGCATTTTTGCAATCGGGAACGGCAGCGGGAACAGCAGCCGGCGGCGCTGAATGGTCGCCAGCGTGTATTCCATCAATTCCTTGAAGCTGCGCATTTCCGGTCCGCCGAGTTCGTAGCGCAGGCCGGCCGTGGCGCGTCCATTCACGGCTGCGGTAACAGCGGCGGCGACGTCGCCCGCATACACCGGTTGGAAGCAGGTGTGCCCGCCACCGACCAGCGGCAGCGCCGGCATGAACCGCGCGAGTGCGGCGAACTTGTTGAAGAAATCATCCTCGGGACCAAACACCACGCTTGGCTGCAGGATGACCACGTCGGGCTTGGCCGCGAGCACCAGCTTTTCGCCTTCCGCCTTGCTCTGCATATAGGTTGACGGCGAGTCAGCAACTGCGCCAAGCGCGGAGACATGCACCAGGCGCGCGTCATAAGCGGCGGCCGCGAGCGCGACGTATTCGGCGCCGAATGTGTGGATCGCATCGAATTTCTGGCGGCCGCGTTCGAATAGGACGCCGGTGAGATTGACCACCACATCGGCGCCGCGGGTCGCCGCGTCGACCGAACGCGGATAGCGCAAATTGGCCTGCACCGCATGGATCTGGCCGACGCGGCCGAGCGGCTGCAGATGCCCGGCCAGTTCGGGCCGCCGCACCGCGATGCGGATGCGGTAGCCTTGCCGGCAAAGCGCCCGGACGACATGGCGGCCAAGGAAGCCCGAGCCGCCGAAAACGGTGACGAGGGTGTCGATATTGGTCGGTGCGGTCATGGCTCACGGATACCGAATCGGACGCAGGCTGTATAGGCGGCGGCCAGGAGTTTGCCCGCCGATTTGATCGGCCATTTGACAAGCCGAACACCACTGCCCTACTGATCGCCCCGCGCCCAGATGGCGGAATTGGTAGACGCGCTGGCTTCAGGTGCCAGTGGCTTAACGGTCGTGGAGGTTCGAGTCCTCTTCTGGGCACCATTTCCTTTGGCCGGCTTTCGTTTGACCGGATGAAAACCCAGGCACCGCATGACGATCCGCACCCACCGGGGCGACCTGCCGGACCTGTCGCGCTATCGCGGCGGCTCGGTGGCGATCGACACTGAAACCATGGGGCTGGCGGTCGGGCGTGACCGGCTTTGCGTGGTGCAATTATCGCCGGGCGATGGTTCCGCCGACGTGGTTCAGATCCCTACTGGCCAGGCCAACGCCCCTAATCTCAAGGCGCTGCTCACGGACCCGGCGATCCTGAAGATTTTTCATTTCGCCCGGTTCGATCTCGGCTCCCTGCAGCATGGCCTCGGCGTGATGCCCGGGCCGGTCTATTGCACCAAGATCGCGTCGCGGCTGTCACGCACCTACACCGACCGCCACGGTCTGAAGGACCTGGTCCGCGAAATCCTTGGAATCGACGTCTCGAAGCAGCAGCAATCCTCGGATTGGGGCGCGACCGACCTGACCGAGGCGCAGATCACCTACGCGGCGTCCGACGTGCTGCACCTGCATGCGCTGAAAGCCAAGCTCGACGTAATGCTGGCGCGCGAGGGGCGCACCGAATTGGCCCAGGCCTGTTTCGGGTTCCTGCCGGACCGGGTGCGCCTGGATCTCGCCGGCTGGTCGGCGGAGGACATCTTTGCCCATAGCTGAGCGTGGTTAACGCCCGAGGCGGCCCCGTCCAGGCCATATTCGGGCGGACTAATGCCCGTCTGCTTGTGCTAAAATGCCGATTGAATCGGCGCGGGTCCGGGGACCCAAGTCCAGAACGCTGCGGGGATGAATCGGTTTGGCCAACGCGTCTGTAGCGGAAGCGGGTGATGCCCGCGCCTTCATGGCGCGGAATCCGGACGATACGGTCCGTCTGTTCCGCGCGGCCCGGCGTCACAGCCGCAATGTCAGGTTCCTGCGCATCGGACTGCCGCTGGCCGTGGCCTTCGGCGTCGGCGTTTTCGTCCTGGTGAATTTGCTCAACCCGCTAAAGATCCTCAAGGCGCTGCCCGGCGATCTCTCCGGCGTCGTGATCTCGGGCAGCAAGATTAAGATGGAAGCGCCGCGGCTCTCCAGCTTCACGCGCGATTCCCGCGCGTTCGAATTCGTCGCCAAGTCCGCGGCTCAGGATCTGCTCAAGCCCGATCTGGTCGAACTGACGGACATCCAGGCCAAGGTCGAAATGCCCGACAAGGGCTTCGTCAATCTGTCCGCCCGTAACGGCGTCTACGACACCAAGAAGGATTTGTTGACGCTGACCGACGACATCATTGTTTCGACCGACGGCTATCGCGGCTTCTTGAAAGAGGCCGTGGTCGATGTGCGCAGCGGCAATGTCGTGTCCGAGAAGCCGATTGAACTTCAGATGTTGCAGGGATTGATGACCGCCAACCGTTTCGAGATCGTTGAGTCCGGTGACATCGCGCGGTTCTCCGGCGGCGTGACCGTGATTTTCGGGCCAGGCGCGTTGCAAGCCAAGCGGGAGGGACCGTGACGTTGCGCGCGTCGCTATCCGCTGTCGTCGTAATTGCCGCGATCGGCCTGGGAGGCCCCGGCCTCGCTCAAACCGGCTTCGCGCCCGCGGACAAGCAGAAAAACCAGGCGCCGCCGACCGGTCAATTCGCGCCTCCAACGGCCGCGAAAAGCGCCCCGGCGCCTGCCGCACCCGTGGCCCGCAAGGATGCGCCGCGCACCCAGACCGCCGCCGCTCAGAGTCCGGGACCGGCCAACGCGTTGCAGGGTTTCTCGCAGAACAAAGACGAGCCGGTGAAGATTTCCTCGGCGACGCTTGAGGTCCGCGACAAGGACCGGGTGGCGACCTTCAACGGCAACGTGCAGCTTGCGCAAGGCGATACGACACTGACCTGCGCATCGCTCGTGGTTCACTACGAGGGCGACGAGAACAAGAGCAGCATGAGCACGGCTCCCGCGACTCCCGGCGGTGGGCAGCAGCGCATTAAGCGGCTTGAGGCGCGCGGCAATGTGCAGGTCACGCAGAAGGATCAGACCGTGACCGGGGAGAGCGGCATCTTCGACATGCGCGCCAATACGGTCACGCTCACTGGCAACGTGGTCATCGCGCGCGGCAAGAACATCATGCGCGGCGCGCAGAAGCTCACCGTCGATTTGACCAACGGTATCTCGCGCATGGAAGGCGGTCGCGTCGAAGGGCTGTTCATCAACGACTCGGCGCCGCCCGCCAAGGCGGCGGACCCGAATGCGGATATGCTGAAGCTGCCGCGCGCGCCCCGGATCAATTGATTGAGCCGGCCCCCCACCAAAAAGCTGGTTCGGCGCGGCGTGGCTGATCTCTTCGGGCTCTTCAAGCGCGCTCCCGCGCGACCGGCGAACGAGTCCGCCTCTCAGCGTCCGCGCCGCCAGGAGGGTGGCCCGCGTCAGCAGGTCGACGGCTACCTCGCCGCGCATACGCTGGAAAAAAGCTTCGCCGGCCGCAAGGTGGTGAAGGGCGCAAACCTTTACGTGCGTCGCGGCGAAGCGGTCGGGCTGCTCGGTCCGAACGGCGCTGGCAAGACCACGATCTTCTACATGATCACCGGGCTGATCAAGGCCGACCGCGGCCAGATCGATCTCGACGGCAATGATGTCACCGCGCTGCCGATGTATCAGCGCGCGCGCCTCGGTATCGGCTATCTGCCGCAGGAGGCGTCGATCTTTCGCGGCCTCAATGTCGAGGACAATATCCGCTCAGTGCTCGAAGTGATCGAGCCGGATCGCAAGCGCCGCGAAGCCGACCTCAATGCACTGCTCGATGAGTTCAGCCTGACGCGGCTGCGCCGCTCTCCGGCCATCGCGCTCTCAGGCGGCGAGCGCCGCCGCGTCGAGATCGCACGCGCGCTCGCAACGCGACCGAGCTACATGCTGCTCGACGAACCCTTCGCCGGCATCGATCCGATCGCGGTGGGCGACATCCAGGCGCTGGTGCGCCACCTCACCAACCGCGGCATCGGCGTGCTGATCACCGATCACAACGTGCGCGAGACGCTTGGCCTCACCGACCGCGCCTACATCATCTATTCGGGTGAGGTGCTGATGGAAGGCCGCCCAGACGACATCGTCGCCAATCCGGATGTGCGACGGCTGTATCTCGGCGAGGACTTCCGGCTGTAGCTGGTTGCACCCTACAGGTTGTCACCCCCCGCTTTCGCGGGGAATGACAGTCGAGAGATGCGGGGAATGACAGCTGTGGTTGTTGCGCCTGCGGCTGCTACGCGTGCTTTCGCTTGTTCTGCCGGTTATCCACCAGGTCATCCACCACGGTCGGGTCCGCCAATGTCGAGGTGTCGCCGAGCGCGCCGTATTCGTCTTCGGCGATCTTGCGCAGGATGCGACGCATGATCTTGCCCGACCGCGTCTTCGGCAATCCCGGCGCAAACTGGATCAGATCAGGCCGTGCGATCGCGCCGATCTCCTTGCCGACCCATTGCGAGAGCTCCTTGCGCAACGCTTCAGTCGGCTGTGTGCCGGCCATCAGCGTGACATAGGCGTAGATGCCCTGGCCTTTGATGTCGTGCGGATAGCCGACCACGGCCGCTTCCGATACCGCGTCATGCGCGACCAGCGCGGACTCGACTTCGGCGGTGCCCATGCGGTGGCCGGAGACGTTTATCACGTCGTCGACACGGCCGGTGATCCAGTAATAGCCGTCCTCGTCGCGGCGGCAGCCGTCGCCGGTGAAGTATTTGCCCGGATAAGTCTTGAAGTAAGTGTCGACGAAACGCTGGTGGTCGCCGAACACGGTGCGCATCTGCCCGGGCCATGATTCGGCGATGCAGAGGTTGCCGGTGGCGGCGCCTTCCAGCACCTTGCCCTCGGCGTCGACGATCTGCGGAATGCAGCCGAAGAACGGCTTGGTCGCAGAGCCCGGCTTCTGCGGGATCGCGCCCGGCAGCGGCGTGATGAGAATTCCGCCGGTCTCGGTCTGCCACCAGGTGTCGACGATCGGGCAGCGGCCGTCGCCGACCACGCGGTGATACCATTCCCACGCTTCCGGATTGATTGGCTCGCCGACCGAACCGAGCAGCCGCAGCGACGCGCGCGATGTCTTCTTCACCGGCTCGTCGCCGGCCTGCATCAGCGCGCGTAGCAAGGTCGGCGCGGTGTAGAAGATGTTCACCTTGTGCTTGTCGATCACCTGCCAGCAGCGCGAATTGTCCGGATAATTCGGCACGCCTTCGAACATCAGAGTGGTCGCGCCGTTCGAGAGCGGCCCATAGAGAATGTAGCTATGCCCGGTGACCCAGCCGACATCGGCGGTGCACCAGTAGATGTCGCCGTCGTGATAATCGAACACGTATTGATGCGTCATCGAGGTGTAGACCAGATAGCCGCCGGTGGTGTGCAGAACGCCCTTCGGCTTTCCGGTCGAGCCTGAGGTGTAGAGGATGAACAGCGGATCCTCCGCACTCATCGGCTCGCACGGGCAATCGGCGGATACCGTCTTTGCTGCCTCGTCGTAATAGACGTCACGGCCGGCTTTCATCTCGACCTTGCCGCCGGTGCGGCGCACCACGATCACGCCGGTGACGCCGCCGGCCTTGTCGCAAGCTGCGTCGGTGTTGGCCTTGAGTGGCACTTTCTTGCCGCCGCGCAGGCCTTCGTCGGCGGTGACGATCACGGTCGACTTTGCATCCTCGATGCGGCCGGCGAGCGAATCCGGCGAGAAGCCGCCGAACACCACCGAATGCACCGCGCCGATGCGCGCGCAGGCGAGCATGGCGTAGGCCGCTTCCGGAATCATCGGCAGATAGATCGTGACGCGGTCGCCCTTCTTGACGCCGCGCGCCTTCAGCACATTGGCGAAGCGGCAGACATGCTCGTGCAGCTGCTTGTAGCTGATCTTGCCGTCTTCCTTCGGGTCGTCACCCTCGAAGATGATTGCGGTCTGGTCGCCGCGCTTGGCGAGATGTCGGTCGACACAGTTATAGGCGGCGTTGAGCACACCATCCTCGAACCATTTGATCGAGACGTTGTCCGGCGCGTAAGAGCAGTTCTTCACTTTGGTGAATGGCTTGATCCAGTCGACCCGCTTGGCGTGCTCGGACCAGAAGCCGTTCGGGTCGGACACCGAGCGCGCATACATCTGCTCATAGCCCTTGGCGTCGACGAAGGCGCGCGACTTCCACTCCGGCGGCACGTCGTAAATCTTGTCGGACATCGAAACTTCCTCCCGGCGCACGAGCGGCGCCTTACCCTCATCCACCATTATGCGACGGCGCCTTCGCCAGCGACAAGCGGCGACCGCCTTAGACCTTTTGCGAGTTTTGGCCTTACCTCGCCCCGAACGCGCCGATGACGGCGCCGATGATCAGCATCACCGCCAGCCAATGTCCGGTGTCGATCACGGTGAGCATCACCTTGCGCCCCGGATAGGCATTGTTGACCGAGATCGTGGTCGCCACGAAGCCGAACCACAGGAACAGCGCCGAGATGATGCCGTTGCGGATCGTGACCTGGCCCGGCCCGAGATGCCCCAGGACGCCCGCCATCACCCAGGCCATCACGATCTCCGCAACGAACGAGAGAATGAACGGGGCGCCTTTGGCGAGGCCACTCTTGCCGGCCTGCCGGCGATTCATCTCCTCCATCGTGGTTCCAAGCGCCGCGATCCAGGGCTTGGACAGGGTCATGTAATAGACCGCGCCAAAGATCCAGGCGGCCACGGCCGCAACCAGAATGGCGAGGTAATTGGTCCCGGCGAAACTCATTTGGTTCTCCACACTTTGTGATGGAACTCTAACCCGGACGCCCATCCGGAACCAAGCGCGTCTGGCCGCATTGCTGGTGGGCCATGAGTGACACATCTAGTAACCGCGACGTCGGCTCCGATCCAGTCTCCGCCAAGGCTGCCCGTGCGTTGACCCGGCGTCTCGGCCTGCGCCGCGTGACGGTTGCTGACCTCACCATCCGGCGGCGCCGCCGCGGGCGTGGCTGGAGCTTTTTGCAGGAAAACGGCGTGGTCATTCGGACACCCATGGTGATCGATCGCCTCGCCAAACTGGCGGTACCGCCGGCCTATGCCGACGTACTTTATGCCGCCGATGCCGCCGCGCATCTCCAGGCGGTCGGGCGCGATGTCGCCGGCCGGCTGCAGTATCGCTATCACCCGGAATGGGAAAAAGTGCGCGAGATGCGCAAGTCGCGGCGGCTGGCGCGCCTCGCCGAGGCGCTGCCGAAGATCCGCCGCTGCATCGGCCAGCATCTGTCGTCGACGGAGCCCACCAAGGCATTTGCCTGCGCGGCGGTGATCGAACTGGTGTCGTGCAGCGCGATCCGCGCCGGCGGCGAGAGCTATGCGCGCGACAGCGGCACGCGCGGTGCGACCACCTTGCTGAAATCAAACGCCGCCGTGAGCGGCCCGCGCATCACGCTCACCTTTCGCGCCAAGGGCGGCAAGGCTGTGGTCAAGGAATTCGCCTGTCCGCGCTTTGCCAAAGTCATCGGTCAGCTCAAGTCACTGCCGGGCCGGCGGTTGTTTCAATATCGCGGTGATGACGGCGCTTTGCATTTGATTTCCGCGCCGGACGTGAATCGCTTCCTGCGCGAGATTGCCGGCGTGCACATATCGCTGAAGGATTTCCGCACGCTCACCGCATCGGCCAATGCGCTGGAGCGGCTCGCGCACGTGCCGCCGGACAAGAGTGAACGCAAGCGCAAGCGCCAAGTGCTCGACGCGATCCGCGCAACCGCGGACGACCTGTCGAACACGCCCGCGATCTGCCGCAAGAGCTACGTGCACCCGATGGTGGTCACGGCGTTCGAGGATGGTGCGCTGGAGCAATTCTCCGAACGGCTGAAGGGTTCACGCTCGGCTGCGGGCAGGGCAAAGGTGTTGGCCGAGGTTTTGGCGGGTGGGATCTGACCAGCGGAGAGGGTCTTACTTCACGCCGCCCATCTTGCAGACCTGCTTCCATTCGGCATCGGTCACCGGCTGCACCGACAGGCGCGAGAATTTCACCAGCGCCATGTCCTTGAGTTTCGGCTCCGCCTTGACCGCTTCCAGCGTCACCGGCGTCGGCACCGGCTTCTCGGCTTTCACATCGACCACCACGAACTTGCCGGTCTTGTCGCTCGGGTCGGGATAGTGCTCGCGCACCACCTCGACGATGCCGACGATCTCCTTGCCGACATTCGAGTGATAGAAGAACGCGCGGTCGCCCTTCTTCATCGCCTGCAGATACTGCTTGGCGGAGTGGTTGCGCACGCCGGTCCAGGCTTCAGCTTTGCCGGATTTGACCTGGCTCTCCCAGGACCAGGAGTCCGGTTCGCTCTTGATCAGCCAATAGGCCATGGCTCTCTCCCTAGTCTTCGGCCTTGAACGGGCGGTTTAGCAGGTTTCCGATCGCGGCATCGACACTGGTGCGGCCGGCGATCACGTCGGCCACCGCGGTCGCAATCGGCATCTCGATGCCGGCTTGTTTCGCCATTTCGACCAGCACCGGCGCGGTGAACACCCCTTCCGCGAGCTTGCCGTCTTTCGCCGGCGGCTCGCCTTTGCCGAGCGCGATGCCGTAAGAATAATTGCGTGACTGCGTGCTCGAACAGGTCAGCACCAGATCGCCGAGGCCGGACAGACCGGTCAGCGTCTCCGGCCGCGCGCCATGCGCGGCGCCGAACCGGAACAGCTCGGCAAAGCCGCGCGTTATCAATGCGGCGGTGGCGCTCGCGCCGAGCCCGCGTCCGGTCACGATGCCGGCCGCGATCGCCAGCACGTTTTTCGCCGCGCCGCCGATCTCGACGCCGCGGATATCGGTGGTGTGATAGGGGCGGAAGGTCGCCGAGCCGAGCGACTGCACCAGCATCACTGCAGTCTCTTCCTCGCTCGCCGCGACCGTGACAGCGGTGGGAAGCCCGCTCAGAACATCGGCGGCGAAGCTCGGCCCCGACAGGATCGCGGGTTGCGCGTTCGGGATGCTCTCCGCGATCACCTCGGTCATGAATTTGCGGGTGCGCTGTTCGATCCCTTTGGCGCAGGCGACCACCGGCGTGCCGTCATCGACGGCGAGCGCGATGAAGGATGCGGCCTCGCGCAGATGCTGCGACGGCACCGCCAGCAGCACCACGCTGTGCTCGGCGGCGGAATCGCGGGCCATGCGGACCACGCCGTCGCGCTTCGGGTTGCGCGCGATCAGCGTGACCTCGCGTCCGGCGCGGCCGATCACCTGGGCCAGCGCGCTGCCCCAGGCGCCGGCGCCGACAATGGCGATGCGGCCGTCGCTCATGCCGCTGCGCCTTTCGCAATCACGTCCGCCATCAGATCTTCCAGCGGCCAGCGCGGTCGCGGCGCGACGCTGAGCGGATCGGTGAGGCCGAGCGCGAGCCGTTCAAGCCCGGCCCAGGCGATCATCGCGCCGTTGTCGGTGCATAATTCCATCGGCGGAACCACCAGCACGGTGCCGGCCTCGAAGGCGAGGCGATGCAGCACCTTGCGTAATGCCTGGTTCGCCGCGACGCCGCCGGCCGCGACCAATGCATTGGGCGCGCCATGGCGCTCGCGGAACATCCGCAACCCGGCGCGCAGCCGATCCAGCACGACATCGACCACCGCCTGCTGGAACGAGGCGCACAGGTCGGCGACGTCCTGGTCGTTCAGTGGCGCGACCTTCTCGGCCTCGATCCGCAATGCGGTCTTCAATCCCGAGAGCGAGAAATTCGCGTCCGGCCGACCCAGCATCGGGCGCGGCAGGGTGAAGCGCTTGGGATCGCCATTGACCGCCTCCTTCTCCACCTGCGGTCCGCCCGGATAGCCGAGGCCGAGCAGCTTCGCGGTCTTGTCGAAAGCCTCGCCGAGCGCATCGTCGACGGTGGTGCCGAGCTTCTCATAGCGCCCGACGCCGAGCACCGCCACCACCTGGGTGTGGCCGCCCGAAGCGAGGAACAGGCAATAGGGAAACGGCGTCGCATCGGTCAGCCGCGCGGTCAGCGCGTGCGCTTCGAGGTGATTGACCGCGATCAGCGGCTTCCCGCTCACCAGCGCGATCGCCTTCGCCGTGGTCAGGCCCACGATCACGCCGCCCACCAGGCCGGGTCCGGCCGCGGCGGCGATGCCGTCGATCTCGTCGAAGGTCAGCACCGCCTCTTCCATCGCCTTGGCGATGACATGATCCAACGTTTCGACATGCGCCCGCGCCGCGATCTCCGGCACCACGCCGCCGAACACGGCATGCTCGTTCACCTGGGACAGCACGACATTGGACAGGATCTTGCCGCGGCCATTGTCTCCGGTCTTGACCAGGGCGGCGGAGGTCTCGTCGCAGGTGGTCTCGATGCCGAGCACGATCAGCGGTTTTTGCATATTTCGGGAGCGCCTTGATGCCCTCCCTTTTCAGGGGCGGGTGTCATAAAAGGTCTGTCAGACAGGTGAGGTGACATGACTCAACCGCCGGCGCAATCCTCCGCGTCGCCCCTTTTGCGGATCGGTACGCGCGGCAGCCCGCTGGCGTTGGCGCAGGCGCGCCAGGTGCGCGCGCAGATCGCCGCGGTCCGTGGTTGCGACCTGGAGGAGATCGCGATCGAGGTGATCCGCACCACCGGCGACAAGATCCAGGACCGGCCGCTGCACGAGGCCGGCGGCAAGGGCCTGTTCACCAAGGAAATCGAAGAGGCATTGCTCGCCAAGACCGTCGATATCGCGGTGCATTCTGCGAAGGACCTGCCGACCTTCCTGCCGCCCGGCCTCGGCATCGCCGCGGTGCTGGAACGCGAGGATGCGCGCGACGTGTTCATCAGCCGCATTGCGCGCTCGGTGCGGCATCTGCCGCATGGCGCGGTGGTCGGCACTGCCTCGCCGCGGCGCGAGGCTTTGGTGCGACGCCTGCGGCCGGACCTGCGCGTGGTGAATCTGCGCGGCAATGTCGAGACCAGGCTGCGCAAGCTCGAGGCCCGCGAGGTCGATGCGACCTTGCTCGCTTTGGCGGGATTGAAGCGCCTCGGCCTGGAAGAGCATGTCACGGCGTTGCTCGACATCGAGACCTTCGTCCCGGCCTGCGGCCAGGGCGTGATCGCGATCGAGACCCGGCTCGACGACCCGGAGACGTTGCTCCTGCTGCGCAACATCACGCATTACGCGACGGCGATCGCACTCGCGACCGAGCGTGCATTCCTCGCGGTGCTCGACGGCTCGTGCCGCACGCCAATCGCGGGACATGCTGTTGTCAGTAAGGACAAGGTGACGTTCCGCGGCCTGATCGCGCGGCAGGACGGCAGCGAAGTGCACGAGACCACCCGCGCAGGATTGGCCGCCGATGCGATGGCGATGGGCGAAGACGCCGCGCAGGAATTGAAGGGCCGAGCGAGCGCTGATTTCTTCGTGATGACGTGAGCGCCGTGTTTCGACAGCGCACACTTTCCGACCAGCACACAACTTGTCGCCCCCGCGAAGGCGGGGGCCCAGTACTCCGCGGCCCATCGATAGGACACGGAATACTGGACCCCCGCCTTCGCGGGGGTGACGAGCGGTGGATGTGGCGCGAAGCGGGCAGGCAATAAGGCATGCACCTGCTCATCACCCGGCCGTTTCCTCATGGCGAACGCACCGCGGCGGCGTTGCAACAGCTCGGGCATCACGCGTTGCTCGCGCCGTTGCTCTCGATCGAGACCTTGGCGGAAGCCGATCTCGGGACCGGTGATTATGCCGGTATCGTCATCACCAGCGCGAATGCAGCCGGCGCGCTTGCCGACCATGCGCTCGCGCCGGCGTTGCGACGTTTGCCCGTGTTCACCGTCGGCTCACGCACCGCCGAGGCTGCGCGGCTTGCCGGCTTTGCTGACGTGCAGTCCGCCAATGGCGACATGAACGACCTCGTTGAACTGGTCGCGCAGCGTAACCCCGGTCCGCTGCTCTACGCAGCGGGAGAGGAACGCGCCGGCGATTTCGCCCGGGCGCTCGCCTTACGCGATGTGCCGGTTCATATCGTCGAACTCTATCGGGCCGTGACCGCGGTCACGTTTCCGGATGATGCCCGTAGCGCGATCGCAGGCGGCAAGCTCGACGGCGTTCTGCATTTCTCGCGGCGCAGCGCGGCGGCATTCCGTACTTGCATCACGGCCGCGGGCCTGATCGAACGGGCCAGGATACTGAATCACTATTGCCTGTCCCAACAGGTCGCGGAGCCGCTGGAACAACTGGCGGGGCCGGGGCGTATCAAGGTCGCGCCTCAGCCGAATGAGGCGTCCCTCCTCGGCCTGCTCGGGCAATCCTGACAAAATGCCGCCGCTTGGCGCGCTATGATGCGGTAACATGGCAGCAGACAACACCGACTCGACCAGCAATCGCCCCGCGGACCAGCCGGGAAGGGATGACATGCCCAATCCCGCCAGCGGATCGCCGACAAGCGGTTCGAACAATACGGTCCCGCCGGGAGGCCGCCGCCGTCCCGCTCCGACCATCGATCTGAAGGCGACCGAAGTCGAAAGTCGCCCGGTCGCCTGGGCGGTAACCGACGATCCGGCGGCCGAATCGACCGGTGAGCCGGCCGGCGCGGCGTCCTCGACCGGGGAGGCGGCCCACGACAATCCGCCGCCGCCTCCAGAAAGCCTCGCGCGTGGGACGGCCTTCCCGTCCTGGCAGCCGATCGCAGCCGGGCTCGCATCAGGCGTGGTCGGCGCCTTGCTGGTCCTGGTGATCGTGTGGCTGAGCGGATCGTCCGGCGGCGACACCACCGCGATGAACAGCCGGCTTGCCCGCATCGAAGCGCAGGTGAACGCGCCGCGTCCGGCAACGCCGAGTATCGATCCGGCCAAGCTCGACGAGCTCGGCGCGCGCCTGAACAGGATCGAAACCGCCGTCGCGCAGCCGCGCGCTAGCGCGCCCGATCCGGCGCTCGCCAACCGGCTCGCTGTGGTCGAAGAGACACTGAAGGTGTTCAACCAGAACGTCGCCGATCTCAATCGCCGCGGCGATGAGATCAACGCCGGCTTGCGCGAAGTGCGCGAGCGCATCGATTCGCATTCGTCGGCATTGGCCGAACTGGCACGTAAAGCGGTGCAGGGCGGCGGCGTCGAGCGCAGCGAAGTCGACGCGTTGCTCGCCCGCCTCACCGCGGTTGAAGCGGTAGGCCGTGGCCTCAAGGAAGACATCGCGCGCAGCACCGATCGTCCGGCACGCCTCGCGGTTGCGGCGTCCAACTTGCGCGAAGCGGTCGAGCGCGGCGCGCCCTTTGCGGCGGAGCTCACTGCGGTGAAATCGCTCGGCGCACCGGCCGCGTCGCTCACGCCGCTGGAATCTTTCGCCACGTCCGGCCTGCCGTCATCGTCCGTGCTGGCGCGCGAATTCTCCGCTCTGACGCCGGAGCTGATGCGCCTCGCCGGCACCACGACCGGCCAAGGCGGCATCCTCGATAAATTGCAGGCCAATGCCGAACGTCTAGTGCGCATCCGGCCGGTCGACGAGCCGGGCGGCGACGATCCGCGTTCTCTGATCGCGCGCGCAGAGCTGCGCGCGCAGACCGATCCCGCTGCCGCGCTCACCGAGCTCAACAAGCTGCCGCCCGCGATCCGCGCGCCGGCCGCCGCCTGGGCTGCCAAGGTCGAGGCGCGCAACGCCGCGCTCGCCGCCGCGCGCCGCGTCGCGGACAGCGCGTCCACTGCACTCACACGGGCCGCGCCGTGAAGGTGGCTCCGCAATGATCCGCGTCGTCATCTATCTCGTCATTGTCGGGCTGCTCGCGCTCGGCGCCGCGTGGCTCGCCGATCGTCCCGGCGAAGTCGCGATCACCTGGCAGGGCTTGCGCATCGAGACCTCGCTGATGGTGATGGGCTTCGCGCTTGCGGCCATCGTCGTCATCGCGATGCTGCTGTGGGCGCTGATCCGCAACATCCTGCGCTCGCCTGATGTCATCGCCACCTTGCTGCGCAACCGGCGCGGCGCGCGCGGCTATTCGGCGATCTCGCAGGGCCTGATCGCGATCGGCTCCGGCGATATGAAGGCCGCGCGGCGCTATGCCGACGAAGCGCGCCGCATCGCGCCGAACGAGCCGCTGACGCTGCTGCTCGGCGCTCAGGCAGCCCAGCTCGCGGGTGATCGCGGCTCCGCCGAGCGCACCTTCCGCGCCATGGCCGGCCGCGACGACACCAAGCTGCTCGGCCTGCATGGCCTGTTCATGGAAGCGCGCCGCCGGGGCGATGCGATCGCGGCGCGGCTCTATGCCGAGGAGGCCGCGCAGGACGCGCCCGCACTCGGCTGGGCCGGGCACGCCGTGCTGGAATTCCGCAGCACCGCCGGCGATTGGACCGGCGCGCTCGACGTGGTCGAGCGCAACATGAAGAGCGGCCTTATTGACAAGGCGGCCTATCGGCGTCAGCGCGCCGTGCTGCTCACCGCGCGCGCGATGGCGCTGGAAGAGGGCGACCGCGACAGCGCCAAGGTCTTTGCCCTCGAAGCGGTGAAGCTCGCGCCCGATCTCGTGCCTGCCGCCGACATGGCCGGCCGCTTCCTTGGCGAAGCCAATGATCTGCGCAAGGCCGGCCGCATCATCGATGCCGCGTGGAAGGCTAACCCGCATCCCGACCTCGCCGATACCTATGCGCATCTGCGCTTCGGCGATTCGGCACGCGACCGGCTCAAGCGCGTGCAGACGCTGGCCGCCAAGACGCCGGGCCATGTCGAAGGCGCGCTCGCCGTCGCGCGCGCCGCGCTCGACGCGCAGGAATTCCTCCAGGCCCGCGCCGCATTGCAGCCTTTGCTCGCAGAGCCGACTCAGCGAGTCGCCATGCTGATGGCCGCGCTCGAACGCGCCGAACACGACGACGAAGGCCGCGCGCGCGAATGGATGACGCGCGCCATTCACGCCGGGCGCGATCCGGCCTGGACCGCCGACGGCGTCGCGTCCGACCGCTGGATGCCGGTCTCGCCGGTCACCGGCCGGCTCGACGCCTTCGTCTGGCGCGTGCCGGTCGCGGAACTCGGACATCAGCGGCTGATCGAGGATTTTGAGGCGCGGCCGGTGCCGGTCCCGGTCCCCGCACCGATCCCGGCCGATCCCAAGCCGCCTGTCACTGCGCCGGTGGTTGAGCCGGTGGCTGCCCCATCGGCCGAGGCCCGGGTGGAGGAGCCGCCCCCCGCGGCAGCCGCGTCGCACCAGGGTGCACCGGAACCGGCCTCGCCCGAGCCATCGGCCGAACCGCGCCGTCGCAAAAAGCCCGCGCCGCGCTCGGTTCTCGAACCGGTGATCCCGCTGGTCCGAGCGCCGGATGACCCCGGCCCCGACGCCGAAAGCGAGGACACTGCCCCGCCCGCCGCTCCGATGAATCCGGGCTGGCGCCGGGTGCCCGGTTAGTTGCTAACACCCCCGCTTGCTCGCCAAACGAGCAAGCGGTATAGGTTAACCGGGTTTGAGTTGCGTTTGGGTGGGGCGAATGACAATCACAAGTGGTGTAGCGGCGATGCTTTGCGTCGCTCTCGGCGCAACTTCGGCGCTTGCTGCGGACGCTACGCCCCCTGCGCGGGCGACCGTGACCTGGACCGGGTTCTATACCGGTTTGAATATTGGTTTCGGCGCGCAAAGTTCGACCGCGACATTCGTCGGAAACGATCCGCTGATGACCGCGGTTCTGGCGGGTACGACCGGCCTTCCCGGCGCGACGCCAGCGAGCGCGGTCAACGTCGACCCTCGCGGCGCAACCGCGGGCCTGCAGCTCGGTTACACGTGGAAGCTCAACCCGGCGTGGGTTGCCGGCGTCGAGGCTGACTTGAATGGGTCAGGAATCCGCGGCGAGGGGACCAGTTCATACACCCTGCTGACCGGAACGCCGCCCTTCACGCTTGCAGCCCGCCAGGAAATTTCGTGGTTCGGGACATTGCGCGCCAAGCTGGGATGGCTCGCGAACGACAACCTGTTGCTTTACGGCACCGGCGGCCTGGCTTACGGCCGCGTCAAGGAAGGGGCATCCTTGATGATGACCGGAATAGGCACCAACATCACCACAGCCTTTGGCTTTGGTTACCTCTGCACCGGAGGCGTGCCCTGCTTCACTGGAGAGTCATCGCGCTTCAGCGCGGGCTGGACATTGGGCGGCGGCGCCGAATTAGCGATCGCATCAAACGTCAGTTTGAAGGCCGAATACCTCTACGTGAACCTTGGCGCCGACACGGTGAGAGTCGTCGCCGTGAACCCGCCAGCACCGAATGCCGCGGCGTCATTCAACGCGCAGTTTCGGGCCGCCGATTTCCATCTCGGCCGGATCGGTCTGAATTATCGGTTTTGATCCGCCTGGAATGGTTCCCGGCTCGGACCGCCGTCCGCTTGAATCCGGGCTGGCGCCGGGGGCGCCGTGAGTTGCCAATGTCGGCGGCAGCCGATATCAGGTTCGCGATGCCGCGGTAGCTCAGCTGGTAGAGCACCGCATTCGTAATGCGGGGGTCGGGGGTTCGAATCCCTTCCGCGGCACCACTGCTTGCACAGTCATGCCGAAGCAGCCGCCGGTGCGAGACCGGCGGCCATCAACGCGGCGTCGCGTCAGCGCAGCTACTTGATCACTTCCCAGAAAATCCCGAGGACCGCGAAGTAACCGAGCGTGAAGACGACGGTGCGGATGTAGGGGAAGGCGAACCAGTAAACGATCGCGTGCACCAGCCGCAGCCAGAAGAAGCTCGCAGCCCAGAACGCCGTCATCGCATTGGCCTTGCCGGCCAGATGCGCAACGATCACCAGCGCGGCGAACGGAGCCAGCACCTCGACGGAGTTGAGATAGGCCCGATGCGCACGCTTGCCCCACAGCGGCACCGGCCGGTCCGCGGGATCGATATAATTGGGCGGCTGCAGAAACCCGTTGGTCATCACCTGGCAGACGACATAGGGAATCCACAGCGTGGCTGAGAGCATGGCCGTCAATGCAAGGTATTTGAGATCGGGCGACATCGAAAATGCCTTTCAATTTGGAGGCTGGAGCACTGCGGCCGACCGGGGGGCCGCGCCGTCAAAACGAACTCAACATCAATCAACGCGCCGCAATCTAGCGAACGATCCGCAGTTCGGGCCAGCGGCCGCAGATACGGGTGGCCGCCCGCTTGGAACGTACCACGCGGCGATTGGAATCGGATGTAGCGTCAACGCGAAATTTCTACCTCCGCTCCGAACAGCCCGGCAGGAATCGTGGCGTCGTCCGCGTCAGTCACAAGCAACAGCCTGATGACATCGCCATCCATGCGCGCGGCTACGCCTTCGACCTTATGCTGTCGGTCGAGTGGGTACATCCCGAGCAGACGTCCGTTATTCCCCACGACCCCGACCGCCGACCCCGCGCAAGGGCCGTCGTTATAAGCATCATCGGTATCTTCCGCGACGGTGGTGAACACCATGTCGCCATTCGGCAGCGCCGCGGCGTCGGTGAAGCAGAGCGGAATGCCGTCGATCGCGCCCAGATCGAGGCGGTCGATGCCGGAGGTCATGATCGTGACGTCCTGCCCGGACATCAACGAGTCGAGCACCGCGAGCAGCGGAAACCGAACGATCGCATTTTCGGTTTGCGCCTTGTTGCCGCGCTGGAAAAGCCGCAGTTCGCCGCCGATGACCACCGCGCCCTCGATGTTGGGTTCGGCGAAGGCGTCGTCGAGCGGGGCGAAGAGCGGCGCGAGGTCGATCTGGCGTGGTGCGCCTTGCATGGCGCCGTTTGCATCGAGCGTCAGCATCGCGCCGGTACGGCGATTGGGCCGGGAGCCCGAGCCGAGCACCAGCAGCGCGCCGTGCGGATGATCGGCGGAGGCGGGAAGCTGCGTGAGCGCCTCAAGGTCGGGCTTGTGCTTCCTGCGCTTGCGCGGGCCATCGGGAAGATCGCCGTCGAACAGGCGGATCAGGTGGCCGGGGTTGGTGTCGTCGGTGTTGAAGACGCCGAGGTGGAGTTCGTCATCGGCGACGATGTAGAGGAAGGATGCAACGCGCACGAGTCCGCTGGCGGCGCTGAGGTGTGACGGCCGCCCGACAGCGGTGGGAGCGGAGAGAGTGAGCTCGCGCAACTTGTTCAGGACGATCATTGGATCGAACTTCTTTCTTTACCCTCCCTTGTAGGGTGAGCGTAGCACGCCGGGGTGGGGTGACTTTGTCTCAAAAGGATCACCCCTCCCGACCGCTGTGCGGTCGACCTTCCCCCTCCTGGGGGAGGTGAAGAAAGAGCGTGCGCGCTTGTAACGGCGTAACGGACTTCCGTCGTTACGCATCCGCCATCTTGCGGCGCGCCGAGATCAGCATCAGCAGCGGCACCGCCGCCACCAGAATCGCCATCACGCCGGCGCCGGGCAGGCCGAAGCGCTCGATCAGTGGGCCGGTGGCGAGCGCCATCGCGACGCTGGTTGCGCCGGCGGCGGAGTCGCTGACGCCGATGGCGCGGCCGCGTTCGGCGGTTTCGGCGTGATCCGCGATGAGCGCCGTGGCCGCGACATTGGCCGCAGCCCAGCCGAGGCCGACCAGGAAGGTGCCGAGCGTGATGGTGAGATAGGCCTCGGTGAAGGTGACCAGCACCGCGCCGAACAACGCCACCGCGACGCCGGGGAACATCACCTGGCTGCGGCCGAAGCGGTCCGCCAGCCTGCCGAGCGGCACGGTGAAGGCGAACATGCCGGCCGAATGGAATGCGTGCGAGAACGCAATCGCGGTCAGCGAATGTCCGTGATGCGATAGCACCAGCGAGGTCAGCACCATCACGATCGACATGTTGCCGGTCGCGGCGGCGTTCGAGACGATCGAAAGCCGGATTGGCACGTCGGCCAGCAGCTTGAGCACGCTGAAGCGACTGCCGTCGGCCTCGGTCGGATTGCGCGGCACGTAGTTCGGATAATAATGCTGCAGGTTCATGCCGATCTGCTTCGGGTCCGGCCGCACGAAATAGACCATCGCCATTCCGACGACGATCATCAGCGGCAGCATCAGCCAGGGCAGGCCAAGCGGGTCCCTGCCGAGGCCCACCGAGATGCTCTCCGCGGTGCCGATCAGGACCGGGCTGGCGACCAGCCCGGCCAGCGAACCGAGCGAGACGTAGCCGAGCCCCTCGGCGCGCATGCTCGGCGGAAACATGTCGGTCGCCGCGACGCGCAATTGCTGTGCGGCGTTCATGCCCATGCCGAATACCATCATGCCGACGATGAACACCGCGATGCTGTGCAGGCTCATCGACAGGCCGACGGTCACCGCGCCGATCATCGCCAGCACCAGGCCGAGCAGGATGCCCGGCTTGCGGCCATAGGTGTCGGTAATCTTGCCGACCGGATAGGCCACCAGAAACCGGCTGAAGCCGAGCAGCGCCACCGACAACCCCGACAACGCCGCCGAATGCGTCAGCGCGAGCACCATCAGTGGGCCGAGGCCATAGGCGAACGACATCCCGGCGCCGGTGAAGGATTGCGCCAGCGCGAACAGCACGACGTTGCGCTTGATCACGGCCGGAACGATGTAGACGGGCTTGCTGACGGTCTGGTCCATGACGCTTAGAGTCTCATTGTCTTGAGCAGGAGGTGTCCCGAAAACCGGAATCGATTTGCGGGGTCATGGATTAATTCCAGCGGCGGAACACCAGCGACGCGTTGACGCCGCCGAAGCCGAATCCATTGGTCATGGCGAATTCCACCCCTCGCTTGCGCGGCTGCGGCCCGACGAGGTCGAGATTGCCGGCGGCCGGATCGGCCGTGTGAAGATTGAGCGTGGGCGGCAGGATTTCCGAAGTCAACGCGCGGATGGTGAAAATCGCGCCGGTGGCGCCAGCCGCGCCGAGCAGATGTCCGGTCGCCGATTTGGTCGCGGAGATCGAGACCTTGGTGTCGTGGCCGAACACGGCGCGGATCGCGGTGAGCTCAGCCGCATCGCCCATCGGGGTCGAGGTGGCGTGCGCATTGATATAGCCGAGGTCGGCGGGCGTGATGCCGGCCTGCCGCAGCGCCAGCGCCATGCAGCGCTGCAGGCCGATGCCGTCCTCCGGCGCCGCCGCGATATGGAACGCGTCCGATGTGGTGCCGTAGCCGCAGAGCTCCGCCAGCGGCGTCGCGCCGCGCGCCTGCGCATGCGCGAGCGACTCGATCACCACCACGGCGGCGCCTTCGCTCATCACGAAGCCGTCGCGGTCGACGTCGAATGGGCGACAGGCCTCCGCCGGCCGGTCGTTGAAATGCGTCGCCAGCGCCTGCGCGGCGGCGAAGCTGCCAAGGCTGACGCGCTCGATGCAGGCCTCGGAGCCGCCACAGATCGCGATGTCGGCCTCGCCACTGCGGATCAGCCGCGCGCCATCGCCGATCGATTGAACGCTGGCGGCGCATGCCGTCACCGGCGCGCCGATCGGGCCGAGATAGCCGTGGCGGATCGAGATCTGCCCGGCCGCGAGATTCACCAGGAAAGACGGCACCGTGAACGGCGAAAGCTTGCGCACGCCAACCGTGTCGGTCAGCCGCGTCGCATGCATCATGGCGTGGAAGCCCCCCATGCCGGAGGCGATCACCGTGGCGGTGCGCTCTTTCTGCTCGGTGGTCTCCGGTGCCCAGCGCGCCTGCGCGATCGCTTCATCGGCCGCGCCGAGCACGAGTTGGATGAAACGGTCGGTGCGCTTCTGGTTCTTCACCGTGACAAAGCGGTCGGGATCAAAGCCGGCCTCGGCATCCTCGCGGATGGTCGGCACTACGCCGGCGATTTTCGCCGGCACATCGGGCACGATCGAATCCGGCAGCCGGCGGATGCCGGAGCGGCCGGCCAGCAGCCGGTCCCACACCGCATCCACGCCGCATCCCAGCGGCGAGACCAGGCCACAGCCGGTAACCACGACTCGTTCCATGACCTCTCCCGGACGCCCCGGCTGGCTGATAGCCCAATTCGCCACGGCCTCAAATGGTTAGAGCGTGAATGGGTTTACGGGCGGGATACCCTCGGCGGTCATGCCCCACTCTCTCCGCTGTCATTCCCCGCGAAAGCGGGGAATCCAGTACGCCGTGCCCTATCGACTGGCCGGGGAATACTGGCCCCCCCGCTTTTCGCGGGGGGTGACAACCTGTGATGAGGGTCGCGGGGTGCCTATCGCGCGCTCCGTTTCTTTACCGCATCGCACAATCCCGCTAAAGGCTCCGGCCCGCTTCTTGCTGCTCACGTGACCGATGGATGCCTCGCTCAAAATCATCATTGTCGACGAAAACCCGATCCGCGCCGCGATCCTCCAGGACGGGTTGCAGGAGGCCGGGCATCGCAATGTCACCTGGATCAAGGACACCACCGGGCTGCTCGCCCATGTCTACGCGATCGATCCCGACGTCATCCTGATCGACCTCGAGAACCCGAGCCGCGACGTGCTGGAGCAGATGTTCCAGATGAGCCGGGCGGTGAAGCGGCCGATCGCGATGTTCGTCGACCAGAGCGACAGCGCCTCGATCCAGGCGTCGGTCGATGCCGGCGTGTCGGCTTACATCGTCGGCAACCTGCAGAAGGATCGGATCAAGACCATCCTCGATCTGTGCATCTCGCGCTTCAACGCGTTCTCGCGTCTGCAAGATGAACTTGACCGCACCAAGAGCGCGCTCGAGGAGCGCAAGGTGATCGATCGCGCCAGGGGCATCCTGATGAAGCTGAGGAACCTGACCGAGGAAGAGGCCTATGCACTGCTGCGCAAGACCGCGATGAACGAGAAGAAGAAGATCGCCGAAGTGGCGCAGTCGGTGATCATGACTGCGGAGATGTTCAAATGACCGACGGCGTGAAGCTGCGCATCGGATTCATCCCGCTCGCCGACGCGACCGCGCTGCTGGTCGCGGTCGACAAGGGCTTCACCGCCGCGGAAGGGCTCGACATCGAGCTGGTGCGCGAGGTCTCGTGGTCGAATGTGCGCGACAAGCTCAACATCGGTCTATTCGATGCCGCGCATCTGATCGCGCCGATCGCAATCGCATCGAGCCTCGGGCTCGGCCATATCAAGGTGCCGATCGTCGCGCCCTTCGGGCTAGGGGTGAACGGCAATGCGATCACGGTTTCGCCTGCGCTGCAGGCACAACTCGCCGATGCGGCGGATGGTAATCTCCGCGATCCGATGGTGACGGCGCGCGCGCTGGCGCGCGTCGTCGCGGCGCGCAAGGCGAAGGGCGCCGAGCCGCTGACCTTCGGCATGACCTTCCCGTTCTCGACGCACAACTATCATCTGCGTTTCTGGATGGCCGCCGGAGGTGTTGATCCGGATGAGGATGTGCGCCTGGTGGTTCTGCCGCCGCCCTACATGGTGGACAGCCTTGCGAGCGGACACGTCGATGCGTTCTGCGTCGGCGCGCCGTGGAACTCAGTCGCGGTAGATCTCGGCATCGGTCACATCCTGCATTTCGTCTCGGAGATCCTCGCGCGCGCCACCGAGAAACTGCTCGCGGTGCGCCAGCGCTGGGCCGAGGAGAATCCGGACGTGCTGTCGCGTCTGGTGCGCGCGCATCAGCGCGCCGCGGATTTCGTCGAGGACGTGAACAACCGCGACGAGGTCGCGTCGCTGCTCGCGCCGGCGAACCGCATCGGCGTCGCGCCCGAGGTGATCCGACGCACGCTCGACGGCCGCTTGAAGGTTTCGCCCGACGGGACGTTTCGCAATGACGATCACTATCTATTGGTCGGCCGCGGCGGCGCGGCGCGGCCGGATCCGGCGCAGGCGGCGTGGCTCTACGCGCAGATGGTGCGCTGGGGCCAGGCGCCTCTGTCGCGCGAGATGCTCGCCGCTGCCAAGGCGGTTTGCCGGCCCGACCTCTACGACGCTGCGTCCGGGGTCGCGACGGCTCCCGATCCGAGCGCCCCCGCCGACCATATTGGGGCCTTCACCGGACCAGCTTTCGACCCCGACGATATCGAGGCGCACCTCGCGGCCTGGACCATCCGGCGCAGCTGATTTCGCGAATGCCTATTTAGTGTGCGCTGCACAATGAGTTTGCAGTTGCAATGAAGCGCGCCAAAACCGGCCCTGGCCGGCACGTGCCCATTAACCTTTTCTCATTGATTCCAAACAGCTTTCTGCCTCAGACCCGTCTGGCACGAAGCTTGTAAGAGAAGGATCGATCGGCGCCGTCAACTGCGATGGCGCCACTGGTCCAATGACGGACCGATAGCAACGCCGCTGCTCTGATGAACGCGCCATCACGCGTCTTTCAGGCTGCGGCTTTTTTATTGCCTTCACGGGAAACGCGCCGGGCGGGTCCTTCAAAACCAGAGCGAACCAGGGGAACGACAACCGCCATGAGCAAGACGACCAAAGGTGCCGGCCGCATCAGCCGGCGCACATTACTCACCGCCACCGGCGCGACCGCCCTGATGGCGGCGATCAAGACCGAATTTCCGTTCGGCGCCGCCTATGCGCAGGCCGTCGGGCCCGAAACCACCAAGGCGATCCTCGGCTACATCGCGCTGATGGATGCCTCCGCGCTGGTGATCGCGAAGGAAAAGGGATTATTCGCCAAGCACGGCATGCCGGATGTCGACGTCGCCAAGCAGGCCTCATGGGGCGCGGTGCGCGACAATCTGGTGCTCGGCTCGGAGAGCAACGGCATCGATGGCGCGCATATCCTGACGCCGATGCCCTACCTGATTTCGACCGGCAAGGTGACGCAGAACAACGTGCCGACGCCGATGTATCTGATGGCGCGGCTCAATCTCGACGCCCAGGCGATCTCGGTCGCCAACGAATACAAGGATCTCAAGGTCACATCCGACTCGTCGCCGCTGAAAGCCGTGTTCGCGAAGAAGAAGGCGGAAGGCAAGGACGTTAAGATCGCGATGACCTTCCCGGGCGGCACGCACGACCTCTGGATCCGCTACTGGCTCGCCGCTGGCGGCATCGACCCCGACAAGGACGTCTCGACCATCGTCGTGCCGCCGCCGCAGATGGTCGCGAACATGAAAGTCGGCAACATGGACGCGTTCTGCGTCGGTGAGCCGTGGAACGAGCAACTGGTCAACCAGGGTATCGGCTTCACCGCCTGCAGCACCGGCGAAGTGTGGTCCAAGCATCCCGAGAAGGCGCTCGGCCTGCGCGCCGCCTGGGTCGACAAATATCCGAAAGCCGCCAAGGCGCTGCTGATGGCGGTGATGGAAGCACAGCAATGGTGCGACAAGCCCGACAACCGCCAGGAGATGTCGGAGATCGTCGGCCGGCGCCAATGGTTCAACGTGCCGGTCGCAGACATCATTGGGCGCGCCAAGGGCGACATAAACTACGGCAATGGCCGCGTCGAGAAGGGCACCAAGCAATTCATGAAGTTCTGGCAGGACCACGCGTCCTACCCGTTCAAGAGTCATGACGCCTGGTTCGTCACCGAAGACATCCGCTGGGGCAAGTTCGAGCCGAGCACCGACGTCACCGCGCTGGTGAACAAGGTCAATCGCGAAGACCTGTGGCGCGATGCCGCCAAGTCGCTGTCGGTCGCGGCCGCCGATATCCCGGCGTCGTCCTCGCGCGGCAAGGAGACGTTCTTCGACGGCAAGGTGTTCGATCCGGAGAATCCGTCCGCCTATCTCAAGAGCCTGACGATCAAGCGCATGGAAGTCTGAGACCTGGCAGGGGCCGCCTTAACGGGCGGCCCCATGCCGCGTTCGCTGACGGAGAATCTGGATGAACATGACCGTGCTCAAGACTGAAACCACCATCGCGGTGCCACCCCCGAGCGCCGCCGTCGCCGCGCCGGTGCTACGGCTCAAGCTGCCGAAGGCGAGATTTACAAGCAAGCTGATGCCGCGGTTGAGTTACGTGGCGGCGCGGGTCGTCCCGCCGCTGGTGATGATCGCGCTACTACTGACGGTCTGGCAGATCCTGTGCTCGCGGCCCGGGGCGACGCTGCCGGCGCCATCGAAGATCTGGACCGAGGCCTATGACCTGATCGTCGATCCGTTCTTCGTCGCGGGCCCGCAGGATATCGGCCTTGGCTGGCGCGTGCTGGTGTCGCTGCAGCGGGTGATGATCGGTTACGGTCTCGCCGGCCTGATCGGCATCATGCTCGGCACCATCGTCGGCCAGTCGGTCTGGGCGATGCGCGGGCTCGATCCGATCTTCCAGATCCTGCGCACCATCTCGCCGCTGGCCTGGCTGCCGATCTCGCTCGCGGCGTTCCGCGATAGCCAGCCCTCGGCGATCTTCGTGATCTTCATCACCGCGGTGTGGCCGATCATCATCAATACCGCGGTCGGCATCCGCAACATCCCACAGGATTATCGCAACGTCGCCGCGGTGCTGCGGCTCAATCATTTCGAATTCTTCGCCAAGATCATGATCCCGTCCGCCGCGCCCTACATCTTCACCGGGCTGCGGATCGGCATCGGCCTGTCGTGGCTCGCCATCGTTGCCGCCGAGATGCTCACCGGCGGCGTCGGCATCGGCTTCTTCATCTGGGATGCGTGGAATTCCTCGCGCCTGTCCGACATCGTCGTCGCGCTGGTCTATATCGGCCTGGTCGGCTTCGTGCTCGACCGCATCGTCGCTTTGCTCGCCACCATCGTGACGCGCGGCACCTCCGCGAACTGATTGGAGAGAAGAATCATGACCGCCTATCTGAAGATCGACCACCTCTCCAAGACCTTTACCCGCGGCTCGCAGGAGACCGAGGTGCTGAGCGACATCACGCTCACCATCGACCAGGGAGAATATGTCTCGATCATCGGCCATTCCGGCTGCGGGAAGTCGACTTTGCTCAACATCGTTGCGGGCCTCACGCCCGCGACCCTGGGCTGTGTCCTGCTGGAAGACCGCGAGGTGAATGATCCGGGGCCGGACCGCGCGGTCGTGTTCCAGAACCACTCGCTGCTGCCGTGGCTCACGGTTTACGACAATGTCCGCCTCGCGGTGGACAAGGTGTTCGCGGCCAAGAGCCGCAAGGAGCGCCACGAGTGGATCATGCACAAGCTCGAGCTGGTGCAGATGGCGCATGCCAAGGACAAGCGGCCGAATGAGATTTCCGGTGGCATGAAGCAGCGTGTCGGGCTAGCGCGCGCGCTGGCGATGGAGCCGAAGGTGCTGCTGCTCGACGAGCCGTTCGGCGCGCTCGATGCGCTCACCCGCGCGCATCTGCAGGATTCGGTGATGGCAATCCACCAGAAGCTCGGCAACACCGTGCTGATGATCACCCATGACGTCGACGAGGCGGTGCTGCTCTCCGACCGGATCGTGATGATGACTAATGGTCCGGCGGCGCGGATCGGCGAGGTGCTCGACGTGCCGCTGCCGCGCCCGCGTAAACGGCTCGAGCTGGCGACCAGCGCGACCTACCTCAAGTGCCGCCAGCGCGTGCTCGAATTCCTGTATGAACGGCACCGCTTCGTCGAGGCGGCGTAGACCTGATGTCGAGCGACTTCTCGCCGGAGCAGAAGCGCTATCTGGAAGGCTTCGTGTCGGGGCTGACGGCCTCGCGCACGAAAGGCGGCGCGTCTGCGCGCAGCGAGCCGGTCGGGCCGGATGCGATCCATCTCAAGGCGCAGGATCGCGTCGTCGCGGCGGGTGGCAAGCTCAACGATCAGGAGAAGTTCAAGCGCGACGAGCATCCGTTCGATGCCTATCCGCGGCTCAACGCGCAGGCCGACAGGAACGAGCCGCCCAAGCCGGCGGATAATTTCCGCTGGCGCTATTTCGGCCTGTTCTATGTCGCGCCGGCGCAGAATTCCTACATGTGCCGGCTGCGCATTCCGAACGGCATCGTGACGCATTGGCAATTCGAGGAACTGGCGCGCATCGCTGAGCAGCAGGCCGGTGGCTTTTCGCATGTGACCACGCGCGCCAACCTGCAGATGCGCGAGATCGAGCCGAAGCACGCGGTCGCGATCGTCGAAGCGATCCAGGATATCGGGCTGTGCACGCGCGGCTCCGGCGCCGACAACATCCGCAATGTCACCGGCACGCCGACCGCCGGTATCGACAAGCGCGAGCTGCTCGATACCCGGCCCTATGCGCGGCGCTGGCATAATCACATCCTGAATGAGCGCGCGCTCTACGGCCTGCCGCGCAAATTCAACGTCGCCTTTGACGGCGCCGGCACCATCCCGGTGCTCGAAGAAACCAACGACATCGCGTTCCAGGCGGTCGAGGTGCTGGACGGCCACGGCGTTGAGCCCGGCATCTGGTTCCGGCTGGCGCTCGGCGGCATCACCGGCCATCGCGATTTCGCGCGCGACACCGGCGTGATCGTGAAGCCGGAAGATGCGACGCGCGTTGCAGACGCGATCGTGCGCGTGTTCATCGAGCACGGCGACCGCACCGACCGCAACAAGGCGCGGCTCAAATACGTGCTCGACCGGCTGGGCTTCGAGGCCTTTCTCGGTCTGGTCGAAGAGAAACTTGGCGGCAAGCTCACGCGCGTTGCGGGCGATGCCGTCGCGCCGCGTCCGGCTTTCGACCGCTCGGCGCATATCGGCGTGCATCCGCAGAAACAGCCGGGACTCAACTGGATCGGCGTGCTGCTGCCGCTCGGCAAGCTCACCGCGGACCAGATGCGAGGCCTCGCCAGGCTCGCCCGCGAGATCGGCGACGGCGATATCCGCCTCACCGTGTGGCAGAACCTGCTGCTCTCCGGCGTGCCGGATGCGCGCGTCGCCGACGCGCAACAGGCGATTGTAGCGCTTGGCCTCGCAACCTCTGCGACGCCGATCCGCGCCGGCCTGGTCGCCTGCACCGGCAGCAAGGGCTGCCGCTTCTCGGCCTCGGACACCAAGGGTCACGCCGAGGAGATCGCAAAATATTGCGAGGCGCATGTCGCGCTTGATAGCCCGGTCAACATCCATCTCACCGGCTGCCACCATTCCTGTGCGCAGCACTACATCGGCGACATCGGGCTGATCGGCGCCAAGGTGTCGATCTCCGAGGATGACGATCCGGTCGAGGGCTATCACATCCTGGTCGGCGGCGGTTACGGCCCCGACGCGGTGCTCGGGCGCGAAATCTTCCACGACGTGAAAGCGGAGGACGCGCCGAAGGCCGTCGCGCGGCTATTGCAGAGCTATCTCGCACATCGGTCGTCTTCCGATGAGACATTCCTCGCGTTCACGCGGCGCCACGACGTCCCGGCGCTCGCGGCATTGGCCGATATGGGGACGGTCGAATGACCCAGTTCGTCCCGCCGCCCAAGCTCGAATTGATTCCGGAGGGCGCGCCGTTCTCGACCGAGCAGCGCCAATGGCTGAACGGTTTCTTCGCCGGACTGGTCTCGGTCGATGGCGGCGTCACCGCGCTGTCGCCGGATGAATCCGCTGCGCTGATGCCCGGCGCTGCGCCGGCCGTGGAAGACGATGAGGCGCCGTGGCACGACCAGACATTGCCGATGGCCGAGCGCATGATGCTGGCCGAAGGCAAAGCCTTGCCGCGCCGCATGATGGCGGCGATGGCGCAGCAGGATTGCGGGCAATGCGGTTACAATTGCCGCGACTATGCCGACGCGCTGTTCGCGCGCAAGGAAGAGCGGCTCAATCTCTGCGTTCCGGGCGGCAAGGAAACCGCCCGCATGCTCAAGGGGCTCTATCAGGAGCTCGATGCGCCGGGCGCGGCGAAGCCCGCAACACCGGCCGTGCCAGCGGAAGCGAAGATTGCGCCACGCACCGTGCCGGGCCGTTCGCGTGAAGACCCGGTGCTCGCGACCTTCCTGTCACGTAAGCGACTGAACAAGCCGGGCTCGGCGAAGGAAACCTGGCATATCGAATTCGATCTCGCCGCCTGCGGGCTCGACCATATCGTCGGCGACAGTTTCGGGATGTATCCGACCAACGATCCCGCGCTGGCCGATGCGCTGCTGAAGGCGCTGGAGGCGCCGGCGGATTTTCCGATCGGCGGGCGCGCGCTGCGCGACGTGCTGATCGAGGACGTGTCGCTGGCTCCCGCGCCCGATATGCTGTTCCAGCTGATCTCCTACATCACCGGCGGCGAACGGCGGCAGAAGGCCAAGGCGCTGGCCTCGGGCGAAGATCCGGATGGGGATGCGGCGACGCTCGACGTGCTCGGCGCGATAGAGAAATTCAAGGGCGTCCGGCCCGACCCGGAGGCGTTCATCGAGGCGCTCGATCCCCTGCAGCCGCGGCTTTATTCGATTGCGTCGTCAGCGCGGATGCATCCCGGCAAGCTCGCGCTCACTGTCGATACCGTCCGTTACAAGATTGGCGCGCGCAACCGGCTCGGGGTGGCCTCGACCTTTCTGGCCGAACGCATCCAACCCGGCGAACAACTGAAGGTCTATGTGCAGAAGGCGCATGCCTTCGGCCTACCGGATAATCCCGACACGCCGATCATCATGATCGGTCCCGGCACCGGCGTTGCACCGTTCCGCGCCTTCCTGCAGGAGCGCATCGCCAGCAACGCGCCGGGCCGCAACTGGCTGTTCTTCGGCCATCAGCGGCACGACTATGATTTTTTCTACGAAGACGAGTTCAAGGCGATGCGTGCATCCGGCGCGCTGAACCGCCTGACGTTGGCGTGGTCGCGCGACGCCGACCAGAAGGTCTATGTGCAGGATCGCATGCGCGAGGTCGGGCGCGACCTCTGGTCGTGGATCGCGGACGGTGCGCATGTCTATGTCTGCGGCGATGCGCAGCGCATGGCGAAGGATGTCGAGCGCGCCCTGGTCGACGTGGTCGCGCAGCATGGCGCGCGCACCGCCGCGGAGGCGGTCGCTTTCGTCAACGACCTCAAGAAGACCGGCCGCTTCCAGCAGGATGTCTATTGAACGCGCCGCTTCCCCACGCGCAGGCGATTCGCACCGCGTGTCCATATTGCGGCGTCGGCTGCGGCGTGCTGGCGCGTCCGAATGGGGAGGGCGGTGCGATCATCAGCGGCGATCCGGATCATCCGGCGAATTTCGGCCGGCTCTGCTCCAAGGGCTTCGCGCTGGACGAGACGCTCGGACTCGACGGCCGCCTGCTGCACCCGATGCTGCGCCAGGCCGACGATTCGCTGGCACGCGTCGATTGGGACCAGGCGCTCGGCCGGGTATCGGACGGCCTGCGCCGCATCGTCGAGTGCGATGGGCCACCGGCAGTCGCGTTCTATCTCTCGGGACAATTGCTCACCGAGGATTATTACGTCGCGAACAAGCTGATGAAGGGCTTCATCGGCTCGTCGAATGTCGACACCAATTCGCGGCTCTGCATGGCGTCCACGGTGGCCGGCCAGCGCCGCGCTTTCGGCGAGGATGTCGTTCCCGGTAATTACGGGGATCTCGACGCGGCCGACTTGCTGGTGCTGGTCGGCTCCAATACGGCGTGGTGCCATCCCGTGCTGTTCCAGCGGATGATCCGCAACCGCAAGGAGCGTGGCGCCAAGATCGTCGTGATCGATCCGCGCCGTACCATGACGGCGCGCGATGCCGATCTGTTCCTGCCGATCGCCCCCGGCACCGACACCGCGCTGTTCTGCGGTCTGCTGGTGCATCTCGCGGACAGCGGCAAGCTCGATGAGGGTTACATCGCGCGCCGCACCAACGGTTTTGCGGAGACGTTGACGCGGGCACGCGAGATCGCGCCCGATGTCGGGGCAACCGCTGTCGCGACCGGATTATCAGAGGCTGACGTCAGCACATTCTTCGGGCTGTTCGAAACCGTCGAGAACGCCGTCACCTGCTTCTCGCAAGGCGTGAATCAATCCGCGCAGGGCACCGACAAGGTCAACGCGATCATCAATTGCCATCTTGCAACCGGGCGGATCGGTCGTCCCGGCATGGGGCCGTTCTCGCTCACCGGCCAGCCGAATGCGATGGGCGGCCGTGAGGTCGGCGGGCTCGCCAACCAGCTCGCGGCGCATATGGGCTTCGCGCCGGATGAGGTCGATCGGGTGCGACGCTTCTGGAAGGCGCCGCGCATGGCGGAGCGCGAGGGCCTCAAGGCGGTGCAGCTGTTCGAGGCGATCGAGCGCAGTGAGATCAAGGCGCTGTGGGTGATGGCGACCAACCCCGCAATGTCGCTGCCGCGCGCGGGCGCCTGGCGCGACGCGCTGCGCAAGCTCGAACTCTTTGTTGTCTCGGATGTCGTCGCGTCGAACGATACGATCGAGTCCGGCGCGCATGTGCTGCTCCCCGCCGCCGCCTGGGGCGAGAAGGACGGCACCGTCACGAATTCGGAGCGCCGCATCTCGCGCCAGCGCGCGTTCCTGCCGGCGCCCGGCGATGCGAAGCCGGACTGGTGGATCGTATCCGAGGTCGGCAAGCGGCTGGGTTTTGAAGAGGCGTTTTCGTATCGCACGCCGGCCGATGTTTTCCGGGAGCACGCGGCGTTGTCATGCTTTGAAAATGATGGCGCGCGCGCCTTCGACCTCGGCAGCCTGGCGTCGCTCTCCGACCGGCACTACGCGACCTTCGAGCCGGTGCAATGGCCGGTGATGGCCGATGGCACCGGCGCGGCGCGCCTCTATGCCGATAACCGCTTCTCCACGTCGGACGGCAAGGCGCGCTTCATCGCTCCCGAACCGCCGCGGCTGCGCGACGACGTGTCGGAGGACTATCCGCTGCGGCTGAATACCGGGCGGCTGCGCGACCAATGGCACAGCATGACGCGCAGCGGGCAGAGTGCGCGGCTGGCGACGCACCGGCCCGAGCCGTTCGTCGAAATTCATCCGCTCGATGCCGCAGCCTATGGCCTCAAGCATGACGGCTTCGCGCGCGTTGCCACGCCGCACGGCGCCTGCACGCTCAAGGTTGTGGTCGATCCGGGCCAGCGGCGCGGCTCGGTGTTTGTGCCGATTCACTGGAGCGATGCGACCTCATCCGATGCCTGTGTCGGCGATCTGGTCGCGCCAGTCACCGATCCGCATTCCGGGCAGCCGGAATCCAAGGCGACACCGGTCGGGATTGCGCCGCTGTCATTCGTCTATCGCGGCGCGGCGATGACATGCGGCGGCATGGCGTTTCCCGACGGCACGTGGTGGTCGCGGCTGCGCACCGCGGAAGGCTGGGGCTGGTCGCTCGCGACCAATGACGGCCCGGCCGCGTGGCGCGCCGCAGCGCCGGATTTGTTCGGACTGCACGCGGTGCTGACCGAATATGTCGATCGCGAGAAGGGCATCTACCGCGCTGCCGCCTTCGAGGATGGCAGGCTCGTCGGCGCATTGTTCATAGGGCCGGAAGGTACCCCGCTGCCGAAGCTGCAAAGCGTCGGCGTGTTGCCGGTAGTGTGTGCCTGCTTCGATGTTGCAAGCGACGTGATCCGTGAAGCGGTGAATGCCAAGTCGATGACCACCGCGGAGGAGGTCGGTCGCCTGCTGCGCGCCGGCACGAAGTGCGGCACCTGCTTGCCGGAGCTGCGCGAGATTCTCAACGAGCCGCGTGTGGCCGTGGTGCCTTGAAATGAAAAGGGCGGCGCACTGCGCCGCCCTTCGATCATATCGCTCAACCCCGATCTATTTCAGATATTCGTCCGTGTACAAGCCATCATAGTTCTTGAGCTTGTCTTCCGGCTTGAGCAGCTTGCCGACGATGCTGACATCCTCGGAATTCTCGAGACTCTTCAGCGTGACGCGGATGTCCTTGGAATGCGCGGCGCGCACCGTCTGCCACGCGGCCTTCAGCAGGTCCGCGTCCATCTGCGGGAACCGCTTCGAGAGCACGGCAAGCGCCTCGTCCGGCTTGCTCTGCATGAAGTCAGCGGTGAGCTGATAGGCCTTCGCGAGGCGGACGCATTTTTCCCTGTTTTGCTGGCAGGTTTCAGGCTTTACCTGCACCAGGCCATAAGCGAAGGGCAGCAGTTCCGGCGCGTCGGTCACGGCGCTCGCCAGCATGATGGCGTCGCCCTTGACGATCGGCTCGGTGGTGAAAGGCAGCGACGTCGCGAAGCCGTCGATTGCCTTGTTCAGCATGGCGGGCCGCATCGCCGGCGGATCCATCGGCGCGATGGTTACGTCTTTCTCGACGTCGAAGCCGGCGCGCGCGACCACGTAGCGCTCCCATGCGTGGATGATGCTGCCGACGCCCTGGATCGCGATGGTCTTACCCTTCAGCGCCTTGGTCTTCTCGGCGAAGCTGCTCTTTTCGGTGATGCCGGCTGCGGCCGCGACGTCCTTACGCAGCACCAGTTCGACCAGCGGTTTGTCGATCAGGTTCGCGATCGTCAGCAGGCGCTGGTTGTTGGCTGCCGCGCGCAGGAACACCGGGCCGGTGCCGATGGTGAAGTCGGCGCTGCCGGCGATCACGGCGTTGACGGCGGCCACACCCACCAGCTGCCGATGAGTCACCTTGAGGCCGGCCTGCTTGTAGAAGCCCATGTCCTCGGCGAGGAACGCCGCGCTAAATGTCAGCGTCGGCGACGGCAATGCGACGATTGTTTCGATTTCCTGGGCCTGGACCACCGGGGCCTGTAAGGCCACAACTCCAAGGGACAAGGCGGCGATGCCTGCCGACCATTTGAACATTCCATCCTCCCGATTTATCGTTTGACCAAACTGCGTGTATCAGCCCGCGCATTGCGCTACAATGCAGGCAACATGGGGAACTTTGACGGACCGCAAGAATAGCATCGCAACGTGCCGGTTCAATAACGGCCGGTTTAAGAACCGCGCTTGCTCAAGAAAAGTACTGCGGACCGTCGCTGCGGCCAACGCGTCGCGGATTTGGTGAGGATATGACGAGCCTGGGAGAGAGCCGGAAATCCGGCGCGGCCGAATTAGGCGTGGGGCGCGTCGTCGCGTGGCTCAAGGCGCATAGCCATCAGATCCTCGTCTTCGTGATCCTGATCGCGGGGTGGCAGGCGCTCACGCTTTGGCGTGGCGTCTATTGGTTCAGTTCGCCCTGGGGCGTTTTGACGCGCTTTATCAATGGTATCCTGGGCGGAGAATTGCTCTCGCATGCCTCCTACACCGCCTCCGAGGCGGTGATAGGCTTCGTCATCGGCGCCATTCCGGCGACCATCCTGCCGTTCCTGCTGCGACGCTGGCCGATGGCGACCGCAATTCTCGATCCGGTGATGGTCGGCGGTTACGGCGCGCCCAAGCTCGCGCTCGCGCCGCTGTTCATCCTGTGGTTCGGGATCGGGATCGAATCCAAGGTCGCGCTGGTCGCCATCACCGTGTTCTTCATTGTCTATTTCAGCGCGTTGTCCGGCGTGCGCGCGCTTGAGCCGAAGCTGGTGCAGATGGCGCAGGTCGCCGGCGCGAATGAACGCGACGTGGCGCGCTACATCGTGTTCCCCGGTGCGGTGCCTTATATTTTCACCGGCTTCCGCATCGCAATGCCGTATTCGATCGGCGGCGCGGTGATCGCCGAATTGCTCTCGGCCAATCGCGGGCTCGGCTATCTGATCCAGTTCAGCGCGACCAATTTCGACACCACCGGAATTTTCACGGCGCTGTTCATGACGACGCTGATCGTCGCGCTCGGCAATTGGAGCGTCAATATTGTCGAGCGCCGGTTGTTGCGTTGGCGTCCGCCGCCGGACGTGCGGATGCAGACAGGAACCTGATCATGAGCGGACAGCCACTCCTCGAAGTTCGAGGTCTCGACAAGCGCTTCGCCGGCCGCAGCGGACGCGATACAGCCTTGTGGGTCATCAAGGATCTCAGCTTCTCGGTGCCCGATGGTGAGTTCCTCACCATCATCGGGCCGTCCGGTTCGGGCAAGACCACGTTGCTCAACATGATCGCGCAGATCGACGTCGCCAATGGCGGCGAGGTGCGCTTCCAGTCGAAGTCCGCACCGATCAACGATCCGAAGTCGCTCAATCCCGGCCTCAATTGCCAGATCGGCTATGTCACGCAGGAGGACAACTTGCTGCCGTGGCGCACCACGTTGCAGAACGTGCTGTTTCCGCTCGAGGTGCAGGGCCGTCTGGATGCCGAGGGCCGCGCGCGCGCCGACATGCTGATGCGGACGGTTGGTCTCGCCGGTTTTGAAGGTCACTATCCGCATGAATTGTCCGGCGGTATGCGCAAGCGCGCGTCGCTGATCCGCACCTTGGTCTATGATCCGCCGGTGATCCTGATGGATGAGCCGTTCGGCGCGCTCGATGCGCAGACCCGCGCGCAATTGCAGGAAGACCTGCTGCGGCTATGGAATCTCGGGCGAAAGACCATCGTCTTCGTCACCCACGACATCACCGAGGCGATCGCGCTCGGCGACCGCACGCTGGTGCTGTCGCGCGCGCCGGCCAAGATCGTCGGCGATCACCCGATCACGATACCGCGGCCGCGCGACATTCGCGGGATCATGACGCACCCGGATTTCGCCGCGCTCTACCAGCGCATCCGCGAGCAGGTGCAATGACCGCGCAGGACACCGCACTCGATCTGTCGGAAGCGTCGTCGATCAAATGGCGGCGCTACGGCGTCATTATCGGACGCGTGCTGCTGATCGGGTTGCTGTTCGTTTTGTGGAAGCTCGGCGCCGACGCGGTCGGTCCGATCTATGTCGCGGATCCGATCAAGGTGATCCAGCGTATCATCACCGATACCCAATCCGGCCTGCTGCTCAAGCATATCTATGCGACTTTGCGCATTTCGACGATCGGCTTCGCGATCGGCTGCGCCTTCGGCATCGCGCTGCCCTTCGTGCTGCGGCTGGTGCCGAGGATCACCGCTGCGGTCGAGCCCTACATCATGGCGTCGGTCGGCATCCCGAAATATGCGTTGATCCCGCTATTCATCCTTTACTTCGGCATCGACGATGCGCCGAAGCTGTGGCTGGTCGGATTGCTGGTATTCTATCCGATCTTCATCGCGGTGTTTGCCGGCATCCGCAACGTCGACCGCCGGCTGATCAACATGGCGCGCATTGTCGGCGCGAGCGAGTCGCGGATCGCGCGCGAGGTGATCTGGTATTCGCTGACGCCGTTCTTCTTCGCCGCGCTCAAGATATCGCTGCCGCGCGCGGTCAGCGCCGCGATCATCGGCGAATTCCTGGTCGGCAACGAGGGCATCGGCTATTTCATCGAGAATTCACGGCAGAGCTTCGACACCGTCGGTGCGTTCGCTGGAATCCTCGTCGCGACCGCGCTGGTGCTGGTGCTCAACTCGGTGCTCGACAAGATCGACCATCGGGTCAACGCTTGGCGGCCGAAAGAACGGTCGATGGAGATTTAACTCTCTGTCATTCCGGGTCGATGCGAAGCATCGGGCCCGGAATCCATAGTCGCAGGCCTCTCGGTTCTAAAACGGCTGCTGCGGCGTATGGATTCCGGGCTCGGCCTTTCAGGCCGCCCCGGAATGACGACTTACTGGCAGCTCACGTTCGGCCGATAAATCTGGTTCAGCTTCGTCCCGCTGCTGCCGCCGTTGCTGATGCCGCCGCCGGTGACCCAGATCAGGCCGTTGACAAAGGCCGCGCCGGTGACGCCATGCACCGGGATCGCCATGTCGGGGAGCTTGGTCCATTTGTCATTGCGCGGATCGTAGTAATCGTGGTCGGGATGCATCCCGTCCTTGTGCTCGCCGCCCCAGACATGGAAGCAGCCATTCGCGATCACGCCGTTATGGCCGCTGCGCGGCTTCAGCATCGGCGCGGCGGTGGACCAGGTGCGGGTCTTTGGATCATAGGCCTCGAATACCGCGACCTGGTTGCTCTGGAAGCCGCCGAGCAGGCGACCGCCGGCGACGTTGATATTGCCGTTCATCGCGGCGCCGATGATGTGGTTGCGCTGCGTCGGCAGGTTCGGGAGCTTTTCCCAGGTATCGGCTTTCGGATCATAGACCGCGAATTCGGCGCCATGCGGCGGCCGCCCGCCGGCGACATAGATCTTGCCTTCGAACACCACCGGCGCGCCGGCGCTGCGCGCCACCGGCATCTTCGCTTTCTGCACCCATTGTCCGACCTTTGGATCGAGTGCGTAGACGGTGTCGACATAGGCGAGATTAGGATCGGTCTGGCCGCCGATCAGATAGACGATGCCGTCGACCGTGGCGGCCATGCCGTGATTATTCACCACCGGCAGCGGCGGCCCGATCGTCCAGGTGCCGGTCGCGATGTCGTAAACCTGCACGGTCTTCACCGACTCGCGCGAGGAAGGGTAGCCGCCGAGCACGTAGATCTTGCCGGCGGCTTCGGTGGTGGCGAATTCCGAATTGGCCTCGATCATCTCCGCCTTCTTGCCCCAGGAACCGGGCGCCGGATCCTGGGCGAAGGCGGGCGTCGCAACGGCTACGGCCAGCGCGAGTAACAGCGGGGCTATCCTGCGCATCCGATTCATCTCCGCCAGAAAAGATAAATTGACTGTCTTATATCATGGGACGGACGACAATTGTGCCGCTGCCGGGACGCGCCACCCAGGCCTATTGCTTCTCGATCTTGGCGAGCTCGGCATAGTCGCCCCAGTTCTTGATCTCCTTCACCAGCAGCGCCCGCAGCGAATCCGGCGTGCCGGGGAGCGGATCATTGGCGATGCGCGCGAGGAATTCCTTGGTGTCGGTCGCGGCAAGCACCTTGTCGAAGGCGGCGCGCAGCTTGTCGATCACCGGCTGTGGCGTTCCGGCCGGAACGAACGCGCCCCACCATGCGGTGAGGTCGATGTCGTATCCGGATTCCTTCAGGGTCGGCACCGTCGGCAGCACGCCGGAGCGGACCGGTCCGGTGATCGCAAGCGGCTTGAGATGGCCTTCCTTCATTTGGCCGGGCACGAAGCTTGCGTCGGTGAAGACGAAGTCGACATGACCCGCCTTCATATCCTTCACCGTGTCCTGGACGTTCTTGTAATTCACGCGCTCGGTTTTCAGGCCGGTGGCGCGCTTGTAGAGTTCGGTCGCGACGATGCCGGTATTGGTCGATGCGCCATAGAAGCCGTTGCCCGGTTTCTTTTTCAGGCTTTCGGTGAGGTCGGCCAGCGTATTGAGCGGGCTGCCGCCTTCCACCACCAGTACGAAGGACAGGCTGGAGATGGTGGTGATCGGCGCGAAGTCCTTGAGCGGGTCGTAGTTCAGTTTGGTGAACAGATGCACCGCCGCCGCCATGGTCGAAGAGGCCGGCGTGATCGCGATGGTGTAGCCATCGGGCTTCGCCTTCGCGACCGCTTCGGTCGCGAGCGCGCCCTGCGCGCCGGGCTTGTTGTCGACGATGATGGTCTTGCCGAGTTCCTGACCTAGCTTGTTCGCCAGGAAGCGAACCAGCACGTCAGCGCCGCTGCCCGGCGCGAAGGGACAGATCGTGGTGATTTCGCGGGTCGGATATTCCTGCGCGGTTGCCGGCAGGGCTGCGGCGAACAGAACCGCGGCACCGAGAGCTGTCGCGAGCTTGGCCTTGGACATCGATGTTTCTCCCGTGGTGTTGTTTTTCGTTTCTCTTATCGCGGTGCCCCCGCCTGCGCGGGGGCACCAAGAGCCTAGCTTCCGATCTCGCCGCTGATCACTGGGCCGAAGCGGTCCCAGGTCGTGCCGTTGAACTTCATCAACTGCATCTGCTCGATCGGGAAGAAGTCGTTCGGCCCGGTATTGACCGTGATGCCGGGCAGCAGCATACCCAGACTCAGGTTCTTGAGGTTCGCCGCCTGCTTCATCACATTCTCACGCGTCAGCGTATCGCCGGACTGTTTCAACACCTGAACCAGCGTCTGCGCGACCGAATAGCCATACACGGTGAAGCTCGAGGTCTTGTCGCCGTCCGGCAGGTATTTGTCCATGAACGCGGTCCACTCCTTGAGCGCCGCGTCGTCCTTGAATGACGGGTCGGTCGGATCTTTGACATAGGCCGCGGACACGATGTCCTTGGATTGCTCGAGCCCGGCGGGCTTGAGCACCGAGCCGACCGACTGCGAGACGCTGTTGAGCAGGTGTACCGGCTTCCAGCCGATCTCAGCCGCTTTGCGGATCGCCTGTGCGGCGTGTTTCGGCGTTGCGACGTTGAAGAAGATATCGGCTCCGGCAGCCTTCAGGTTGATGATCTGCGAGTCCACCGTCGGATCGGATGGCTCGTAGGGCAGTTCGGCGACGACCTGGATCTTACCATTGAGGCCGTCCTTCAGGCCTTTGACGTAATCCTTACCGTAGTCGTCGTTCTGGTAGAGAATGCCGATCTTGCCGTTGGGATGATTGTCGAGCAGGTATTTCGCGTAGATGCGGCCCTCGCTCTGATAATTGGGTTGCCATCCCATCGTATAGGGATAGCCCTTATGGTCGCCGAACATTGTCGCGCCGGTCGCGACGAAGAGTTGCGGCACTTCCTTGCTATTCATGTAGCGCCGGATCGCGGCGTTCGATGGCGTGCCGAGCGGCTGGAACACCAGCAGCACCTCATCGCTCTCGACCAGCTTGCGCGCCTGCTCCACCGCTTTCGGTGGACTGTAGCCGTCGTCATAAGAGATGTAGTTGATCTTGCGGCCGTTGATGCCGCCCTCGGCATTCACCTTGTTGAAATAGGCCCCGATGGTCTTGCCGATCTGGCCGTAAGCCGAGGCCGGACCGCTATAGGGATTGATGTTGCCGATCTTGATTTCGGTGTCGGTGGCGCCAACGTCGTATTTCTTCTGCGCCGAGACCGGGCCAGCAAACGCCACGACCAAGGCAGCGACAGCCGGCGCGATCAGCCAATGCGTCTTCCTGTTCATTGCTTCCTCCATGGTTCAGCACGGCCGTTCAACGGCTCTTGTCTATCCTGCCAACCGGCCTCGCAGCCAAGCCACCAGCCCGGCTGCACCGGTCGGCATCAGATAGATCAGAGCGAGCAGGATGAGGCCGTAAGCTGCTCCTGCCAAGCCCTTGGAAATCG